>JAFWGJ010000045.1 GCA_017512405.1 bacterium | reverse complement strand
GGAAGATAATGAAAAAGAATAACGTTTTAATGCTGTTGCAAGACAAGACAGAAGATTATTCTGACAGAGTAGCATTGGGCATAAGAACCGGTTATGGTTGGAAAGAATTTACATATAAAGGAATCGGGTTACTTTCGAGAAAAGTTGCAAGTTACCTGATGCATGACTTAAATGTTCAGAAAAATGACAAAATAGCTATACTTTCTGAATCAAAGCCTGAATACGGAGCATGTGTATTTGCATCAATTATGTCAGGAGCAACAACTGTTCCTTTAGATATTAAACTTACGAAATATGAACTTATTTCAATATTATCTGATTGCAGACCTTCAATTTTATTTGTTTCGCAACAATATATTGAAAAAGCTTTAGAAATACAAAAAGCTGTTGATTCAATTAAACATTTAATTGTCATGGATGAACCAAGTTATAACATGACACTTCCGAGTTTATATACAATTCAAGCTTCAACAGATTGCAAATGGCGTCATAGAAGTTCTAAATCAACTGCTTTCATTATTTACACGTCAGGTACAACAGGAAATCCTAAAGGTGTTGAAATTTCTTTTAGAAACATGATTGCACAATTAAAAGACATGGAAAAAATATTCCCATATTTTTTTGATATGAATCAAAGAATACCGGTATTATCAATTTTACCAATGAACCACCTTTTTGAATTAACCGTAGGGTTCTCAGTATTCTTATATTGGGGTATGTCTGTATATTATACTCAATCATTAAAACCTAAAGATATTTTAATGATTATGAGAGAAAAGCATGTCAAATTTATGATTGTAGTACCTGCGTTTTTAAAATTATTAAAAGCCGGTATTGAAAATGAAATTAACGCAAATCCTGTAGCAAAAAAAGTATTCCCTGTAATGTTTAACATTGCAAAATTTATTCCATCATTCAGAATTAAAAAGATGATATTCAAAAAAATTCACGATAATTTTGGAGGAAACTTTATAGGTTGCATATCAGGTGGAGCACCTATTGATAAGAGTGTTGCAAATTTCTTTGAAACAATTGGTATTAAGATTTATGCAGGTTATGGTTTATCAGAAACAAGTCCTGTTGTTTCAGTAAACTATGATAAACGTAACGATTATTCATCAGTTGGTAAACCTTTGGATAGTTTTGAATGCAGAATTGACAAAGAAACCAGTGAAATTCAATTAAAAGGACCATCCGTAATGAAAGGTTACTATAACCAACCTGAATTAACAGCCGAAACTATTGACGAAGACGGTTGGCTGCATACAGGTGATATAGGACATCTTGATGCCGACGGTCATATTCATATTACAGGCAGAATTAAAAATATGATTGTTTTGTCAGGCGGTAAAAAAGTATTCCCTGAAGAAGTTGAGGCAGTTTTGGAAAAAAGCGAACACTTTGCTGAAGTTTGCGTAATGGGTTCATCAAGAACAGGCGGTGAAAAAGATGGTACTGAAGACATCGCTGCTGTTGTCGTTCCAAAAGAACAGTTTATGAAAGATAAATCTGATGAAGAATTAAATAAACAAATCAGAGATGAAGTTAAAACTCTTTCTCAACAGCTTGCACCTTATAAAAGACCAATCAACATAATAGTTCACAAAGAACCATTACCAAAAACAACTACATTAAAAGTTAAACGTAAAGAAGTTAAAGCTTTATTAAATATCTAAAAATAAAAAATCCTGATTTAAAAATCAGGATTTTTTATTTAAATTTTACTTTACATACCAAACAACAGGAGTATCTGATTTATGCAAGCCTGTTATAGGACCATGTTTACCATATTTTATAGGCTGTTCTTCAAGCGGTAAATTTTTACCGTATGAATTAATATCAACAATTGATACGGAATCATAGTTTTTAAAGAATTTTTTAAGAGAAATATCTGCTTTGTAAGCTGTATTCCAAGGATTAGTACAACTTATTTTTAATTCATTGCCGTCTTTTTTAGGCTCCAATGTATATGCGTGAAAAGCATACAGACCTTTTTTAGAATCTATTTCACTTTCAATACCCAATAAAGATGATTTTGTTCCGCCTGTCATTATATAATTTGAATTAAAATCTTGCTTTTCAATAAGTTTTTCAACGTTTTCTTTATCATATTTAAGATTCATTTGTCTAAAACCGCCGAATCCGAATCTTTGGAATACTTCAAATTCATATCCGCCAAGCGAACCTCTGTAAAAATCCGCTTCGCTCTTATAGCCGTATTTTCTGTTATCAGGATCTTTTTTCAAATCTTTAAATTTCAAGCCATATTTATCTTCTTCATAGTAAATATTAAACTTATTATCATCTCTGCAAACAACAATTTGTCGTGATTTATCATTCTTCGCTTCAATATAATCATTTAAACGTTGTTTATGTCCGTCAAGTATTTTTTGTAATTTTTCTTTTTCTGAACCTGTTGCACTTTGAACTTCCTGCTCTTTTTTAGCAATTTTATCGTTCATAATTTTTCTGAACATGGTGTCAGCTTTATTTACGGAATCCAGTCCATAAGCATCTTCCAAAATTTTAATACCCGTTGAACCGTCAACACCATAATTTTTTACCCTGCTTTCAGGCAATTCAGCATTTTCATACTTATACTCTCCAAATCCATTTTTGAATTTAACGGTAACATCTTTTCCGTTTTGTTCAAAAGCATCATACAAAGCTACTCTGGATTTTGGATTGTTCATTATAGAACCCAAAGTTGACACTAAATAACAATCGCCGATATCTTGTTGTTGTGTGGTAAATCTTGTTGCAGGCGGAAACAATTTAATGAACATTTCTTTATCCATTTTTAATTGTTTTGCGGAATTATCATCGGTTTTTACATAAATATTTTTAGAACCTTCGACTTCAAAAACATCACCTATTTCTCTTTTATTTACCCCTTCTTGCGGAGTTTTTAAAGTCGGAACATAAACATCTGCAACATTTTTACCAGATTCCTTAGCCTCGGTAATCATTCTCATGTCTTTAACGAGATTCTCATTCATTCTGCCGTCAGCCCAATAATATAATATGCTTTTTGGATTCATATCGCCTGATTTTATTAAATCCAAATGCATCTTTGTATTAGCGGCTTCTTCCGTTTTAGAACACAAAACATCCACAAGACGGTTTATATCTGTCCTGCAGACATGTTTCATAACAGGATTATCTCTAACATAATCATCGGCTGATTTATAATCAAATTCAGGTATTTGAACAAGTTTATTTTTAGCGGTATTAATACCTAACATTGCACGATAAAGAGCGCCTGCAGGTAATTCACACGCAGTTTTAGCTATTGTATTAAAAGTATTTTTTGCTTTTACAGTATTATCCTTAGGTTTTACAGGAGTTTTTACTGTAATCGGCGAAATTTTCCCGTCAAAATTCATAGATAACCTACAAAATTTATAACAAATTTATAAGGTAAAATTTGCCATTAAAAAAAAATATCTGTAAAATTTTTTACAAAAGTTATTAATATTGGTATTCTAATAGTTTTGGTTCATTTTTTAATTCATAAAACATTTTTGCAGCGACTTTAAATTCTTTCGGATTTGCACTGACAAAAAATTCTTCATCCCCGCCGTCAGAATTTAGCAATTCGTGTTTTTCCAAATCGGATTTTATATATTGTGCAAAAAATTCACTCGGGTCAATAAATGTTTCACTAGGAGCAAATTGAGATAAGACATCAAGCAAAAACGGATAGTGAGTGCAGCCTAAAATTATTTTTTCAGGATTATTTTTTAGCATTCCATCCAAATTTTCTTTAATCAATTGAATACTTTTTTCATCATGTTGTTTATTTTCTTCTACAATCTGAACCCAACCGGGACAAGCCATTTCAAAAACTTCTATATTTTCATTGTATTTATTAATTTCTCTTTTGTAAGCACCTGATGAAATTGTTGCAGATGTAGCAAAAACACCTAATTTCTTAATTGGTAATTCCGAAATTACCTTTGCACACGTTTGAATTATAGGATAAATTTTGTAGTCAAAAGAATTTTTATATTCTTCATAGACATTTGCAGATGTAGTGTTACAAGCCATTACAACAGCTTTTACATCTCTTGATGTAAAATAATTGAAAATATATGAGGTTATATCCAAAAGTTGTTCTTTTGATTTTTGTCCGTAAGGAGAATTTTTCAAATCTCCAAAATATATATAATTTTCATTCGGTAAAATAGTTTTAAGTTTTTCGTAAACGGTTAAGCCGCCGACCCCGGAATCAAAAACCGCAATAGATTTATTTTTGTTCATCTTTTTTATTCTGCTCTTTTAATAATTCTTTCTGTTCTTTTTGCTGCTGTTTATAATAATTTTTTATACCCTCTGCAATCGCCTTTGCCGTAGCTTGTTTACGTTTTTCCGTAAGCATATCCTGACGTTCATCCTCGTTTGAAATAAAACCTATTTCAACCAAAATTGCTGGCATAGTCGTATGATTTATAACATAAAATTTAGATTTAAACAAACCTCTGTCTTTTGAATTAATATATTTAGCCATTGCAGCATGAACAACTTTTGCAAGTCCTATGCTGTAATCATGATAATAATGAGTTTCAATTCCTGTTGCGGTTGTACCCTCGCTTGAATTTACGTGAATACTTACAAAAATATCCGGATTATTTTCTTCCGCAAAATCTACCCTTTCTTGCAATGACAAAGTTTTATCTTCATCTCTTGTCAGATAAACTTTAAATCCGTCAGATTTAAGTATTTTTGCAACTCTTGCAGATACATCTGTTGTAATATCTTTTTCATTTATACCTGAACGAATTGCACCATAATCGATACCGCCATGACCGGGATCTATTACAACTACCTTGTCGCCTGATTTACGCGGTTTAATTATTTTTTCAGGATTCTTTGTAGGCAATTCGGTTATAACCTCAGGAGTTCTTTGTGTTAGAGTTTCTTTTTTTGATGTCTTTAAAGCAAGCTTTATTGTTCTTGCATCTGCACCGGAATATACTTTTACACTATCCCCTTTTTCTAATTGTAATGAATATCTCAAACCTATTCTCGGCATTAAATCAATTCTTGAGGATGACATCTCAGTTCCTCTTACTGTCGATTTAAAATCTTGATCATTAAATTGAACAGCATTAAAGAAATAAATAGTTAAATTATTGTCATCTCGTTTTATTGCATATACAACAGGTTTTGTGAAATAAAAATTCAATCCGTAATTTTTATTATCAACCTTTGTAACCTTTGCTGATGCAAGATTTGTCATAATATTTGTTAACTTATCATGATTTAATGTTTCTTTATTAGCGATTAAAACAGACTGATTATCTACCGAATATATAGGAATATACTTCTCATGATTATCCGTTGTTATAACGACACGAGCCTTATTTGCTTCAAATTGTCCTATACGTACAGTATCAGAGCCGTACTGAAATGTTTTTGAACGGATATTAGCATCTGTTAAAGTATTTGGGAGATCAAAAACAAGTCTGTTTGGAGAATTAAGCGGGATAGGTCTTTCTATTGAAAAAGCCCCCATACCACTTAATAAAATTCCGTTATTTTTAGCTTGAACGCCCTTTAAATAATAGTTTGTCTTTAATTTAAAATCTTTTTTGCTTACTTTTACGTTTGCATTTTGATATGAAGTTTTGATATTTACAGGAACCGTAGAATTTTCAAAAGCCTGCTGTATTTGATTTAAAACCTTTTGCGAACCGTTTACTGTTTGAACAAGCGGTTTTTCTTCGGCAGTAATATTTTGTGAAAACATAGAAATAAATGAATAATAATCAGTATTTTCGAACTTATCGTCACGGTATGCCGCACGCATGTAATTCGCATCATAACAAACTTGGTTATTAAATTTCACAATAATATTGTTATTCAGACGATATAATTTAACATTTGAAGTTTTATAATTTTCTGCAAAGTAAATTACAACCCTTACAATATTTGGATTTGTAGAATTTTGAGATACGACAATTTGTCTTAAATCACCGCCTGAGGATATTTGATAATCCTGCTTTTCCGTCGTCAAAACGGAATTCGGAATATCAAAATATATTCTGTTAGGATTTGAAAGAGTTACTACTTTTATATTATCTGTGAGCTTTTCGTTAGAAGTTGAGGCAATAAAAAGCATATTTGCCGAAGTATCATAGTTAACAGAAGTTATTTTTTCATCGGCAAAAACACTTTGAAAACTTATTAGAAATATTAATAATAAGAAGATTAAAAATCTTTTCATCCGCAATTCCCCATTATGATATTGTAGCACTTTTTTTACATATTGAAAAATAGTTGACCTTTCTTAAAAAAAATAATATGATTTTATAAAGGGGATTTTGATATATGAGTTTAAAACGCAGATGGTATGACGATAATCATAAGGCAATAGAGGCGTTTGAAATACTTAAAAAGCTTGATAATGAATCAAAAAGACGACTGTCAAAAGACCTTATTGAAATTGTCAAACAAATAAAAGATTTACACAAAGACGAAGAAGAACCTGAATTAAGTTTAGGTATTGAAAGAGTTTTGGGATTATATCAACAAAGCGTAAATGAAAGACGCTGGTATGACACAAACTCTGATTTAAAATATGCAATAAAAACGATGTCTACATTACCGGCAGAAGACTTTTTCAACATAATGGAAGGTCTGTCGGTTTCTTTAAATGATTAAAATATGAAAAAAGTTTTCTAAGCAAAAAGACTGATTTTAGTAAAGTTCAGCCAATTTTTGCCGTATAAAATTTTGAAAGGAATATTTAAAATGGCAAGAATTATTGAAAACAAAAACAGTTCAAGAAGAATTATCCGAATGTCAACAGACGATGTAATTAATGTGGTAAGAGAATATCAAAAGCATGTCAAATACAGAAAAAGTTATGAAGAAATAAGAAATCAACTTGAAGATTGTGTTATCTTTATTCCCGAAGATATATAATTATCAACCATTTATACCAAATTCATAAAAAAATGTTGATATTTAAAATAATATCATTATAATCAAAACATAACGGAATATGGATAATTGGGAGAGACGCTTATGGGAATGGCAGCATCACAAGCTCGTTATTTGGGCTTAACAGCAAGAAAAACCAACGTAGAATATGAAGGTCAACAAATTAACCAAGCACGTACTGCGCTTGCAAATCAATCCGCAAACTTGTGGAATGAAATGTTAAATATGGCAGTACCAACCGCACCAAAAACGACTGATTATACAGAACAACAGTATGCATTTTCGGATGGTGTAAATGAATACGAAATTGATAAACTTCAACAAGTTGATAAAGAAATTAACGGTGAAAAATATAATTATCAAGTTACATATCACTTTAATCAAGATGTATACAAAGCTATTCAGGAAAGAAATTCTAACCCGCAAGTACAAAAAATTGCAACCTATACAACAGACCAAAAAACAGAAAACAACATCCATGTTGCAAAAAATGGAGCTAATTACACAGTTACGGATGCCGGCGGAACATCTGCCGTATTTACAACTTGTGATGAAAATGACTTAGATGAGCTTAAAAAACTTGCACAAGAAGGTAAAATAACCCTTGATAACGTATCACAATTCAGTAAATGTGAAGGTGTTGATGAACACGGAAAACAAATGAAAATTTTCTGTAAAAACTCTGACTTGAATGCACTTGCACAATCAGGTGAAGCAGGTCAATTAACATACTCCACAACTGTAAAAGATGACTTCAAATATAAACTTGGTAATGCAGAAGCTGAAAGATATGACGCTACCGACAAAATTCAAAAAACTGCATTAGAACAAATCCGTCACGATTACCCTGACTTAGCACTTGTTGCAGACAGTGATATTTGGGTTTATGAAAGAAACGGTAAAATGTATTTCGCAGTAACAGCAGACTTAGACAAATGTATTGCAAGCGGAAACAGCCACAGCGTAAAAGTAAACGACGAGTATCAAATTTCATCACCTATTGATTATCAAAAAACATTAAATCAATACTATGCAACAAACATTGAAGAAAAAATAACACAAACTGAATACGCAAGACTTGATGACCGTTCAGGCACAGGTCGTTATCAAAATATAAAATTAGAAAGTATGGATACAAAATTTGCACTAAATTCTCAAGAAATAACTGACGAAAAAGGTTACGAAGATGCAATGCAACAATATAATTACAATATTTTGAAATATGAAAAACGACTTGCGGAAATTAATGCCAAAACATCAAAAATTCAAGTTGAAGACAGAACCCTTGAATTAAGATTAAGACAGCTTGATACTGAACAAAAAGCACTAACAACAGAAATGGAAGCTGTAAAAAGTGTTATCCAAAAGAATATCGAAACAACGTTCAAAACGTTCTCTTCATAAGCATAAAGATTCTTCGGTACACAAGAATTTTACAAAGTCGAAGAACCAACGCCGAGGCAATGCCTCGGCGTTTTGTCATATAATATTAGCCAATCGGGGTTAGAAAATATTTCTTTTTATTATATTTTTAATGTAGAATATAAAAAGGAGAAATATCATGAAGAAAAACATTATTGTTATTGCATTAATTTTTATCGTGCCTATCATTGCATATGCGGTATTATCACAAAATCAAACCGTATCGGCTGCAAAATATACAGAAGGACAGCCTCAGGTTATAAAATTTTCTTCAAAGCTCTGCGCTGACTGTAAAAAATTAAAAACTTGTTTTGATGAGTTAAAACCAAGATACGAGAATAAAATTAATTTTATAGAGTATGATGTTGAAAGCACTGAACAAGAAATTTCCGATGCAATTGATAAATACGGAATATCTCTTGTTCCGACATTAATATTTGTAGACAAAAACGGTAAAGAAAAAAGAAGAACAGAAGGATTTGTAGAAAAAAACACACTTGAATCACATTATAATGAGCTTTTAAAATGATAGATATATTAAATTCGCTGACAACAAATATACAAGGAGAACAATTTAAAGCAACAATGCTTATAGCCTCTTTTTTAGGAGGTGTAATAGCATCAGTTAGTCCTTGTTCGCTTGCAATGCTTCCTATTATTATCGGCTATATAGGCGGATATTCAAAAGAAAAACCGGTAAAAACATTACTGCAAATGATATTTTTTATTATTGGCAGCGCGGTTGTATTTAGTGCAATAGGTATAATTTGTGCCGTAACAGGAAAAGTATTTATATCGTTTTTCGGAAGTTATTTCGGTTTATTTATAGGTTCATTCCTTATTGTAATGGGCTTAAAACTGCTTGATATATTAGATTTTGAATTTCCGGTAATAATAAAATCAATACCTAAAAATGAAGGCGGATTTGCTTTTTTATACCCGTTTTTAATCGGTATGGTATTTGCACTTGCGGGAACACCTTGTTCAACACCGATATTAGCGGGTATAATGGCATTTGCTTCCGTGTCCGAGAATATTTTATTTGCGATACTAATGTTATTCCTGTTTGCAATAGGTCAAGGATTAATACTTGTAATAGCAGGAGTTTTTACATCCTCAGTAAAAAACATGCAGTCATTTGTAAAAGTATCGGAATTTTTACTTAAATTCAGCGGAATTTTATTAATATTATCAGGGTTGTATATTTTTTATAAGATTTTCTCTCCGCTATTGTAAAATCAAGCATTTGGTTTACAATTAAAATATAAGGAGAGTGCAAATGAAAACTATTGAAGGAAAATTTGTCGTACAAGACGAAAAATTTTGTGTTGTTATATCAAGATTTAATGAATTTATAGGTTCAAAATTATTATCAGGAGCAGTTGACGAATTAAAAAGACATGGTGTTAATGAAGATAACATTGATGTTATATGGGTACCTGGAGCATTTGAGATACCTCTTATAGCAAAAAAAGCTGCTAAAACAGAAAAATATTCTGCAATTATCACATTAGGGGCTGTAATAAAAGGTTCAACAGGACATTATGACTATGTTTGTGCGGAAGTTTCAAAGGGCATCGCATCAGTAAGTTTAGAAACCGGTGTTCCTGTTATATTTGGAGTATTAACAACAGACAATATTGAACAAGCAATAGAAAGAGCCGGAACAAAAGCAGGAAATAAAGGTTCGGAAGCTGCAAAATCAGCTATTGAAATGGCAAATTTAATAAAAAACATTTAGGGAAGTTAATGAGCGAAGTTATAACAGAATTTCGTAACGAAAATACAAAAAATATAGATTTGTTGAGTAGTTTTGAAATCGCGCAAAAAATAAATGAAGAAGATAAACTTGTTGCACTTGCGGTAGAAAGTGAGCTTGAAAATATTGCTCGAGGAATTGATATCATTTCAAAACAGCTTTTAAAAGGCGGAAGATTAATTTATTTTGGAGCCGGAACATCAGGCCGCTTGGGGATTTTGGATGCATCAGAATGCCCTCCGACGTTCAGCGTGCCTCATGAAATGGTACAGGGAATAATTGCAGGCGGTGACGGTGCTTTCAAATACCCAATAGAAGGGGCAGAAGATAATTTTGAAGGCGGTCGATATGATGCAAAAATATTAACCGAAAATGATGTGGCAGTTGTAATTTCAGCAAGCGGAAACCCAAAATATTTACTGGGTGTTTTAGATATGGCAAATGAAGTTAACGCAAAAACAATAGCACTAACTTGCAATTCAAAAGCAAGGATAGCGGAAGAAGCATCTCTTACAATTTGTGTTGAAGTCGGACCGGAGGTTATAGCAGGTTCAAGCAGAATGAAAGCCGGAACTGCACAAAAAATGGTTCTTAATATGCTTTCAACAGGTTCCATGATAAAAATAGGAAAAACTTATCAAAACTTTATGATAGATTTGAACCCGACAAACGAAAAACTAAAAGACAGGGCAATAAGAATTGTAGCTCAAATTGCAGATACAACCCATGCAAAAGCTTTTGAAACATTAACTAAATGCAATTGGGAAGTAAAAACATCTGTTGTTTCAATTGTAAAAAATATTGATATAGAAGCTGCAAGAGAAAATTTAAAACGCCATCACGGTGTTTTAAGAAAAGTTTTAAATGAAAAGGAAAAAATAAAATGAAATTAACAATACTTGGAGCAGGATGCTGGGGAGCAACACTTGCGTGGTTATTAACCGATAACTTTGAACAAATTTGCCTTTGGTCAAGGGAACAAGATTTACAGGAAGATTTAGTAAAAAATAAACATTGTTCAAAACCTTTAGAAATTCAATTAAAGGATAAAGTTGAAGTTACATCTGATATGAAATCCGCAATTGATAAGGCAGACATAATTTTATCAGTTGTAGCAACAGCAGGCACAAGAAGTGTTTGCGAACAATTAAAAGCATCGGGTATAAAATCGGAACAAATTCTTGTAAATGCATCAAAAGGTATTGAATTGCCGTCATTAATGACAATGTCAGACGTTATAAAAGATGTATTACCTGAACAAAAACTTGCAATACTTTCAGGGCCAACACTTGCAAAAGAAGTATTAATGGGTTGTCCGACAGCTGCTTGTGTAGCATCTGATAATATTGAAGTAGCAGAATTTGTACAGAAACATCTGAATGTTAAAAACAAGTTCAGATTGTATACAAATACAGATGTAACAGGCGTTGAACTAGGCGGAAGCTTAAAGAACGTAATCGCAATAGCAGCAGGTTTTGCAGCTCAAATGAATTTAGGCGATAATGCAAACGGTGCGCTATTAACAAGAGGAATGGCAGAAATCGTAAGAATAAGTGTGAGATTAGGTGCTAATCCGTCAACCTTATACGGTTTATCAGGAATGGGCGATTTAATAGCAACTTGTTCAAGTCCCCTATCAAGAAACCATACCGTTGGTGCAATGCTTGCTAAGGGTAAAAAAATTGATGATATTTTAAAAGAATTAGGCTCTGTTGCAGAAGGAGTTCAAACATCTAAGGCTCTTTGCGAATTAGCTAAAAAATTAAATGTTGAAGTTCCTTTGTCAGAAGCCATTTATGAAGCATTATATACGGATATTACGCCTATTGAAGTAATGCAAAAATTAATGAACAGAAAATTGAAAGAAGAGGAAAAATATTAATGAGTAAATTTGCAGTAAGATATTTAAAAAATATGTATTATCCTCTTGATGTACCATCAACAGTAACAATTGAAGCTGATGATATGGTTCTTGTACGTACGGAAAAAGGCGAAGAAGCTTTAAAGGTTGTTTATGTAACTGATGAAATCTCTAAAATTTGGGAAGAAAGTAAACAAAAGCCTGATGCTTTTCCTGTTATAAGAGTTTTAGGCGAAAGAGATAAACAGGTTCTTGAAGAAATAAAAAAAGAAGAAGTTGAAGCATTTTTCAAGTGTAAAGCTCTTGTTGAAAAGCATAAACTTGTAATGAATTTGGTTCAATCCAGAATAACTTTTGACCGAAAAAAAATAACTTTTTATTATACAGCACCGGAAAGAGTTGATTTTCGTGAATTATTAAAAGATTTAACTCAAACATTTAAGCGTGTAAGAATTGATCTTCGCCATATTGGAGTTCGCGATGAAACCTCAATTATGGAAGGTTGCGGAATTTGCGGAAAAGAATTTTGCTGCTGTTCATTCTTGAAAAAATTTGGTTCAATAAATGTAAAACTTGCAAAAGACCAAGGTATGCCTATTACACCCGGCAAAATTTCCGGAACTTGCGGAAGATTATTATGCTGTTTGAATTATGAATATTCAAATTATATTGAAGCCGCAAAAGGTATGCCTCCTGTAGGTTCGCCTGTAATGACGCCTGATGGACTTGGTAAAGTTTGCGCCTTGCATTTCTTAAACAATTCTGTTCAGGTAAAACTTGAAGACGGTAAAATTAAAGATTACCAAAAGAATGAAATTGAAATGGTTGAAGCAGAAGTTAACGTTGAAATTGACAACAACATTCAACAAAATCTTGCATACGATGATGATTCAAAAGATATTGATTTAAAATCTCTTGAAGACGATAAAAACAGTTCAACAGGTAATATCTAAATACTATTCGTAAATCGTGAATCTATAAATATCAACTAACCATTCACTAATAACTACTTACATCTTGGATTTGTTTCGGTAACAGTATTGCCGTTTTTACACGTAGCAGTCGAACCGCTTACAGATTGAAATTGTAGATAGTCTGCATTGTCATATTTGATTATCCAACCTGAAGCTTGTGTACCTCTTGTAGTAACCTCTGTTAATAATGTTCCAAAATCATCATTGTTATACGGAACTACTCCTACGTTTGAGTTTGAACCAAACCAAAATATGTCATGACCCAATGTAAATTTACCTTTTGTTGGTCCGTCTATATCAACAACTATTACGTTATTTTTTATAGCAACGGATGTACCATCTGCGGTAATAACTTTATAATAATCAGTTGTGTCAGCGCTCTCATAATTATCACCACTAATTTTTTTATATTGGCCACTATTAAAACAACCACTGCCAGTTGTAGTATTACAATTTTTTGAAACTTTCAAGAATTCAGTTATACGTTCACCTATACGTTTTGCTTTTAATTCTTGAGTAGTATCAGTAGTTTTAATCCATTCATCATATGGTCCATAAACAGCTTCGGCACGACCAAATGCATCTTGCAGGTTTTGATATATCTTTTTAACCTTGGCAACTTTTTCTTTTTCACCTGTTGAACTGTTTAAGTTAGGCAAAGTCAGGGCTGACACAATACCTATTACGCCGATTACAATCAATGTTTCGGCAAGCGTAAAGGCTAAAAATCGTTTTTTCATAATTATCCTTTCCTAAATCTAGTGTCCGAAGTTTGGATTTGATGATTCTCTCAATGGAGCATCACTAAATTTTTCCAATTTTTCACTTAAAACAGCAATTGTACGTGGGAAATATTGTTGTAAAACTTGTTTTCTCATGCCTGTTTCTTTGTCATCAGAAGGTGCATTAAGTAAAGCATTTACCTCAGCAACAGTTTCTACAAGACCACCTTTTTCGCCTGCTTGGTGACATTTTGGTCTTACAAAATATTCTATCAAATTTCTTTCAAAATTTGATGAATTTTTAACAAACTCTTGTTTTTCTTTTTCAAATGTTTTCACAAAAGTTTCGTCATTTGTAATTTCCATCGCTTTGTTTCTGTAATCTTTTGCGTGTCCTAATTCGTGGCAAAGTGTGCAAAGTTTATTATTTGTTGTGTTTACTTGTTTTGTATAAATATCATAAGCTGCAAAACTGCCCTGGCTGCCGTTGTACTTGGTAACATTATTCTTCATTTGAAGTAACTCTGCACCTGATAATTTCATCATAGGTGAAATATCACCGTTTGCAAAGCCATATAAACCTATTTCAGTTGTTTTATTATTATTTTTAACTGAAATAGATTTTTCACCATAAGTTATTTCGTAAACCTGACCATTCTTTTCGGAAACGGCTTTATTACCTTTCTTAGAGAATTTTTCAGTATTATCCATCAAAACTTTTCCGTTTTTATCGGTAATTTGATATTTAGTTTCTCTGTTACCTTCTTTATCGTAAGTGGATTTGTACTGAGTTTTTGTTCCGTCAAAAGACGTCATATTTTTCGTAATGGTTGCTATTCCTGTTTTTGCGTCGTATTTACCTTGACTCAAAATATCCACTGAACCGTCAGCATTTTTAACTTTAACGTCATAAACACCTTCAACTTCTGATAGTTTTGCAGATTGAGTTTTTAGTATTTTACCGCTTTTATCTTTATAAGTTTTAATTTCTTCAATCAAAGTATCGTTTTTGTCGGTTTTGGCTTTGATTTCAGTATTATTTTTAAAATCTTTTACTTGTGT
>JAFWGJ010000044.1 GCA_017512405.1 bacterium | reverse complement strand
TAAACAAAAACTTTTGTTAACAAAAGTTAACATTTATTCTTCAAAAAAGGCAATTTTTTCTTAAAAAAAAACTTTATTAAAGTACGAGATTAAGAGCATATTTCTAATACGAAATAAAAAATATGTTTTTAAAATGTATAATCTGACATGTAACAATAAATAATCAAGAAAGGTAAAAATAAACAATCGGATTATTAAACAAGATTTCAAATACATTTAGGTAAGGATAAGGTTTTTAATTAATACTCTCTCTCAATTATTAAACAAAAATTCACCTCCCAAACGGGAGGCTTTTTTTTGTATATTTAAAATTTTTCTTATGATATAATATTTTAGAATTATTTAAAGGAATTAGTGAAAATGAAAGTAGCGATATATCCGGGTAGTTTTGATCCGATTACTAACGGACACTTGGATGTTCTAAAAACAGCAGCAGCAATATTTGACAAAGTTATTATTGCAGTTGCTTATAATTCAGAAAAACAAGGCGGTCTTTTATCTGTTGAAGAAAGAGTAGAACTTATTAAAAAATCAATAAAAGAATTCGATAACGTTGAAGTTGACAGCTTTGAAGGATTAACTGTTAATTATGCAAGAAAAAAAAATGCAAAAGTTCTAATTCGAGGACTACGTGCTGTTTCTGATTTTGAATTTGAAATGCAATTATCTCAAACGAATAGTGCACTTGATAAGGATATTAAAACAATATTTTTAACAACTCGCCCTAAATATAACTTTATTTCTTCAAGTTCGGTAAAAGAAGTTGTAAGCTTGGGCGGTGATTGTTCAAAATTTGTACCAAAAGAGGTTAATGACTACCTTAAATCTAAATTTAAAACAGCCTAAAAAACATGGTTTGACAATTAAATTTAAAGTGTTGTACAATAAAATTATTATACCAAGAGGTTATTATAAATATGAATGCTCAAATAAATAATGTATTTGATTTATTAAAAAAATTGGAAATTATTTTAGAAAAAAGTTTTCCAATTTTACCAAATTATTTGGTTGCAATAAAATTAAAAGATGTTGAATCAATAATTGATAATATTTATCTTGCTTTACCTCCTGAGGTTAGAGATGCAAACAGATTATTAAGAAGAAAAGAAGAAATACAAGTTGAAGCCCAACAAAAGGCTGAAAAAATTATTCTTGATGCTCAAAATGAGGCTGCAAGACTATTAAGTGAATCAGAATTATTAAGAAAAGTTCAGGCTGAAGCAGGTCTTATTAAAGAACAAGTTGTAGCTGAATGTGAAGAAATAAAAAGAAAAGCCCTTGAAGATGCTGAAATATTCAGAAATCAAGCTCATGATGAAGCTATAAGAACAAAAGAAGGAGCGGAAGCTTTTGCTGAACAGATTTTAAGTACAATAGACAATACTTTAACTCAACATCAACAACTGGTTAAAAACTGTCAGATATATATGGAAAAATTACATGCAGAATCAAGCGGAAATTATGATCCGTTAAAACAAAATTATCCGTCTGAACAAACAAATGCAATAGATGATTTTAAAATTAATTAAAAAAATATATTAAAAGACCGATTAATTTATTAATCGGTCTTTTTTAATTATAATGATGATTTAATAACTTCAATTTCATCAATAGATGCATAAACAGAACGACAACCGCAATCTACATATAAAATTTCACCTGTTGTTCCGCTTGAAAGAGGTGATGCCAAATACATACCTGCTTTTCCTACATCTTCAAGTGAAGTATTGCGTTTTAACGGTGATTTCAAAGAAGCAGCTTTTAACATGTGGTCAAATCCTGAAATTCCTCTTGCTGCAAGTGTTTTTATAGGACCAGCCGATAGACAGTTTACTCTTACACCGTTTTTGCCCATATCCATTGCAAGATATCTCATAGAAGCTTCTAATGCTGCTTTTGCAACCCCCATAATATTATAATTTGCAACGGTAAATTCCGAACCCAAATATGTTAGTGCTAAAACAGCTCCGCCTTCATTCATTATAGGTCTTGCTTCACGACAAATTGAAATTAATGAATAAGAACTTACACCCAGAGCTAAATCCCAGCCTTCTTTTGAAGTATTTATAAATTCACCTTGCAAATCTTCTCTGTTTGCAAATGCAACAGCATGAACTACAAAATCAAGTTTTCCGTATATTTTTTCACATTCCTCAAAAACATGTTTTACTTCATCTTCTTTTGTAACATCGCAAGAAATTATTAATTTTGAATTCATTTCTTCAGCAAGCGGTTTTACGCGTTTTTCCATAACTTCTCCGGCATAAGTAAATGCTATATCAGCACCTTCATCAAATAATTGTTTTGCTATGGCATAAGCGATACCGTGGTTATTTGATACACCAAATATAACCCCTTTTTTACCCTGCATTATTCCCATGTTATCCTCCTTAAATTTCTAGGCAAGTCTTTCGCCTGTTACTTTATCAAAATATAAAAAATTACTTTCGTCAAAACTTAGTTCAATAATATCTTCAACAAGAAAATCTGTACTTAATCTCGCACAACATTTATTTTCACCAATTTTGAAATAAACAATTTGTTCGGAACCAAGTAATTCTGTCATTTCAGTTTTAACTTTTAATTTAATTTTACCTGTCGGATTTACCATAAATTCTGGTCTTATACCTACTGTAATTTCATTTTTTCCGGCTAATTTATCTGCTACTTGATGATTTAATTCAATAATTGGTTCTGTCATAATTAAAGTATCATTAACAATACCACAATCAATAAAATTCATTTGAGGTGAACCTATAAATCCGGCTACAAATTTATTTTTCGGATTATTATAAATATTTAAAGGATTGTCAACTTGTTGAATTTTACCTTTATCTAAAATTACAATTCTGTCCCCCATTGTTAATGCTTCTGTCTGATCATGAGTTACATAAATAAAAGTTGTTTGTAATTTTTCATGTAATTTCTTAATTTCAGCTCTCATTTGAACTCTTAATTTAGCATCTAAATTTGATAGAGGTTCATCCATCAAAAATACTTGAGGATTTCTTACAATGGCTCTTCCCAAAGCAACACGCTGACGTTGCCCTCCAGATAATTGTTTTGGTTTTCTGTCCAGATATTCAGTTAAATTAAGTATTTCGGCAGCTTCTTGTACTTTTTTATCAATAATATTTTTATCAACTTTACGCATTTTTAAACCAAATGCTATATTTTCATATACTGTCATATGAGGATAAAGCGCATAACTTTGAAATACAAAGGCAATATCTCTGTCTTTTGGATGAACGTTATTGACTTTTTTATCACCAATATAAATATTGCCACCGCTAATTTCTTCCAATCCGGCTATCATTCTTAAAATAGTTGATTTTCCGCAACCGGATGAACCTACAAGAACAATAAATTCTTTGTCTTTTATTGTTAAATCTATCCCGTCAATTACACGTTTTTTATCATAAGCTTTTATGACATTTTCAAGTTTGACTTCACTCATTGCTTGTTTGCATTACCTTTTCAGTCGGAATTATTATGTTATATGTTGTACCTTGCATTGCTTCGGTATCTACCCACATATTACCCTTCAACATTTTTATTGTGTTTTTTATCGTTGCAAATGATATTGAACGAATAATATTTTTCTTATTTGGATTATCCAATTGAGAATATGGTTCAAATAAATTATCTAATTCTTCTTCACTTATACCTAAGCCCATATCT
>JAFWGJ010000043.1 GCA_017512405.1 bacterium | reverse complement strand
ATTATAATAAAAAAAATGCCGCCCGATGGGCGGCTTTAAATTTGGTTTTTGGTTTTGGTTAATTGTTTGGTTTGGTTTTAAATTGTTTGGTTAAAATTGGTTAATTGGTTAAAATTTGGTTAATTAGAAACTTTTGATTATGCGTATTGAGGAGCTGAATCTTTGATACCTTTGTTGATTGATTCATCGATTGTTTGTAATTCTGCTTCCATCATTTTTAATTGTTGTTCTAATTTTAATTTTTCATTTTCCATTGCTTTTTCTTTTATGTGCAATTGTTCTTGTTCAGCTTTTACAAATTGTTGTTTTTGTTGTTGGTATAAGTTGTTGAATACGATTGCTTGGTAATCATATTGTGGTGCTTGACCTTGTTGAGCTTGACCTTGTTGTGCTTGCATTTGTTGAGCATATGCACCACCAAATTGTGCGTAGTTGAATTGTGCTGCTTGGTATGCATAATTGTGAGATGCAACCATATATTGGCTCATTCTACCGAACATTGAAGCTGGTGTTGTTGTCAATTCGTTCATTGTAACTTCACCATCAGCGATAGCTGCTGTATATGCTTGTAAATCTTGTAATTCTTGTTGTTTTTGCATTAATTTATAGTTTAAGTCGTTTACTTGATTCTTTAACGACATTTTTCTTGCAAATAAAACTAAGAAAGCCATTTTTTTTACCCCTAACCAAAAGTAATTTTTTTAACCAAATTTTTTAAAGCTTTGAACTTACTTTTTATTAACCCTTATTTCGTAAGCCCTGAATTAAACCTTTAACCTTACATTTATATAAAGTATTTTATAATTCAATAATTGCCATGTTTTTAGCGTTTTGTTAAGTTTTGTTAAGGCATATATTAAAAATATTTTTTTGTTGTGATATAAAATATTTTTAATATGCATTATTTAAAGTTATTACTGCAATTTTCCTATTTTTAATGTATAATTAATCTACTAAATATGGAGTTAAATATGAAAAAAATTTTAGTTATTTTTACAAGTTTTTTATTTATTTTTACATTAGTGCAAAAAACTTTTGCAAATAATGAAATATATACACCTGAAATAGAAAACATTTATCAAGAAAAAGTTTTCAAAGCTTATGAAAAAAAATATGATATGAATAATTTATCAGATTTTGAATCAACAGTTTTAAAAAACCTTATACAAATTTCAAACAAAAAAAATTACAAACTCATAATTAAAATTCTAAAAAATGATAATATTGAAAATCTTAATAAAATTTCAAATATAGAAATCAATTCAAATCTGAGCGCAAACGATGCCGACAAAAAGAACTATGAAACAGCTTATATTATTTTAAGAAAGGGCTTATTCACAGAATTTCCGAATGAAAAATTAATAAAACCGACTATAAAAATGATGTATGATTGCGAAAATAAAATAGAAATACATAATTTAGCGGTATATGGTGCAGCATTTTTATACCACAAGGAAAATAATTATAACTTAAAAGAACTTTTAGATAATACAAACAAAAATAACTATAAAGAAAAACTAAAAGAAATAATATCCGGATCCGAATGTGATATGGAAAGATTTTTTCCTGAATGCAAAGAGATGAGTGTTTTAGTGAGCAATATGCCTCAAAAAATAAAAGAGGAAATAGGAATTAATGAAGTAAAACCAACGACATTATCCACAGGCAAATGTATTGTTAATCCAAATTATTACGCCACAAATATGATTTTATTATCAACAGGAATGGATGGAGCTAATAAAAAAGGAGCCGTCGTGGGTCTTATAAATCCGCTAAACATTGTTTCAGATGTTTTACTAGCCCCAATATATCTAATGGGAAAATATCTAAGACCGGCAATACAAAATATGAAAGAATTTAATTTATAAAATAAATTAATGACCGGCAGTCAAAACTTTATCAATTAATCCGTAATCCAAAGCTTCTTGTGCTGATAAGTAGTGGTCACGTTCACAGTCAGCAACGACTTTTTCAACATCCTGTCCTGAATTTTGAGCAATAATTTCAGTTAACATCTTTTTCATTCTCAATATTTCTTTTGCTTCAAGTTCAATATCAGTTGCTTGACCTTGTGCGCCGCCCAATGGTTGGTGAATCATAATTCTTGCACTTGGTAAAGCCATTCTTTTACCTTTTGTTCCTGAACAAAGCAAAAATGCACCCATTGAAGCTGCTTCACCTATACATATAGTTGAAACATCTGCTTTTATCAATTGCATTGTGTCATAAATTGCCATGCCTGCTGTAATAACGCCACCGGGACTATTTATATACAACATAATATCTTTTTCAGGATTTTCACTGTCTAATAACAACAACTGAGCCACTATTGAATTTGCTAAATCATCATCTATTTCATCACCTAAGAAAACTATTCTTTCACGTAAAAGTCTTGAAAATATATCAAAAGAGCGTTCTCCACGTGATGATGCTTCTATTACAGTAGGTACATAACTTAAAATTTTAGCTCTGTCTAAATTTTCCATATATTCTCCTATTATCTGTTTTTTATCATTGAAACTAATGCTTCTATTTTCGAAGTAGTTACATTTTTTATTTTATTAAATATTTCTGCATAATTCAAGTTTTTTACAGTTTCCAAAAATTCATTAAAATGTTCTTTTATATATTCCGCATCAATTTTTTCTGAATTCAATTCTTCGCTATATTTACGTCTTATAGGAGAATAAAAACTTGCCAATCCGCTTCCGAATTCACTTATATCTTCAAAAGACATCGACGTTACATCCACGCTCTTGTTTCTTAATTCGGAAATTAATTTTTCAAATCTTTCATCTACATACACCTTATTGGGTCCGACAACAAAAACGCCGGCCGCATATTTTTTTGCATCTTCAGGAGAAACATCTATAAACTCCCATTTCTGCAATGGTTTTGGTAATTCTTCCATTATTGCACTTGAAACTTTTATACCTAATCCCGGTCTTATGAGTGTCATAACAGAATTAAGATGTATGAAATCCTTAATATTTATTGTATAAACTGTGTAATTAGGGCCCAATACAGCTTGTAGCCATCTTATACCCGAAGAACTTGTTCCTCTTCCCGAATATCCTACATATATATTTTTTCCGTCTATAAGAATATCACTACCCTCTAAATATAACCCTTTATCAGGGAAACTTGGAGAAGGTATAGGTACAGCAATATATCTTATTGAAGGATCTTCTTTTATCATAGGTTTAAAAATACGTCTTACTATAAATCGTTCTTTATCACGCATAGGAACACGTTGTGCACATTCAATAACATTATTACCTATTACAATAACAGCATCTTTTGGAAATAAAAAGTTATTACCTTGTTGAATATTTTTCATATATTGTAATTCTGCAACATCAAGAACCTCAGGATTTAATCTCGTAATTTTAACGTCTTTATCCTTCAAATCTTTTGATATAGCCTCAGATTCTTCGACTATACGTCCGTATGAATAAGGATCAACCAGCTGAATAGGTTTTCCTGCTGCTGTTTCCATATTTTTTTGATTATTCAATATATATCCGTATCCAAGAACAGATTTATGAACCTGAGGTACAGACAACATATTAGGAGAACCCAATATAACATTTTCCAAAGTATCCCAATCGTGTTCAACATAAACGGCAGACTCTCTGTTTATTGTTTTTGTCGGAATTGCCATGAAAACAATTATCAATATTGCCATTAAAAATGCAATTATGTTTATGAACTTTTTCATATAATCCTTTCAAACTTATCAAATAAAATGCGGAGTATAAACTCCGCATTTATGTTTATTGTTTTAAAAATGATTCGTAATTTCTAGCAAGTAAGTGTGAACGAACTTGATTAATTAAATCAAGCGCAACACCTACCATAATAATTAAAGAAGTAGCGCCTATACCTTGCATTGTTTTTATATTTGTCAGATATGATGCAAATGATGGAACCAAAGCTATTATACCTAAGGCAATTGCACCAATAAAAGTAGTCTTACTCAATATTTTATCCAATGCTTCGGCTGTCGGTTTACCAGGTTTTATGCCAGGAATTGACGAACCGTATTTCTTTAAATTTGTAGCAATATCTTTCGGCTGCATATTTGGCATAATTGATGCATAAAAGAATGTTAATGCAAAAATTAACAAGAAATATATAACATAATATGGAATTCCGTCAGGACTTAAAAATTGAGTTAAGCCCATTACAGCATTCTTAATTGCACCCGCAGGTAAGTTTGCCTGTCCTACCAAACTTAAAACAGTCGTAGGGAAAAGTAATATTGCGATTGCAAAGATAATAGGCATTACTCCACCCGGATTAAGTTTAAACGGAATAAATGTATTTACACCGCCATAAACTTTATTTCCGACTTGGCGTTTAGGATTTATTATTGTAACTTTTCTTACTGCTTCCTGCATGATAACAATTACAACCATTGTTACAAAGAAAATCAATAACAACATAAACAAACCAAATCCCAATGATGGATCTCTTGAAACCATTTGAGCTGTTCTTGATGTATAAATAGGAATACCCGAAATAATACCTACAAAAATTATCAAAGAACCACCGTTACCAATACCTTTTTCCGTAATTAGTTCTGATATCCACATTACAAGAACAGAACCTGCCGTTAAAACAGCAACAGAACTTATGTAAAACAAAGCGTGATTAGTTGCAGTAATTGCGCCCGGCAAATGGCTCATATAAACCATGAATATTACAGCCTGAAACGCTGCAAGAACAACGGTAAATAATCTTGTATACTGCGACAATTTCCTTCTGCCGGCTTCACCTTCTTCTTTTTGTAATTTTTCCAAAGACGGAATTACAACAGCCATCAATTGAATAATAATTGATGCAGTAATGAAAGGCCCGATACCCAAAGCAAAGATTGAAACTTTACCCAAAGCACCGCCTGAAAATAAATCCAGAAAGCCTATGATATTATTTCCACCTGCAATATTTGAAAAAATCGCATTGTTAATACCAAACACAGGCAACTGAACACCAAAACGGAATGCTGCTATCATCAAAATTGTAAAAATAATCTTACTTTTTAAACCTGACGCATTCCACATTGACATTAAGTCAGCAGATGTCGGCAGTTTCATTTTTCCTTGTTGCATTATACTAATTCAACCTTTCCGCCTGCTGCTTCTATTTTTTCTTTTGCTGATGGAGTAACATAATTTGCTTTAACAGTTACGGCTCTTTTTATTTCACCATTACCCATAACTCTTAAACCTTCTGTTGAAGGGTGAGCTTTTCTGATTTCTTTTAAAGAATCCAATGTGATTTCTTCCAAAGACAATCTTTCAATAGCATTTACGTTAATTTCAGCGTATTTAATTTGATTAATAATCTTGAAACCTTTTAATTTAGGCATTTGTCTGTATGATGGCATCTGACCGCCTTCAAAACCTCTTTTAGAGGTTCTGCCGGCACGTTGACCTTCACCGTTTGCACCGCGGCAAGATGTTTTACCATGACCTGATGCGCGGCCTCGACCAAATCTTTTAGATTTTTTTGTTGCACCTTCTGCAGGTTTTAAATCTTCTAATGTAATCATAGTTATTATCCTTCTTTCTAAATTTCAATTATTCTTCTACAACTTTTACAAGGTGAGAAACTTTGTTTACCATACCCATAATTGTTGCACTTGGCATATGTTCAACAATTTGATTTAACTTTTTTAAACCCAATGCAGCAACAACTTTCTTTTGTGCAGGAGATGCACCGATAATGCTGCCAACTAATTTGATTTTTATTTTTTGTGTTTGTGTTTTAGCCATTTTTATAATCCTTTTTACTATAATTTCTGTAATAACAAAATCAGTCAACAGATTAATTTAATAATTCTGCAACTGTTAAACCGCGTTTTTTAGCAACATCTGTAAACGGAGCTAATTTTTGTAATGCATCTAATGTTGCATTTGCAGCATTTAAAGGCGATTTCGAACCTAATGATTTAGACAAGATATTTTCAATACCTGCTAATTCCAATACTGAACGAACCGCACCACCGGCAATAATACCTGTACCTTGTGCAGCCGGTCTTAGCATTACAGCGCCTGCACCTGATTCACCTGTAATTGGGTGTGGAATTGTAGTTTTGAAGATAGGTACTGTGATTAAATTTTTACGTCCGTCAGCAATTGCTTTTTGAATAGCAACGATAACTTCTGATGCTTTTGCACAACCAACACCTACCTGACCTTTTTGATTACCAACGATAACAACTGCACGGAAACTTAATTTTTTACCACCCTTAACTACTTTTGTTACACGTCTGATTTGAACTACACGTTCTTGCCATTCTGAAACAGGTTTTTCTTCTGTTGTTTCAATTTTTTTGCGTCTTGAACGTTGTTTTCTTTCACCCTTTTCTCTGGCTGCATCTTCAAAGTCTTCGTGAGCTTCATCAACAGCTTCTTCTGTTGTTTCTTCCGCAATTTCTTCTTCAACTGCTTCTGTTTCAACAGCTTCTTCTTGTTCTAATTTTTCTTCTTCGTTTGACATTTCTACCATCCTTATAATGTAATAACTATTTTTATTTTTTCATGAATACGCCAAAATAAAAGCCTTTAAGCTTATTGGAATTCATATTCAACGTGAGTTTTTCTGACACAGCAATGTTAATACAAAAAACTTTTTATTGCAAGCATAATTATTAATTTGAATTTAAATTGTAAAAAATATTTAACTTTTGCTAAAAAAATAGCAATTAAATTTTTCAGCAAACTTAAAATGTATGTAGTAAGGTAGGTGTATATGGATTTTTCAGCAATAAACACAGCAGTACAAATGCATAATGATGCTGCAAATACAGCAATGCAGATGCATAATGATGCTATGAACCTGCATAATCAAATTCATCAACAAACATTGTTAAATCAACAAATAAATGATACATTTACCAGAACAACTCAAAGCCCTGTAAAAATGGGAATTGTTCCGCCAAAAGACTGGAAACCGGATCCTTATGCAGGTTTAGGTACTGAATTATCGCCTCAGGAAAAATTAAAAAAGAAATGGCAAGACCTAAGAAAACCTATGTATGCAGTTCAGCCGCAAGATACAGAAGTTCAGGAAACGCCTAAAAAGAAAACCTTTAAAGAAAAAATACAAGATTTTGGACATAAAGTAAAAGAATTTTTCAGAACATTACCTCAAAAAATATTGTGTAAATCCAAAAAAGATTAATTCATGAGTTTTTCTTGTGCTATAATTTGGTTGGTACAGGAGAAAATATGTTTCAAAGAAAATGTAAAATAACGTTCATTTCACACGGTTCAACAATATATTCCGAAGATAACAGATTTAATGATAAATCTGATTATCCGCCATTAAATGAAAACGGTTATAATGAAATAAAAAGTATTACGGATTTTATAAAAAGAAGAGGATTAAAAACAAACAAAATTTATTCAAGTCCGGCTCTCAGATGTATTCAAAGTGCTGAAATAGTTTCGGATGCCCTTAAACAAGATTTTGAAACACTAAACGAATTAACTAACAGAAGCTGGGGCGCTTGGAACGGATTAACACTTAATGAATTAGAAAAAAAATATACAACCGAACAGTAAACACTTAACGATATTTTTGCATCTCAACCGGAAAATGGAGAGGATTTAATTCAATTTAATAAACGTATAAATGATGAAATTTCAAAAATAATAGCAAAAAATATTCGAGGACGAGTAATTATAATAACTCATCCGCCTGTTATTCAGGCTGCAATTGCTAACGCACTGAACATTCCGCCTGAGAATCAATATAAAATATACATAAGACCCGCCTCTGCCAGTCAAATAAGTTATTTTGAAAATTGGGCAAGTTTGGTTTACGCTGACCACATACCTGTTTAGGAGATAGAATGGTTTCTTTTGTTGTATCCTTTATACTGACTTTTACAACGGCTTATTTAATTTCTGCTGTTTTAGCAAAAGAAAATAGCCTTAAAGGATTCATTTATATTAATCTTATTGCATTTGGGCAAATAATATTTATTTCCGAATTTTTGTCTACATTTTACAAAATTACACCTTTACCGTTTTTATTATTGAATTTTTTACTTGCAATAATTGCTTACATAATTTGGTATAAATTTGGTAAACCACAATTAAAACCAAGTTTAAAACCTTTGTTAAAAAAAATATTTAATGCTTGTAAATTAGATAAATCGTTATTTGTCTTATTTGCAGGCTGGCTGTTTTTTATTCTTGTTTCACTAATACTTATCATTTTATTACCCAACACATCCGGTGATGGATACTGCTACCACATTGTGAGAAGCGTTGACTGGGTTATTAATCAATCACTTGCGCACTATGAGACAGCTGATATAAGATGTGTTTCATTTCCAATAAATTCAGAACTCTTGTACATGTGGGTAATTTTATTTACTAAAAAGCAAATTTGCCTAGGAGCTTTTTCATTTGTAGGATATCTGCTATTTTTAGTAAGCACATATGGAATATTTAAACACATAGGATATTCTCTAAGAAGAACATTATGGACTCTACTTATTATAAGTTCCTTTGCTTCTGTTGTTGTAATGGTTTCAGGTACAGAAACAGATTTAATAATTGCGGGATTAATAACCGCATCGGTTTATCTTTTTACTAGTGCAGTCAAAAATAAATCCGATAATATAAGTTTATTTATGTCTTCTATGTCTTATGCACTCGCAATAGGTGTTAAAGCTCCTGCGATAATTGCAATTCCCGCAATTGGATTATTATTCATCATTATTTCTTATAAATATAAAGACAAATTTTCTTTATTGAAATTTTTAGGATTTGGATTAATCAATTTTATTGTATTTTCTTCCTACAATTACATCCTCAATTTTATAGATTTCGGAAATATTATGGGCGACAAAGGAATTATCATTCCCCATAAAAATTTATGGGGAATAAAGGGATTTTTTGCAACACTTATAAAACATTTCTTTCTATTAGTTGATTTTTCAGGAATAAGAGTGCCTATAAAATTTAGTGAAGCATTATTAAATATTGAAAAAAACTGTTTGCAAGTATATAACTTAAATGAAATTCCGGAAGGAATTTATAGTGGTGACTTTTATTTTAATTTTTCATTAACTGAACCGGGAATGGGCTGCGGTATTTTAAGTTTTCTTTTAATATTACCTTGCTGGTTCATTTCGTTAATTTCACCTATTTTCAAAAAAAATCATTTGATAAAAATTCAAAGTATTTATTCATTGTTATTCTTAGTTAATTTTTGTACATTGTCATACCTTATCGTATTTATGACTTTTAATACAAGATTTATAACTACTTTTGTCTTAATATCTGCTCCTATGCTTGTAATCTCATATATAAAATCTAATAAAAATTTCTTAAAAATATTATACATTTTGATTGCAATGTTGTATTTTACAATTATTTCAACTCATTTATGGGGAAGACCATTTTTCAGATTAATAAAACAGTTAAAAACCGTAAGCATAACCCAGCTTCGTTCTGATATCCACTGTTTCAGATTTGATAAAAGAAATAAAGAACTTGAAGAATGGTGTAATATTAATGCTCTTTTAGATTCCAAATTCAATGACAAAAATTATAAGATATTGATACTTCCAAATTTTGCCGAATTAATTCTCTATTCAAAGACAAAAAAATTACAAGGGTTTCAATATGATTTTATAAATGCAGAACACCTTAAAAATATTAATATTGATAAATATGACGTAATAGTATATCCTCAAAGCGGTCAATATATAAGCCTTTTTGATAAATATTCTCCGCAAAAAATAGATTATTATCTAAATTTAGAAAACGGTAATTTTGTTTATTATCCGTTGGATAATAATTCCGAAATGCTTTGTTATTATAATAGCTTATTCGGTACTATGTCAAAACAAATGGGAACTGATAATGATATACCTATTAAGAAAATTTGTACCTTTACAAACAAATTTTATGAAAAGCATCCGTTTGAAATAACCTACAAAACCAAAAAACATTTTATTTTACTTAATAAAAACAGATTCGCAGGTACAAAATAAATTAATTAAACTCTGCCGTACATATCTTCATATCTAACAATATCTTCTTCTAATAATATACTGCCTTGTTGAAGTTCAATAATTTCTACATCTTCATTAGTTAAATTTTGTAGTGAGTGTTTTTCCCCAACTGCAATATCAACACTTTGTCCTGTATGTAAAGTCAAAGTATCATCGCCTTTTATAACTGTTGCTTCACCTAATGCTACAACCCAGTGTTCTGAACGATGATTATGTGATTGTAATGAAAGTTTTTGTTTTGGATTAACATGAATTTTTTTCGTTAAAAATCCGTTACCTTGGGCAATAACAGTATAATACCCCCAAGGTCTGTAAACCGTTTTGTGAACTTTATGAGCATCATTATTCATTTTTTTCAAACGTTCATATATTAATTTTACATCCTGTGTATTATCTGTTCTGCAAGCCAAAATAGCGTCTTCTGTTTCAACAATAACAGTATCTTCCAAACCTACTGTTGCGACGAGTTTTGAAGATGAATATGCGAAAGTATTTTTAGAACCTTCATCAATTACATTGCCAATTAAAACATTACCATTTACGTCTTTTTCGCTAACATCATAAATAGCTTGCCAAGAACCTAAATCATTCCAATCGCTTTCCAATTTTACAAGTGCAATTTTATCTGATTTTTCCATAACAGCATAATCGACTGAAATATTAGGCATTTTATCAAATAGAATATATGGAATTTCTGTTGATTTTGCAAAATTAAAATCATTTAATTTTTCAGCAATTTCCGGATTTGCTTTATTAAGTTCACTCATAAATGTTGAGACTTTAAACATAAAAATACCGCAATTCCAGAAATAAGTACCCTCATCAATATATTTTTGTGCTGTTTGCGCATTAGGTTTTTCAACAAATTGTTTTACCTTGTAGCCATCAAGCAACTTTTCCTGTTCAATATTAATATAACCATAACCTGTTTCAGGGTACGTTGGTTGAATACCGAAAGTTACAATATAACCTTCTTTTGCGAGTTTTTCCGCTCTCATAACAGTTGTTTTAAATGCAGCTAAATCTTTAATCATGTGGTCAGACGGAACAACTAAAACAATGGGATCATTTTCTTTTGAAACTGTTGAAATATATTTTGAAGCAACAGCTATTGCTGGAGCCGTATTTTTACCTACAGGTTCAGCTAATACAACCGCATTCTTACACATGTCCTGCAATTGATATTTAACATTTGAAGCATGTTTTATATTTGTAATACTAATAATATTTTCAGACGGAGTAAAACAAGCAACTCTTTGAAAAGTGGATTGCAACAGGCTTTGTTCCATATTTAAATTCAGTAATTGTTTTGGATAGAGTTCTCTCGATAATGGCCATAATCTGCTTCCTGAACCACCTGCCAATATTAAACTATACATCTTTATCTCCTTAATTGTTAATATTATTATTTTATCAGAAAAATATATTATAAACAAATATTAAATATATACTTGAATTTAGATTTTGTTTCAAATAATATGGACTTACAGGTTTTT
>JAFWGJ010000042.1 GCA_017512405.1 bacterium | reverse complement strand
GCGGAGCCGGCTATATAGGAAGTCATACGGTAATAAACTTTGTCAATAACGGATATGATGTTGTCATTTTTGATAATCTTGAAACCGGTCATACAGAGATAGTTGAAGAATTAAAAAAACTCGGCAATGTTGAGTTTGAAAAGGGCGATTTAAGAAATATTAAAGACATAAATAAAGTTTTTGAAAAATATTCAATTGACGCAGTAATTCACTTTGCGGCATTTGCACTTGTAGGTGAAAGTGTAGAAAACCCCGCTAAATATTACAGAAACAATGTATACGGAACATTAAATCTGCTTGATTCAATGGTAGCCCACAACGTTAAAAAGATAGTATTCTCTTCTACATGTGCAACTTATGGTGAACCAAAATACACACCAATAGATGAAAATCATCCGCAAAATCCTATAAATCCTTACGGAAATTCTAAATTATGTGTTGAATATATGCTAAAAGATTATGATACTGCCTACGGCTTAAAATCAATTCGTCTAAGGTACTTTAACGTAGCCGGTTGCGATGAACAATCAAGGGTTGGCGAATGGCACGATATTGAAACACACCTTATTCCAAACATTTTAAAATCAACTTTTGGTGAAAGTCAAACATTCAAAATATTTGGAGATGATTATGAAACACCTGACGGAACTTGTATAAGAGATTATGTAAACGTAGAAGACCTTGCACAAGCTCATAGACTAGCATATTTATATCTTAAAGAAAATAACAAATCCAATGTATTCAATCTTGGAACAGAACAAGGTGACAGCGTAAAACAAGTTTTTGATACTTGTGAAAAAGTTTTGCAAAAAACAATCCCTGTTGAAATTGTCGAACGTAGAGCCGGAGACCCTGCAAAATTATATGCAAATGCGAACAAAGCAAAAAGCATATTGAAATGGACTCCCGAACGGACACTTGAAAAAAGTATAAAAACTGCTTATGATTGGGAATGTAAACTAAATAAAATAAAGGCGGATAATTAATGGTTATAGCAATTGTAAGTTCATTATTGTTTGTATTCATATCAGTAATAATGCGATTTGTATATTACCGATTTCCAATAGATAAAGTAAAAGCAAGTTGGATTGCATTCTTTTATGCTGTATTGGCAACAACAATCAGCACTCTTATATCCGGCGGACAACAGCAAAGCACATTAATTACCGGCTTTGCAACAATGCTGCTTTGCTATACTATACTGACTTTTCAGCCTTATAAACTTTAATTACTTACAACTTGTTGTTGTCCAGCTTAATTGTGTTCCATTCGGGCATAAACCGGAATTATTTGCTTTAAGATAATCCATATTTCCTGTTTCAATTACCCAGCGAGTACAATAACCTTTGTTAAAGCAGACACAATACCGATTACGCCAATTATAATCAGTGTTTCAGCTAATGTAAAAGCAAAAGTTTTTCTTGCGAAAGAGGTTTTATGTGTTGGAAATAAAATATTCATAGACGTTTTCCTTCTGCTACTCTCGTAATATATTATCATTATTTACGATTTTTGCAGGTTTGTCAACCGAAATTTAAAGATTGGTTTTAAATTTGATGTAAAATTTCATTAAAAAAAATATGCTATACATTGTGAATTTATAGTATAATGTAATAACGTAAGGAGATTTTTATGGCTGATACTACAAAAACATTAATTTGCCCTGCATGCGGAAAAGAAATGGAAAAAATTTACATTGAAAGAGCTCAATGTTTTGTTGATATTTGTACTGAAGGTTGCGGCGGAATATTTTTTGATAACAGAGAATACAAAAAATTTGATGAAGATCACGAGTCTATTAATGAAATAAAAAAAGCACTGGAAGGAAAAACTTTTAAATCTGTAGATGCGTCATACAAAAGAATTTGTCCGGTTTGCGGAATGAAAATGATGAAAAATTCTACAAGTATAAAAGGTGAAATTATTGTTGATGACTGTTACAGCTGCGGAGGAAAATTTTTAGATTACGGAGAACTTGATAAAATCAGAGCGGAATATAAAACAGAAGCTGAACGTTCGCAAGATGTTATTAATTATTTAAAAAATAATATGGGTTCAGAATTTGACGAAATGCAAGCTTATAAGCTCCTTAACGAAAATAAAACAAAAAAACAAAAATCAGGAAATATCATTAAGGATATAATCAACAAGTTTATTTAATCCTGTTTGCATAAGTGTTGAGTCCATTCCAAGACCTATTCTGAAAAAATGTTCCTTTGCACAGTCAAAAACCGTTGCAGGAACAAGTAATACGCCTGTGTCTTTTACAATCTTTTCACAAAAATCTGATGAATTTAGTTTAGAATTATAATTTATACAGCAAATAGTTCCTGCATTAGGTTCTATCCAGCTATAACGAATTTTATTTAAAAACTCTTTCACTATCTTTTTGTTATCGTTTAATATTTTCACATTACGTTTCACAATTTTTTCATGATTTTTTAATGCCAAAGTCGCCACAGCGTCATCAATAGCACTTATACTTAAAGTATTATAATCACGGTTTGTATTAACTTCATTAATAAATTTTTCATTTGCAACTATCCAGCCTAATCTTAATCCCGCAAGCGAATATGCTTTTGACATACTACCTGTAACAATTGTTTTTTCGTATAAATCAAAAAACGATTTAGAATAAGGATTACCGTCATGGTTTAATCCTCGGTATGCTTCATCTACAAAAAGGTAGGCGCCGTTTTTACGGGCTATTTCAATTATTCTGCTTACTTCAAGTTCACTTAAATTTGTACCCGTCGGATTATTAGGATTTACAAGACAAATCAATTTTGCATCAATAGCATCTTTTTCCAAATATTCAATATCTGTTAAAACCACTTCTGCGCCGTAAGTATTCGGTAACGTATATATCTGTTGGTAACAAGGAACAACACAAACAACCTTATCACCGTTGTTTATAAATGTTCTTAAAGCAAGTTGGTTTGCACCTATACCACCCAATGTAACCGTTATATTTTCGTGATTCGCATTTTCGTACAAGTTGCATATGGCAGCCTTTAAATTTTCTGTGCCAAAAACAGAGCCATAACCTAATTTTACAGTTTTCAAATCTGCTTCTTCACCACAAAATTCTTCAAGTTCTTTTAATGAAAATGGTTGAACGCAAGTTTGCGAAATATCATATTTTGTAATATTTTCGTATTTTCTAATCCATTTTTCAAGTTTAAAATCTTCAATTAACATTATTTTTTGCCTGAGGTTGCAAATTTGTTGTACAATAAATCACGTCTTTTTTGAATATCGTCACTGTTCAAATAATCTTCATATTTCATTTGGAAATTAATATATCCATACGGAGAAATTTCGACAATTCTGTCTGCAACTGTCTGAATAAATTGATAGTCCTGAGATGTAAACAAAACAGTTCCCGTATAATCAATTAAAGCGTTGTTCAAGGATGTAATCGCTTCTAAATCCAAATGGTTTGTAGGTTCGTCAAAAATAAGGACATTACTTTCTGCTATCATCATTTTTGCAAGCATACAACGCACTTTCTCACCGCCTGATAAAACTTTCACTGATTTTTCCGCATCTTCTCCGGAAAATAACATTCTGCCTAAATACCCTCTCAAATAGCTTATATGCTGTTCTTGAGAATATTGTCCGAGCCACTTTATTAAATCTAAATCAGTATCAAACAAATATCCGTTTTCTTTCGGATAATATGAACGAGTTGCTGTTACACCCCAGTTAATTTCACCACTGTCAGGTTCCAATTCACCTGCAAGCATTTTAAATAATGTTGTTATAATTATCGGATTTTTAGCGATAAATGCTATTTTTTCGCCCTGAACTACATCAAGTGAAAAGTTTTTAATCAATAATTCGTCATTTAAAGATTTATTTAGACCTTGTATATGCAAAACGTCTTTACCAGGAACTTTTGAGTATTTAAAGTTAATACTCGGATATTTTCTTGTTGAAGGTTTTATATCTTCAAGCGTAAGTTTTTCTAACATATTCTTACGAGAAGTTGCTTGTTTTGCTTTTGATGCGTTAGCACTAAATCTTGCGATAAACTTTCTGAATTCTTCGGCTTTTTCTTCAATTTTCTTATTGCGTTCTTCTTTTTGTTTCATAATCAAAGCACTTGCCTGTGTCCAGAAAGCGTAGTTACCTGTGTATAAAGTTATATTTCTGAAATCAATATCTGCGATATGTGTACAAACCCTGTCTAAAAATTTTCTGTCGTGCGATACAACGATTACAAGATTCGGGAAATCAATTAAAAAATCTTCTAACCAAGTAATAGTTTTTAAATCCAAGTGGTTTGTAGGTTCGTCCATCAATAAAATATCAGGAGTTCCAAATAAAGCCTGAGCAAGCAATACACGAACTTTTTCACTACCTGATAAATCTTTCATTAAACTGTAATGCAATTCATCAGGAATACCTAAATCGGATAAAAGTGATGCGGCATTAGCCTCTGCCTGCCAGCCGTCAAGTTCGGCAAATTCAGTTTCCAAATCCGCAACTCTAAGTCCGTCTTCATCGTTAAAATCAGTTTTTGCGTATAAAGCCTCACGCTCTTTCATAACATCATAAAGGTGCTTATGCCCCATAATTACCGTATCAAGAACAGTGTATTCATCAAATTCAAAGTGGTTTTGCTTTAAAACTGCAATACGCTGTCCTTTTTTTACGTGAACTTCTCCTGATGTAGGCTCTAATTCTCCTGATAAAACTTTCAAAAAAGTAGATTTACCTGCACCGTTTGCACCTATTAAACCATAGCAGTTACCAGGAGAAAATTTTATATTAACATTTTCAAAAAGAGGTTCCGAGCCAAATTTTACAGTAACGTTTTCTGTTGTAATCATTTTGTGTACCTTATTAATGTGCTAAAAATCTTAAATAAATATATATGGTAGAAGCCACAAGTGAAATAAATACGGTTATTG
>JAFWGJ010000041.1 GCA_017512405.1 bacterium | reverse complement strand
TTCAGCATATTCTTCAAATCGTAGCCTGGTATCAGTTGCAATACCGTTTTTGCAATCACGCTCAAATTGTGCAGCATAAGCCTCAGCCTTTTTTCGTGCGGCGTCTTCTTTTTGATTCGGTGAAACTTCATAAGTTGTAGTCCATGGTTTTAACTGCTTTCCATCAGCACCACGCCCACGGTGAACACGGATGCTAAAGGAAATCAATTTTCCGCTTTTATCGTATCTAGGCTGAATATTAGCCATTATCACACCGCCCTTTGCTCTTTTTATTGGAAGCGGATTCCAAAAAAAGATGTTTAATTTTCTTTTCTTTTTAATTCTTGTCTTACCGCTCTAATCCAGTTCGCTATATCTTTGGAAGTGTACCCTTGTTTTTTGTAATCAGCAGCCTTTTCTGCTAGCGCAATAAAGTCCTCGTTTGCTAATCCATCTTGGGTTAATGCACGGCCTAATTGCTCCAAAATTGTACTATCACGCTTGTACCCTTCCCGTTTTGCCTGTTGTGTTGTAACACTCATAAAATTATCAGGAATGAAATACAGACGTTCACTTCCTACTGGTGCTAATCGTTTTATAGCAGAAATTGCGTCCATGATGTAAAGCTCATTTTGTGTAGTTCGATAACCTTTATTTTCTAATATTTTTTGCCTTAAATCTTCCGTTCCATATTGTTCATATACATTAGGCCTGCCACGTTTTCTTTTTTCGGAAGCGGCTTCCATAATTCATCACTCCATTTTTTAGGTTATGATATACCTCATTGAGTATCTCTTTCCATCGTTTCATGGATTGCTCGAACAACAAAACCGTTTAAGGATTCACCCCTGCTGTCAGCATGGTTTTTAATATCGGTTTTCTCACCCTTAGGAATTACTACAGAAATCCGGTCAAGATTTGCAGAATCCCATTTTTGATTTGCTCTTTTCTTTGCCTCAGAATAAGGCTGTTTAGGCTTTGAATCAGCCAACGCGGAACACCTCCTATTATTTAATTTAGAACATTATATCACACATTTATACATTTAACAAGTGTAAAATATGAACAATTTAATCACGTAAATTTTGTGCAACATTGCCAATAGACATATGCACTTAATAGGTGTATAATAAGCACGTAATCAAGAAAGAGCATGGAGACCTTTATAAAGCATTCTGCAAAACTCAAACCGGAACTCGGTTCACATTGCAGGAAGTGAAAGTTGCATAAAGGGCGGAGCAATCCGCCTTTTAAATATATTTATTTGGAGGTAATTATGACAGACAAAAACAGTATTAAGAGCTACTTCAGTGTTGACGAGGAACTGGATATGCTCAGTGACCTGCATTGTGATCTACTCAACATTAGCGGACTGGTTGAGACAACTATGATCTACTTAGGCACAGACGGATGCGACGTTGACAAAGCTATTGGTGCAATGTGTGCAATCAATGACCTGCTTTCGATGCGGTGCGCTATGTTTGATGATATTATCATTGAACTGCACCAGGCAATACAAGAAGAACAGAAGGAGACAAAGAGCGCATGAAATCACAAGAAGCTGAAACACTGCTGATAATACAAAATAACTGGATTGGTGATATAAGTGATAAGATTGATGCAGTCAGCAGGTTGTTGTCAACGGCACTTGAACAGAATAATCCGGTGATTGATGTATGTTGGTATATGACACAGAGCATTGCTGACGAGATAGCCTCTGAAACCAGTGAGATACTTAATAGATTACAACAACCGGAGAGCAAAGCGGAAATTACAGAATAAGAGGGAGCGGGAGCAATCCCGCTCATTTTTATTTTTTGCTGACAGCACCCACCCGCATAACGGAATCCAGGCGGTCACGTTGATTCCGGAATCCGTCCAAGCTATTCCACAACGGCAATGCTTAAATGTGAAAAAACAATGTAGTCAATTTGGCTACATTGTTTTCCTTATACTCTTATCTTAATAAATCAAGTAAGAGTGAATTTATTAAAACATTAAAGCAACTCCGTTTTTGTATCCGATATTACCGCTTGAATCTTTTACGGGCTTAAATACTGCGGTAAAGTTTTGCCGAACCATAGCTCCATATTCGTTCTGTGAATCAAGCCATCCTCTAACAGTCCATTTTCCAGTTGAGGAATTAAATACACATTCTGCTTCTGTAATCTTGCAGAACTTTGCAGTTGAAGGGGAAACCAATTCTTGCTTTACAATGTATTGAGCAACCGTGAAAGCTTCAGAATTAGTCAGCAAAGCTTTTGAATCAGTTTCCGTTCCGGAAAACGATTTCTTTTTTGCTTTGTAGTCGTCAGGATTTGCACCAAAAGCAGTATTTTTAGTTTCGTCTGAATATCTTTCGAATGGTGGAGTAAACATTTTTGAATCTGTCGTGAGCGTGTCATTCTCTTTATCATATGTGAATTTGAAACCGCCGGAAGTAAGAATAAAATCATCTCCATTTAAAGCAAGATGTTCCGGTCCAGTCATTTTGACACGCCCAGCATCAGAGATGGTATTAATCCAAAATTGATCTTTCTCAACATCAAAGATTAATTCGTATTGAATCCATTCAACGCCTTCGCGATATATTTGATCCCTCCATGTTCCATTAAATATCGGATTAATAGGGATAGTAGTTGGTTCAGTCGTATGAACTGGAGTATCAGTTATTGAAGACGACTGATTAACAAAAGCCGGAATCAAACCAGAAGCAAAAGATGTGCTTTCACTATACTCAGTGTTTTTGTTAGGTTTTTGGCTAATGATTACTGAAACTAATACTATAGCGCATATAGCAAGAATTCCGATTAGTACTACTAAATGTGATTCAAAAGCGTTTTTATTTTCTTTTATTTTGTTATCAGTTTTCTGTGGTGTTACTTCTTTTTTGGGGATATTTCTTTTTTCATCCTTTAAGTTTAGGTTTTCGATTTTATATCCACAGTGCAGACAGAATTTGCTGCTGTCGGGGATTTGCTTCCCACATTCAGGACAATACATGATTATCCTCCTTTTAAGACATTATTAAACTGAACGGAATAACAAGAAAACTAAACAACTCTGTTAATAAATATATTTCTATATCTACTTGAAGTCAAGAAAAACCCTCATAATTATCCGAAACACTTCTTTTTTTTATTGAGTTTTATCTTTGATAGATGAATATCATATAGGTTTAGGGTACACACTTTTACCTTTCTGTCTTGATTGTTTTTCTTGTATAGCTGAAATAACTGGATTTAAATGGGTACAGACATGTCTGAGAGCAGTTTATACTTAGGTAATATAGAAACACTCATAATCAATAAATGCTCTCTAGAGTGAGCAGAAATAGGCAAGAAACTTTGGCGTTTGTCGGAGGCAGTCAAAGCTTTTACAGAATACAAAGAGCAAAAAAGACAGTAATTTTGTGTTCTCAGAAAAATTCTATTGTAGGGGTATTTTGTACAGGTTTTACAAAACTCAATTTATAAAGACTATTATTAGATTTATTAAGACTATTATAAGCTTTTATTAAGACTACTATAAAGAAAGAAATAATTGTGCAAACTAACTAAATTATAAGAAGAAAATCTTCATCTGATTGGTCTATATAGCTAAATATTTCTGTTGACAGATAGATAAATAGAGCTTATAGTCTAATTGAAAACAAAAAAACAAAAACGAAGGAGGTCGAAAGATGGAACTTTCACCTGAAGCACGTGCAGCAAGGAATCGTTATCAGAGGGAGCTATACCGAAAACGCAAAGAAAGCCGCGCCGGTCAGAAGCAAATACAAGATATGCAAGAGCGGTATTGGCTTAAAAAGGCGAAAGCGTACGCGGAACAGGATGCAAAAGCAACTGAGTCGGTAAATTGAATATCGGGCATTTTTATTGAAGTATTAATTGTTTGCCTGATACTACACAAAGAACAGGAGGGATGCCGACAGAACTCAAAAAGCCATAGAAGGGAGTGATAATTAATATGGCTGATTATGGAGACCGTGCAAAGGTCCCAGCATTTTACACCTATGCGGAATCTGTGCCGTTGCTTATGATTTTAAGTGATGCGGATGCGGGTAAGTATTATAAGGCAAAATGTCAGTATTTTTTTAATGACGTGGACATGACCTTTGAAGATTACGAAAATCCTGATATGTTAATTGCTTTTTGGACTTTCGAGAAACCAAAGTTAGATGCCAATAAGAAAGCCTATTATCTTACAACTCTCAACGGTATGTTTGCAGCTTATTGCAGAGACCGAAAAAAAGAGGAAGGAGAAAATGAATTAACAAGAGACGGTTGGTATATTTGGGCGAAAGCAGTTTATAGGGATGATGTTATACTTAATAATGCTTTTGAATGTGTTAGTATTACAGATTTTGTAAATACAAAGAGCAAAGTTAAATAAAAAACAATAACCCCATCTTAAAGATAACAAAACCCAAAATAAACATATCTAATCTTAACTAAACTTATTATTAGTTTGTTATCGGGTGTTATCAGGTGTTATCGGGTGTTATCGAGCGGTTGAAATGCAAAAAAAGAAATCTCCACAGCATCCAAACCGGGAGATTTCATAAAGAGGTAATGATGATTTAGAACAGGAGTACAGGAACGGACTCTGAGCGGATGCCGAAGGATGCCGCAGGAGCATTTAACCGTTGGACAGCCTCCCACATCAATTTAATTATACCATGACAGGGTACAGGCTGTCAATGGTTTACATAATTCGATGAAGGGAGGGGAAGAAATGAAGCTCCGAGTAGACAGTATTCATTGCGGGAGTATCACTTTATCAGATGTCACCGTCCGGGAAATCCGCGACCTGCTGAACATGGTTAAATACAAGGCAGGCGATGCAGTTACAGAAAACTGTTGTACTGCTTTACAGAATATGCTGACATGGTCAGCAGACGAAGGATTCGAAGGTAGAAATTTCGGTATTGGTGTACCTGACCACATCCGGAAATTACGGCAGATTGTTCTTGATACAGTAATTGAACACTTCGGAAAATGTCACCCTGTATATCAGCAGGCAGACGAATTGACATGGAAACTGATAAACAAAGGATACGCCCACGGCGAAAAGCTCAGGAAGTTTGAGTTTTTGCGTGATACAATCGAAGTCTGATAGTCTTTCCATTGATAGGTCAAGTTGCTCATCCTTTCGGAGCGGGATTGCGGAAAAAAAGGGAAATATGGCAGACCCGCTCACCCCTTATATTATTAATAATTATAATAAAGGATTAATCTTAATAATTATTATTTAAATAATAAGTTATATATTAAGGCACACCGGAAAATGCAACATTGAATACTTTAACACTTTAATTGCTTAAAGTAAACACTCGACACGCACAAACAGCACAGGAACATAAAACAGTTACGTACAGAGACCTACGGGAGCATTTAGCTTTTAACCGTGAATTTATACCTTGAAAACAGAAAAACCCCGTCACGGTTCGCACAGGTAGGCAAAAACACTTATAAATGAACAGAAGCAGAATTATTACAGTAGTATAGGATAGAAAGAATGAAAACAAAAGAATTACCACGATTTCCGACCATAAGAGAAGAAGCACGTTTTGGCAACACTCTTTCCGAGCATGAACTTAGGCTTATGTTGAAACGCGGCGAACTGCCGGGTTTCTATTACGGTGAAAGTCAGAAGTATTTTAAAATCAATCATGAGCAGCTTGTGGAATTGCTGAACGAGCGAAGCAACACCAAAAGAGAAGCCAGTTAAAAGACCGCCTCACTTAAAGGCGGCTTTTTTATTGACGATTATTCTAAATACTGGTAAAATGCTATTGTTTAATGCTTCCTCTTTTGGCGTCATATTGGATGCTGAATCATGTTGTAAAAAATTCAACTAAAATTCAACTACACTTGAAAACGCTTGTAAACGCTTTGCATCGATGAACAGCGGTTATTTCGTATAAATCGGCTTTTTTAATACACTTTCAAACACTTTGAACACAGGCGAATACACTTCTTTTGGAACTCATAACCCGGAGGTCGTTGGTTCAAATCCTTCCCCCGCAACTAAAGAAAGAGGCTGATTCCTAACGAATCGGCCTCTTTTCATAACTTTTTTGAATTGTTTTTGATTCTGATTTTTCAATGAATTCAACAATAATTCAACTTCATCGTAAAATCATGCCTTTTTCAGGAAAATATTACCTATCAAATCAGCATTTTGTTCGTCTGCTTCTTCTATCACATGAGAATAAATATTCTCAGTTGTGGACACTTGCGAATGACCGAGTCGCTTGCTTATCGAGACACTGTCAACTTTGTTGAAATAAAGGATAGATGCCATACTATGCCGAAATGCGTGAGGGTTTATATGAGGCAGACCATGCCTTTTTGAAAAATTATCCATCCAATCATTAACACTGTCCGGATGAAGTGGCTGACCATTATCACCGCAGAACACAAAATCATTATCTTGATAATACTCCCCTTTTGTCTCCTTCTCTTCATTTTGTTTCGTTTTCCATGTCATTAACAATTTCATGGTATCTGATGGAAGCTTAACCCATCTTATACTTTCTTCTGTTTTTGGCGTATCTTCATAAACTCCTCTATCAGGAGTGTAAAGTAGATTGTTCTCTATATGAATTCTTCCGTTGAAAAAATCAACTGCTGACCATTTCAGACCGAGAACTTCACCACGGCGAGCACCACTTACTAAAAAAACATGAACAAGTGTTTTCCATTTTAAAGGAACACTTTCTAATGCGTCTCGGATTGCAGCAACTTGTGCAGGTTGAAAATAATTGACTTTCTTCTTTTCCGCTTTGGGTAGAATTGCTTTTGATGCCACATTTAAAGGAACAAGACCTTCTTTTACTGCTTGTTCAAGAACAGAAGAAATAAATCTGTGATGCTCTAATATAGTTTTAGCTGATAAGCTTTCACTCTTAATCACCGCAAGAAATGTTTTCTCATACTTGATATTGAGTGTCTCACAGATTCTTTTCGCTGTTTCAGAAGTTACCGATTCACCACGAACAGCAGCATTGACAGTTGATGGTGCTAACCCCGTATCAGCCGCTATCTTCATGCGGCTGATTTTCTTTTCCTTTAAGATGTTTGGCAAATCAACACGGGAAACAGCTTTTTCAATCGTTTTCTTTGTTCCGTTTTCACCAAGTTTTACATAAAAACTATTCAGGTGGTCAGCACGTAAATCACGAAGCTTAATATGCCCTATTTCTTCATATATCCGTTTTGCTAACTCTTTATATCTCACCACGGTAGTGTGCTTTAACTGATTATTATTCTCTTTCAGTTTAATGACATATTCAGCATATTCTTCAAATCGTAGCCTGGTATCAGTTGCAATACCGTTTTTGCAATCACGCTCAAATTGTGCAGCATAAGCCTCAGCCTTTTTTCGTGCGGCGTCTTCTTTTTGATTCGGTGAAACTTCATAAGTTGTAGT
>JAFWGJ010000040.1 GCA_017512405.1 bacterium | reverse complement strand
CATATAATTCATTAGATTTTAGCTGCGATAGAAAGTCAAAACCGTTCATTATCGGCATTTCTACATCTGAAATAATTAAATCGTATCTTGTTTTATTCAGCAATTTAAATGCTGCTATCGGATTTTCGGCAGTTTCAACATCATATCCGTATCCTGATAAAATATTTTTCCCAAATGTTCTTGAAGTTAATGAATCATCAACAAAAAGTATTTTTTTATAACCTGCCATAGTTTCTTTATCAATAATTGAAACAACTTTGGTTTCTTTTAATACCGTATTGTTTGAAAACAAAGAATTATTCATCAATTCGGAAACATTCAATATCAAACATATTTCACCATCATCAAGGGTAGTTAAACCGGAGATATTTTTAATTTTGTATATCGGCGGAGAGAACTTTTTATGTAAAATTTCCTGTTCGCCCAGCAGCTTATCAACAATAATTCCCATTTTTTTATTGTTAGTTTCTAATATAATAATTGTTTTATACTGTTCTGCTTTGTCATTTTGTTTCAATTGCATAAGCTCTGAACAAAAATATACAGGAATATTTTTACCGTTGTGTAATATTGACATAGAATTATTATTATTTATTATTTCTTCTTCTTTTTTAAATGTAACAGTATTTATTACTGACATAGGTACTGCAAAAATTTGTCCTGAAACAACTATTAAAAAAACAGATAAAGTAGCAACTTTTACAGGAATTTTAATTTGAATACTACAACCTTTATTATATTCGGAAACAACCTTAACAGTACCGTTCAAATGTGAAATTTTTGATTTCACAACATCCATGCCGATACCCCTTCCGGAAATACTTGTAACCTCTTCACCTGTCGTAAATCCCGGTAAAAAAACCAAATTTATTATGTCGTCTTCGTCCATATTCTCAAGTTCTTCCTTGTTCAAAAATCCTTTTTGAACTGCTTTATCCTTGATTTTTTGAATATTAAACCCCTGACCGTCATCTTTTATTTCTATGTAAATTTTATTATCTAGAAGTTTAGCATTTATTTCTAAATGACCAATTTGAGATTTACCCAATTCTTTCCTTCTTTGAGGCGTTTCAATACCATGGTCAATGGAATTTCTTATAATATGTATTAATGGATTTTTTATTTCTTCAATAATTTTTTTATCAACGCTTGTTTCACTTCCCGTTATCTTTAAATCAACTTTTTTACCTCTTTCATTAGCAATATCACGAACCATTCTGCCAAACATGTGAAATATTGTCGCAAATGGTAAAACTCTTATATTTTTTATCATTTGCTCAAAATCATCTATTATATTTGACATTTTAGCATCATTCTCTGAATTCAAACGTAATAAATTTTCGTATTTTAAAATAATATCATTCATTTTATTATTTTGTTCAAACAGCATATTCATGGACTGCTTAATAATGCTATTTGATAGAGAACTATCCGTAGTACTATAATTTGATAAAATTTTTTTATTTTCATAAGATTTTAAATTACTTGAAATTTTTATAAAATTTTTCTGAAATTCTTCTAATTCTTTTTTTAAAAGAACAAGCTCATTTATTTGTTTTGAAGCTTTTATTTTGGATGATATTAATTCTCCAACCTGATTAACCATAATATCCAACTTTGAAGAATCAACATGAAGAGTTTTTATCTCAGAATTACTTAATATTTTGGAAAAATTTTTAATTTCATCACTTATTTTATCTTGCGATTCAAAAATACTATTTTCAACAGGTGCAGAAAGCTCTATCAATTGTTTTGCAACTGTTAATTGCTGTTGCAGCAATGAAACATCCTCAGTTGTATTTGTATTATTCAGGCAGCTAAGGCAGTAATTTACGGCATTTGTAATTATTTCTGCCTGAGATTCATCTGCAACAATATCCGTTTTATTAATATAATCTAACAGTTCATTTATTTTTTTTAGTAATGAAATTATTTTTTCATCATTTATTTTTGAAATTATATTTTCAAAATCAGATATAATTTCAGGAATTTGCTCTTTTGAAATTGATATATCACTAATTTTTTCTTTTACTTCCTCGAAAAGTTCAATCACCTCTTTTTCAATATTCTCACAATTATTCTCGTCTGCTGATTCTATATTATCGAAATCAGCTGCCTTGGCAGTATAATTAAAGTCCGATAAAACTTTATCCATACGATTTTTTATTTCATCAGTTTCTTGAGGGGTAAGAGTTGAATCAAATTTTAAAACCAAATCTAATTTTAATTTTATAGTTTCCAATTCATTTTTTATTTCAAAGTCATCTTCATTATTAAAATATTTGATAAGCTCTTCGATATATGAAAAAAATTCTGTCGCTATTTGTTTGTCAAAATTTTTCGAAATATCAGACAGGCAATTATATGATTTCTCAATAATAATATTTATATTTTCACTATTATCGGTTTTTACAACATTATTTCGTTGAATATCACTTTCAATATCTTCTTCCGACGCTTCTGAATTTAAATTTTTTATATTTTCTAAAAGTTCCGTTTGTTTTTGTACTTCAGATTTTTTATAAACCTCTTTACCTTTATCCAAAGATTGATTAATAATTTTCGCCATTAAATCAACCGACTGATACATAACATCTGCGATTTTTGATGTTAATTTAATTTTATTTTCTTTTGCAAGACTTAAAATATCTTCAATTGTATGCGCAATTTGCTGGGTTTGCGAAAAACCTATCATTCTTGCCGCACCTTTTATACTGTGAGCATCTCGAAATAATAAAATAATTAACTCTTTATTATCACTTTTTTTCTCTAATTCAAGAAGATTTGTATTTAACCGTTCTATTATTTCTTCAGATTCAACTCTAAATATATTCAATAATTCTTTTAATTCGTCATCTTGAAAATCCATTTTTACCTTTTTTTAAAAGATATATTAATTCATCTTTTTTCCAGAAAACTCAAATGTGTTACTTATTGCTTCTAAATCCTGTTGTATTCTGTTATTTAAACCAATGATAGAATTATTAACTTCTGAACATATTTCATCATTTATACTTAATGAAATTGTTTTTAAATTATTCTCAATAGGATTTATTAATGAATTTATTTCTTCAATTAAATCGGTATCTGTTGATAAAATTGTTTCAAATTTTTTAGAACTTACCTCTATATCCATAATTGTAGACTGAGTCATATTTTGAGCTTCATTTATAAGAGAGGAAATTTTATTTGCGGAATTTTTTGTTTCGTCGGCAAGTTTTCTTATTTCTCCGGCAACAATTGCAAAACCTTTACCGTGTTCCCCTGCCCTTGCAGCTTCAACAGTTGCATTTAAAGCCAGCATGTTAGTCTGTTCAGCTAAACTTTCTACGATGGAAATGTTTGATATTATTTGTTGATTATATTCGGTTAGCTGTAATATAACTTCTGAAACAGAATGAAAATGCTCTTTTAACATTTCTATATTATCTTTATTTGCCTCAGAAAATTCTTTTTTCTTATTAATTAATTCCATTAATGTTTTAATAAAATTATTAACAAGATTGTAAGAGGAATTTATTGATAACATATTTTCTTTTAATGTTTTTATACTTTTAACATATTCTGATGTTTTATTGGAATAATTTTCCAAAT
>JAFWGJ010000009.1 GCA_017512405.1 bacterium | reverse complement strand
CCTTCTATGATTTTTACAACCATAGCTAAATCAGCAAACTTACACTTTACAAGAACATGATACGGCGAAAAATAGGAATAACCTAAAACAACATTCTTAACACCATTTGCATACTTTTTATAAAACTGATAAGAATAATACAAATCCTGTGATGCCATTGCAATGTTATATTGATGTTCCTGAGGCAAATAGCCGAATTTAAAATGAGAAGAACCAAAAATAACAGTATTTAGGTCTTTTGGCCTTTTTACCAGACCTGCAAGTGTGGAAATATATTCCGACAGTGCAGGAATATCCGGTTTTCCTCTTAATTTATCTATAATCTTTTGAAACGAATGCTCTATAGTTGAAAATAAATTAAACATTTAACATACCCTTAAAATTTCAATATCTTTAACAACTCTGCTTAGACCTTTATTTTCTTTTTTAGTAATTGTTTCAAGTGTCCAATTCAAATTTTTATCCAATAGCGGAAATATATTTGTCCAATTATAATCACCATCACCCAAATGATAATGAATATCTATTCTGTTATCATATTCACCATCACTTATATGGTACGACTCAGGTTTCAATTCCAAGAATTGCTTTACGTATTCTATTTGTTCAATACCTTGTGAAACAGCAGAACAAAATGCGTGCCCTATGTCAAGATTAAATCCGCAGCCGTAGTTATTCATTATATATTTAATCTCTTCAACAGTTGCTCCCCTGCACACCATAGAATCAGGCTTTCTTGGTGCAACATAAGGTTTATTTTCAATTCGCATTTTATATGGATTTATAATTTCAATTTGTCTTACAATTTCTTCAACAGAACCGTCCATTCCGCCATGTACAACAGTATACTCTGCATCAAGTTCTTTCGCATAAGTGTTTACTGTTTTATAAGCTTTTTTATTATCTTCAAAATAAGACTCGTCAGCTAAATTAACATGCTGGCTGAAATGAGGTGCATGAATAGTAAAATCAACATCAAATTGAGCTTTAAAATCGCACCAACTTTTTAAATATTCAATAGCATCCGGATAAACATATAACTCGATATAGTCATATTTGTCTTTGTACTTAATTAAATCTTCTCTATATTGTTCCAATTGGTCGGAAAATTGTTTTATACCTACTCTCATCTATTCCTCTATTAAGCTTTTTACATAATCGAAATACTCATTATTAACATATTTTGAAACATTTTGCTTTAAATTTTCTTTGCTCATATAACCCATTCTATAAGCAACCTCTTCAAGACAAGCGATTTTTATACCTTGATTTTCTTCAACAGTTTGAATAAATTGAGACGCTCTTATTAAAGAATTATGAGTTCCCGTATCCAGCCAAGCAAATCCTCTTCCAAGTTGTTCAACATTCAACATTTGCTTTTCAAGATAAATTCTGTTTAAATCTGTTATCTCTAATTCACCTCTGGAAGAAGGTTTTAGCTGTTTCGCATATTCAACTACGGAATTATCATAAAAATACAAGCCCGTAATAGCATAGTCCGATTTTGGTTTTTGCGGTTTTTCTTCAATTGAAACGACTTTATTATTTTCGTCAAATTCAACAACTCCAAAGCGCTTAGCATCTTTTACTTTATATGCAAAAACAGTTGCGCCTCCGTTATTTTCAATATGTTTAACAACATCTCTCAACTGACCTGAAAATTTTGGTCCGTAAAAAATATTATCCCCTAAAATCAATGCTACATTATCATTTCCAATAAATTCTTCACCCAAAATAAATGCCTGTGCCAAACCGTCAGGCGAAGGTTGAACTTTATAGCTGAATTTTACGCCGAATTGCGAACCGTCACCAAGCAATTTTTCAAAATTAGGTAAATCTTGTGGTGTTGAAATGATAAGTATATCTTTTATACCTGCAAGCATAAGAACGGAAACAGGATAATAAATCATAGGTTTATCATATATCGGCAATAATTGCTTAGAAACAACAATTGTTGACGGATAAAGTCTGGTTCCGGCACCTCCTGCAAGAATTATACCTTTCATTTTTATTTCCTTTCTTAATCTATTCTTAAATTAATATAACTTTTTAAAGATTTTTTCCAATCTGAACATACACCATTATTTTCCATTACCGAATATTTTGGGCGTTTTGCTTTTGTTTTGTACTCCACGCTACTGCAAGGTAATATTTTAGCTTTAATATTTGCTTGTTTAAAAATTTCTTTTGCAAATTCATACCAAGAAGTTTCACCGCTTCCGCAAATATGATATATTCCGTATTCAGGCTTTTCTTCCAACAAATCACATATTGCTTCTGATAATTCCACAGTCCAGGTCGGGCAACCTATTTGGTCATTTACCACTTTTAACTCTTTACCGTCTTTTACAAGATTAATCATTGTTTCAATGAAATTTTTGCCATGATGTCCGTATAACCAACTTGTGCGAATAACATAATATTTTTCGCAAAATTGTCTAACCAATTTTTCCGCTTCAAATTTTGTTTGCCCATAAACATTTAACGGATTCGGGTCATCAGAAGGTAAATACTTGCTGCCTTTTTCTCCGTCAAAAACATAGTCAGTAGAAATTAAAATCATTGTTGCATCTGTTGATTTACAAGCTTGTGCAACATTCTTTGTACCAAAAACATTAATTTTGTTAGCAAGTTCTTGTTCTTCCTCTGCTTTTTCAACATTTGTATAGGCTGCACAATGTATTACAACATCAGGATTTTCTTCTTTTATTACTTTTTCAACTTGAAATTTGTTCGTTATATCTAAATTGTCAATATCAGTTTCTACAACTTCATCAACAAAATCCGCGTCTTCAAGTATCGGACATAAATCCTGCCCAAGCATACCTTTTGCACCTGTCACAAGAATTTTCATAATTAATTAACTACCAGCTCTTTTGGGTTTAATGAACTTTCAATAAATTTAATTCGTTCTATATCTTCTTTATACAAATTTTTCTTAAATTTTAGCGTTTTTAGTTCAAAATTTAAAAATTCCTCAATATTTTTTTCATTTAAAAACGAAATATCAAAAATAACTTTTCTTGTTTCAACAGCGGACAAATATGGTATTTTTGAAATAAAATCAATTGAAGTACCGTTAATTTTTCCGCCTAGTATAAGCTTTTTACCTGTTTCTTTACATCTTTCAGATAAATTTATACAATAGTCTAAAATTTTTTCATCATCAGGATTTTCAATATCTAACGAACGCATTAAATCACTTCTGCCAATAACAAATCCCGAAATTTTATTATCACATATTGATAATATTTCTTCTAAATGTTCAAATGCAACTTTTGATTCAATATTTAATAGTAATTCAGGGTAAGCTTTTCTGTATACCTGATTTACGCAATGCAAAAATTTTTCAACAGCATAGGCCGATTCTATCATTGGAGCTACTATTGAATTTGCACAGATTTTTTTACACATATGTAAATCTTGAACAGAAGAAAAACCACCTAATTTTACACATAAATTTAAACCCACACGATGAACTAATTCCGCAAATTCGTACGCTGAAACTTCATCGTAAAACTCACTCTCATATTCAAGTTTTACACCATTTACGCCTAATTTTTTTATATCTATTAATTCTTTTAACATGATTTTACCAGTTTTGCGGCTATATTTAAAGCTTCCTCAAAACTCATTTTATCACATAAATAATCTTTGACAATTTTTCTTGCGTAAGAACCTATCGCAACACCATTTATATTGACATTACATAAATTTGCCAATTCTCTTGATTTAGAATTTGTTCCTCCCGAAATAAAAATATAAGCTTGCAAATTTTCTTTGTTAATAATATCTGCACAAGCAACAGCCTGAAGAGTTGAATTATAATCATCAACCCCGCCGCTCATCGGAGCTCCGTCAGCTTGTATTATTGTAGATTTACCTTTTCTGATTTCAAGTATTTTTCTTAACAGTTTAACCAATTTTTCATTGGAAAATTTTGACCTATTCAGACAAATACTCATAATACCGTCAAAATTATCATTTATATATTTCCATTTATTTAAGATTTCATCTTCATCAGTTGATATTGCATGAAGTTCAATACAATCAATTCCTTCCTTTATAATTGTTGGTATAATTTTTTCTATATCTGTCGGATAATTTTTTATTTCCAGAGCTTCGTATGCACAAATTCTGTAACACTTTTGACAGCCAATGCATTTTGTTTCATCTACAACACAACTTTTAATTGCTCTTTGCGGACATACAGAAAAACATTTCAAACATCTTTTACATTTATCAGGATTAATATATGCTTTACTGAAATGTATATCTTCGCTTGTACCGACAGATACGCAAATAAATCTGTTATCATTTATTTCTGAACGTTCAATCCCCCTTTTTGCAGCTCTTATAACCTCAACATTTGCAGATACATCAAAAATATTACACCCTGCTTTTGAATATATAAAAGCAAGTTTTTCAACTTCTTCTATATTCTCATTTCCTGCACCGCAAATCAGTTTGAAACAATTATTTTTCTTTATTATTTCTTCAAACATAATTATCTTGCCGTAACATTCCCCTTGTTATCCAATATACGCCAGTAACCATCCGATAAAACATTTACTCTGCCCTTGTATTGAACATCTTGATAAACAGGAGCTATAATTGTCAAATCTCCTGATGAAGAATAATATATAACGCCGTATCTTTTATCAACTGTCGTTCGAAAAATCAAAATATCTGCATTTTCGTCATTTATCAATTCAATATTATCATACACGGGTTCCGTCAATACTTCACCATTCTGATAGGATATAAGACCGACTTTTTCACCTAAATCCGTTTTAAAAACATTCTTGTAAGGCTCTATTTCTATATATTTTGGTTTTACTAAAACAGTATTACCTTCTTTACTGTACACCAATCCCATTTTGTGATTTGAAAATATCTTCCAATTATATTTATCTAAATTTTTAACTGCTAAATAAATAGGTCTTAAAACCAGTATTCGTTTTTTTATATCATATAATCCGTAATATTTGTAATTTTTTATTGAAACGACATCCTCATTTTGTGTCATTTCAATATCCTGAAATTTTGCAGGAATTAACACACCTGAATTTATGTTTATTAAACCGAATTTTCCATCAAGTTTTGTTTTATACAAACCTTTTGTTTTATCAAACTCAATTATATCATCATACAATGGCTTTATAATTTTTCTGCCGTTATCGTCAATCAATCCGACTTTTTCAAATTTTGAAAATTTGTATAAATTTCTTTTAACGTTATTAAAAGTCACAGATGTTAAAATTTCTTTATTTACGTTTTTTGTACTATCAGTTTTTTTATCAGTTTTACTGTATAAACCACCAGTTGAAATATTCATTTTTGTATTAGCCTGATTCGGCAGCAATAAAGAAAAATCTTTATGCGTATAATTTGCCTTAAACAGAATAAAGACAAAAAAAGCAAATAACAATATATATATCAATATTTTTATTTTTTGCATAAAACCACCAAAAAACATGTTACTTAAAACAAGTTATACTGTCAAACCGATTTTATGCTATTATAATTTTAAAAGGAGTAGTTATGAAAATTTGCGTAATAGGCACAGGATATGTAGGACTTGTAGTTGGCACATGCCTTTCCGAAATGGGTAACGATGTTATTTGTGTTGATAATAACGAAGAAAAGTTGGAAAAATTAAAACAAGGAATAATCCCAATATATGAACCGGGTTTAGAAGAATTAATAAAAACAAATGTAAAAGAAAATCGTTTAAAGTTTTCATCAGACTTAAAAGATGCTGTGCAAAAATCTTTAATATGCTATATAGCAGTAGGCACACCGCAAGGAGAAGACGGCTCCGCTGATTTACATTACGTTTGCCAGGTTGCTGAAAGTATTGGTGAAGCAATGAATGATTACAAAGTCATTGTAGATAAATCAACAGTTCCTGTTGGCACTGCGGAAAAGGTTACAGCAATTATAAAATCTAAAACAAATCATAATTTTGACGTTGTTTCAAATCCTGAATTTTTAAAACAAGGTGCTGCTGTTGATGATTTTCTGAAACCTGACAGAGTTGTTGTAGGTTCTGATTCACACAAAGCAACCGAAATAATGCAGGAGCTTTATGCACCATTTGTAAGAACAGGAAATCCCGTTATAATTATGGATGTTAAATCTGCAGAAATGACTAAATATGCCTCAAACGCATTTTTGGCGGTAAAAATCTCTTATGCAAATGAAATCGCAAATATTTGCGAAAAAGTAGGAGCTGACGCAGAAATGGTAAGAATAGGAATGTGTTCCGACAAACGTATCGGTTCACAATTTTTATTTCCGGGATTGGGTTATGGCGGAAGCTGTTTTCCAAAAGATGTAAAAGCCCTTTTAAATACAGCAAAAGAAAACAACTGTGATACTCAAATGCTAAGTGCAGCAGATAATATAAACAAATTACAAAGAAAACTGTTTGTTGATAAGATATTAAAACATTACAACAATGACGTTAACGGGAAAACTTTCGCTGTTTGGGGGCTTGCATTTAAGCCAAAAACTGATGATATGAGAGAAGCTCCGTCTATCACAATTATTAATGCACTGCTTGAACTCGGAGCAAAAATTCAGGCGTATGATCCAAAAGCTATGGATAGTGCAAAATTCCATTTTGCAGATAGAATAACATACGCTAAAAGTTCTTATGAAACACTTAACAATGCTGATGCTCTTTTACTTTTAACAGAATGGAACGAGTTCAGAAAACCTGATTTTGACTTAATAAAAGAAAAACTAAAATCTCCTGTTATATTTGACGGCAGAAATCAATATAACAGTAAATTACTTAGAGAAAGCGGATTTACATATTACGGAATAGGCAAGAAATAAAATACAAAGCCCAATATTCTTAAGTGTTTCTCGTGCGCTCACACTTAATATGTTTTCAAGTTTTGAGTGAATATAATGTTTGAAAAATAAAACCCGAGTTTATTTCAACTCGAGTTTTATTTTTTCAGCTATCTTATACACATCGGGAATTGTATATATGTCACGCGTTTTCGTTGCCTGCTCGCATATTTTTTCGAATATATAAGTAATATCGTTAATGGATTTACCGTTTTTAATTAAATCAACAAGAATAACCTTAATACCCGTCGTTGGAATTAATCTCGCTAAATACCATACGAGCCAGCCATTATTACGTTGAACAGTTTCTATATACTTTTCGACCATCTCATTAGTCATAACCTTGTCAATATTTTCCATACAAACATTTTCAAGACTTCTTGTAATCTCGTTTAGAGCATAATCTTCTTTTGGCACGGTAAAACCAACAAAAACTTCTTCGTTGCGGATTTTTATGCGATATTCGTTTTCCTGGAAATCCAGATTCTCAAAAACATGTACTTTAGGAATGATAAGACCTGTTTTATCCTTCATTTTGGTTCGTAAATCGTCTATTCTTCCGCCGAAATTCCCGCCAAAATCAATCAAATCTTCGCCGACCTGAATTGATATTTCATCTGCACCAAGACTGTCAAACAAGTCGTTTATCTTCTCATAAACGTCTTTTTCCGGTTCTTTCTTATTCAGTTTTAATAAATTTTTAATCGTTTCAATCATATTATGTATATAATCTTTTTTGCACAAAAGTCAATTTTCTCTTATAATAAAGGTATGATTACATCAGAGGTAAACGATTGGATTAAAAAAATAGAATGCGGCATGTACTCAACAGAAGATGTCATGTATGAATTTTCACACATTGCAAAATATCTTACGAAAGAAGAACTCCTTTTTATCAAACGTAAATTAAGAGATTATATAAAATAGCAAACCTTATTTAACCGCAATAATGCATTCGTAAATTCTGTCGATTTTTTCTTTCATATCAGAAACTTGCTCTTTCAAATCTTTAACTGTACTTAAAGATGCAAAACGATTTTCAACGTCTTCTAAGATTTCTCTGTGTTTTTTCTCTAATTGTTCAGGTGTAACAACTATCCGCTGCTGAATTAAATACATCACCACAACAATAATAATTGGTGAATACTGCAATAAATGTTCCATAATTTGTCCTTTCTTTTACTTTATAAATCTTTCAATTTATTCTTAAAAAAAATAATTCACTAAAGTGAATTATTTTTTTTGATAAATTGTGCTATATAGTATAATTTTATATATTAGGCAGAGGGTTTATTTCTTCTAAAAATTTGCGAGGAGTAAATATTATTTCCAAAAGTATTTTTATGTTTTCATTTCGTTCTGTACGTCTATAATCTTTTATCGACTTAATTAAATCTTTTTCATAATCACTTTTTGGAATTTTTGTACAAGTTGTCAAGTATTTATGCTTTTTATACAAAGTTTTTCCGTTTTTTGAACAGGTAATTATTTCATAAACAGGTTTTAGCATTAGCCCTTTATCAACATGATAAAAACCTTGTTTACCATTTTTTGTAACAATATAGCCATTATGTACAGGGATTATAGAGTCAAATTCAGCAGGTACCGTTTGTTTTGAATAATCGTCCAAATACCATACATTATATGCACCATAATTGTTATCTTTTCGAACAACAAATGTGTAAACACCAAAACCAACTTTTTTATCCATTTTTACATCATCATAAGCCACAGGGATTACAGAATCAGTATGTCTGCTGTCGTATAAACCACATTTATTGTAATTACAAACTTTATATAAGTGTCCGAATTCGTGTTTTATTTCATCAAAATCTGCAGGTACGCTATTTACCTCAAATCCATCCCTGTCAATATCATAAACGCCCTTTTTACCATTTTTTACAACAGTCCAATACAAAGGTTTTTCATTAACTGTTATATCATCATACATACCTTTTGTAACAAGCTGAAAATACGAGCCTAAAACCAAATAAAGTCCTTTTTTACCTTTTGACATAACCGTAACACAGTTATATTTAGAAATTTGCGAGTATTCAAGTTTATCATATATGGCAGGAATTCCTCTATCCTTGTAAAAAGTATCAAACAAACCATATTTACGATTTTTTTGTACTTCTATATATTCCCGTTTTGAATCGCTACCGCCAAATGAAATTGCATTGATTTTATCATATTCAATAGGTAATATAAGTTCGTGCCAAGAGTTTAGCAGTCCATATTTTTTATTTTTTTGTACTATAAAACATGGCCGTAATATACCATTATCATAAATCGAAACATTTTTAAAGTTGTCATACTCTGCAGGCAATATATTTTCACCGGTTCGTGTCAGCAAACCATACTTCTTATTGTCCTGAGTTTTTATATAAAAATCATACCACGATTCACCTTCAGAAATAGGAAGAATACTTATTTTATCATATTTTGCAGGAACAATTATTTTTAAATAATCATCGACTATACCTGATTTATTATTTTTTCGTATTTCCAGATAATTTCGTTTTATGCTTCCGTCTTGTATTGAAATATCTTTTATATCATCATACTCTACAGGTATAATAATACCATCATACGGACTTATAATACCATATTTATTATTTTTTTTGACTTTATAGTAAGTGTAGTAGTTTTGTTTTGGTAACTTTAAAATATTATCATACTCTGCTGGTATTTTTAATTCGTTATTGTAAAAAATACCATATTTTTTATCTTTGGCAACAATTATAAAATTTTTATCTTCAAATTTAAATGAATCATATATTGGTTCCAATACTATTTCATCTTTACGATATAATCCGTATTTATTGTCTTTTTTGACTTTAACATAATCTTCATTCAACAATTCAACACTATCAAATAATGTTTTTGAAATATCTTTACCTCTATATGTGAGTTTCCATTTACCGTTTATGTTATAAGTGCTGAATTTTTCAGATAAAACTTTTTCAAAATCATTATTAGCGTTTAATTTGCCATTAACGAAAAAAAACTTATTCCCGTCTTTATATGCCGTAAGATAATCTGTATTATCAGTTACTTTGTCATAATCACCCGGTTTTATAATTAGTTCATAACTATCCTTTCCAATTTTTGGATTATAATAAAAAACAGCGGTTTTTCCGTATCTTTTAGCGAAAATGTAACCGTTATCACCAATATTTATGTCGTAATAACCATCCCGACATAAATCCAAACATATTTTATCGTCAGTTTTTGCATAAACTGACGCGCTTAAAAGTATAACTATTAGCAAAACAAAAAATTTATTCATCTTAATCTTTGACCATTATTCCATCTTTATACTTAACTTTTTTACCGTTTTTTTCTGCGACAAGAGTCTCCCAGTCCAGATATATTCTATCATAATCCGCATTTAATAATAATTTTTCTTTGTATAAGGCTCCATATTTACCGTTTATTTCAAAAATTTGATAATCATCAATAAAATTTAAATTGTCATATTTAAAATCCAAAACTTGAATTTCACCACGGTACGCCCCAAATTTATTGTCTTTTTTAGCATATAAATATTTTTCATTATAATAATCAGTACAAATAATATCATATTCAAAAGGAAGTATTAGTTTATCCTGATAATATGCTCCCAATTTGTCATTCTCTTGAACAATCAGATAATTACCATCAAATTTTATATTCCGGAACTTATCCTCAGCAATCGCTTTATTCTTATAATATACTTTATAAACATCATTATTTTTTGTAACTACATAATCACCTTTGAAAAGTATTTCTTCCTGTTTTATCGGTATAATTACACGGCCTTTAGGGTTTAGAACTCCATAATATTTCTTTTTTCTGACAACAAGTATATTTTTCCCTAATTCGACATAATCATATTTTACCCTCGACAATAATTTTCCTTTGTAATACACTTGATATTTGCCGTCTTTTTTGATAAGCATAGAATCATCAGAAAAATCAATATAGTCATATTCAAGGTCTTTAAATTCTTTATTTTTATAAAATACGGTATCTCCTGCAATTACATAATAACCATAAACACCTATTGAGGAATATTTGCCTGTTGGTATAAAAATAGTTGGTTTGTCATTTTCGATAATAAAAACACACTCTGTATCCAATTTTTTATCTCTTGCAAAAACATGATAGCCGTTTGTTTTTATTATGTCGTATCCCTGATTTTTAATATCCGATAATATATCATCAAGTGAAGTTTTTGAATAAGCAATATTTGCTGACATTATACAAATAAAAAATAAAATTAATATCTTTTTCATACACATATTTCCTTAAATTGATTATATAATAATAAACACTGGTCAACAAGCCTATTGTTAATATTTATTATCAATGATAGTTATAAACTTATCGGCCAATAGTAATCTAAAAGATATGATGCAGCATCAAGCGGATGCATTATTTATTTCTAGTTTCATATTTATCAAACAATAATCTCCGTTAACGTTACCGTTTTTGTCTATTGTCGGATTTAATATTGTTCCGTGCCTGATTAACAGACTTAAATTGTTCTAAATTTTATTAAAATTTGATTCAAATACCATTATTATAATCACTATATAACCTAAAAGTATTGCTATTACAGAAAATATGCAAGTATATTTGTTTATCATTATATTTAATAATTTGTTTACTAAATGTTTTTCATTAAATTTATCTTTTATGTACCAATATAAAAACAAGAATATATAACTGCCTAATATACCAGTAAAAAATGACATCAGTATATGTGCAAAAATTGTTTTTGGAGTATCTATTTCTATATTTGAAATATATAAATTTAAAAAGATAAAAAATGTCGGTAATACGAGAATAAATAAATATTTTAACATATTCTGTTTTTTTAATTTAAAAAGTAATTTCTGTAATATGCTATAATTTGGTTTTTGCAATAAATAATCGTATATAAATGGTAATATTGCTAATCTGCCAAATAGAATTAATAAAAGATATAAATCTATAAAATAGTAACATTCATTTTCAGCTATTATATTAATAAGTGATATTATTAAGTACAATGAACAAAGAATTGAAACATCTGCAAAAATATTTGCAAATAAAAATAGCAATATATCTTTATGAAAAATATTCCTTAACATAAGTCCATTATAACCTAAATTTTATGGGTATCAATATATAGTAATTTTCTATTTGACCAATAGATTGTAATAAATAAGCCCTATTATTAACCTTTGCTGTTTGATTTTTATCAATAATTTCTTCCTTTAACATAGGACTAAAATCATATTGATCAAACAATAATGCATTAAAGTTGCCTTTTTTGCCTCTTTATTTTATTTATAAAATATAATAAAGATGTGATATAACATAAAGCTATGAATAAAACTGCAAAAATAACTGTTATTCGATTCATAAATAAACTCATTATAATTAATATATAACACAAAGCTATAATAGAAATTGAAAAAACAAAGGTATATTTATTTACTAATAAATTTAATATCTTTGAAATTATCTTGTACTTTGCAAAATGTTTTTGTATATACCAATATATAAATAATGCAATATAACTGCCAAATGCACCAATTATTATACTTGTTGTAAACATAAAAGGTATTTTTCTTATAAATTCTGATACATCCTTACATATAACTATGCAATATATAAATGTCGGTATTAGTGTCAATATTAAAACTAATGTTTTTACTAAAATTGAATTCTTAAGCTTAACAATAAAGCTTTGCACAATTATGTTATTTGAATTATGTTCCATATATTTATATGTAAAAGGTAATACCGTTAATCTTAAATTTAAACATAATAATATAAAAAAGAAAAACATTACATCCATACTAGATGAATCTAGAGTATAAAAAAGTAAAGTGACAACAACAAACGGAAATTGCCAATTAAAATTAATAAACAAAAGATTAACTAATATTATAAATAAAACATCTCTATGAAAAATTTGTTTTAACATAGGTTCATTATAACCTAAATTTTATCGGTATCAATAAATAATAATTTTCTATTTGACCAATAGATTGTAATAAATAAGAACTATTATTAACATTTGCTGTTTAGTTTTTATCAATAAAGCTCTTTGATATTAACTAAAAATTCTTTTGATTAAATAAAATGGTATGATCAAATAACCTAAAGTTATAATAGAAATTGAAAAAACAAATGTATATTTGTTTATCAGTATATTTAATATTTTTGAAATTATATTATGCTCAGAAAAATTGTCTTTTACATACCAATACAAAAATAATGTAATGTAACTACCAAAAGCACTCGGAAATATTATACCAAGAAATATATTAATAAAATTAAACATTAATTTTTCTATTTTGATATTTAGAATAACTAATGGCAATATTGAAGTAATTATCAGCACTATAACCTTGTATTTAGATGTACATTTTAAATTTGTTATAAATTTCTTTATAATTATATTATCTGATGACTTTTTCATATAACTGTAAAACACAGGTAATATACAACAATGAGATAAATTTAACATTAATATTGCAATTGGAATATATATATATAAATATTCTTCAAGGGAAATGGCTAATAAAAACAATAACATTTCTAACAATGTTACATCAATAAATATATTTATGAATAAAATTAAAAAAATATCTTTATGAAAAATTTGTTTTAGCATAAGTCCATTATAATTTAAACTTTATCGGAATCAATAAATAATAATTTTCTATTGCCTCTACTTCTTGTAAACCATACGCAAAATCATTAATTACTGCTGTTTTATAATTCTTACTAAAAAGTTCTTTTATCATAAGGTCAAAATCATATTTATCAAATAATAATCCGTTAAAATTACCATTTTTGTCAATTGACGGATTGAGTATTGTTCCGTGACCGATTGAATAGTGTAAATTCTTATCTTCTGTTAATTCAATACCTATTTGTGCATTATTATCTATATTTTTATGTTTTTGACAATAGTTTCTAACTTGTTTTTGTAATTGTGGAGAATTTGATAAGTTTTTGCTTAGTCGGCTATCTTCCGCAAATCTTACACCACTCCATTTATTATTTATTTTTAATGATAATGAATTGTTTATCCTTAAAGCATTATTTATACTTTTTGTTTTACTACTTGGTATTACTGTATATTTATCATTTTTAGAAATGTTTTTTGCACCAACAATAGAAATTCTCATTAGTTCCTTTGCATCAGGATTATCTTTATTTTTTTCTTCATTTATACGCATTAATTTTGTCCTAATTTCTGAATTTGACTTTTCTGCAGTATTTTCTTGTGGAACATTTGCAATGTAACTCAAATTATTAGTTAATTTATTATCAGGTTTTGAGCGGTAATGGGCTTTAACATTTGTGCCATCATCTTTTTTATAGGCTTTCACATACACAACATTTTCACTGTTCATTAACTCTTTATTGGTTGGAACACCAATGTTTGTCAGTTGGTAGTTTATTGCCTTTTCATTATTTTTGTATTCTGTATTTGTCATATTGGCTATATCTTCTCTTGAAAAAATTCTTTCATCGCCCGATATTGCATTAAAATAATTTTTAAACTTTGTCATAAATTTTCCTTTTCTTTTTTGTTATAAACTTATCGGCCAGTAATAATCAACAAGGTATGATGCCGCATCAAGAGGATGCATTAAATATTTCAACTCCTTTGACTGCTTTATCTGTCTGTAACTCGGAACATCAATACGGGAAGAACCTTCAACGTATTTCAAATTGTATATGTTATAAAGTAATTTTTCGCATTTTGGACTTACAAAAAGCGAAATGTTATCGTTTGCGTTATGGATTTTTGAATTAAATGCCATAATTCGATTTTTTATCGGCGGGTTAAAAGCCTTAATCTTGATATCAACATCATATCCAAACTCAAGAAATTTCTTTTTTATAATCACATAATTAGTAAATTCGCTTGTACAACTGCGATTATCCCCCGAAGCATCACCGTTAATTATTATCTGTCCTTTGTGTTTTGGATATCTTCTCATAACTTCTTCGCAAGCTTTTGCGGTTGTTGTATTTTCCATAGCTATTTCATCGAAGTAAAAGACTTTATCCTCGGTTTTATGAGCCAAAACCCAACACATAGGGTCAACATTAAAGTCGCAGGATATATGCATATCAAGTTCAGGCTGATATTTTACGTCTATAACGTTTTTATCCGTAAAATCTTTTACAACAAGACCTGAAGTGTAATGCCCGTTTTCAGCTAAAACACAAATTCTGTAATAATCTTCATCATAAAGCTTTTTCAACTCCTCACAAAAACCCTCAGGCAGAAATATATTTTGTGTGGTAGGTGCAGTAATTAAGCGGTAATTCGGCAAAGGGTCTTTAATGAAAGTGTTGTAAATCCATCCTCGCTCCATTTCAGGATTAGTATGACCAAAAATTCTGTATTTAAAATTTTTCCAGGACGGCAGAACTCTCTGACGCATACGGGCAAGAAGCATTTTAAACGTATCAAAAGGAACTTCTGACATTTCTTCTATCTCTACAAACCCTAAATTCAAAGATTTCAAATGGTTTGGTTCGTCAAAATGTTTAAACAGAATTTCTGATTTATTCTTGAATTTTAGCGACTGCAAAGATGTTGACCATTCATAATCCTTGCCCTCGACAAACCCCATATTATCTAAATGCTCGAAATAAGTCTTTAGTGTTGTATCTCTCACAAGAGTGTAAGTTTGTGCGCCGACAAGTCCTCTTATCCCAGGGTATTTAAGACATAGCAGAATACCCAAGAGAGAGCCGCAAAAAGTTTTTCCGCTGCCATAACCACCCTGATAAACGGCAACATCAATGCTGTAATCGTGCGGAATTTCTAAAAATTCCCTCTGAGCTTTTAAAAGTGTGTAATTTATTTTTATATTATCCATTTTTATCCTCCCAAACAATGAAAAACGTCGGTCGAAGTAAACCCCGACCGACGTCTGCTATTTTAATGCTATAATAATCCTATGCTAAACAAAATTGACAAATGGTTTATAATATCTTTAATAATACTAATTGTAAGTTTTGTATTACCTATTTTACTAGTATTTACTCTTGTTAGATTTGATATTAAATATTTATTTGAGATATTATTTATCATCTTTGTCATCAATTATTTTATTTTTATACCAATATTATTTTTTACACAGATTATTACTTTTATTGTAAAAATTATTGCAAAAAATAAATGTAAAAAAGATTGGATAATCATATTATCTAACTTTATGTCAATATTATTTTTTGTTTTTTTAATACTGTTTTCATATGGTGCAGCTATGACATTATAAGTCTGTTACTGCTTAGGAAAAACATCTACGATAACATTAATATATCTATATTTTTCTATCTATCACTTTTGTTTTTTATAATTTTGACAATAGGAATTTTTGTATTGATTAATACATTTATTTTTAAAATAGTTACAAAAAATAAAACTAAAAAAGACTGGATTATATTGATACTTAATATTTTTGCAATATTTATGTCTTTTATTTCAGCATTTATTATGGTTATACTGATATTTAATCCTATTTAGAAAAGGTATAACTTCTGGTTAATATACTTTTTGAGTATTGACACTTATTAAAACAACTGTAAAATAATACTATGAAAAATTTATTTTTAATGCTTTGTTTAATCATTGTATTCTGCGATTTTGCGTTTGCAGAATATAAGCCAATTCCTCAAAATTTAAGTAAACAGTATAAATACGAAATCGAACAAATTATAAATAAAGAATATCCGTTTATAATCAAAAATATTGATGATATGGTAAAAGATGCTGAATCACTAAAAAATAAAATTTATAAATATGGTTATAATACAGAAGATTACATAAAATTAGCACTTATTCCTGAAACTAATATTCCATCCGCAGATTTAGATTTATATGGAAAATTACTACAAGTTACTAATGAAAAATATTTAGGGACAAAATATGAACCATTAGGAACTGATAGTGTAAATCCTATTGATGATATTTTATCCCAATATTTTATAGACAATAACGTAAACAGAGATAAATTGAATAAAATTCTACTTTATGAAAATAAAAAAATTAAAGTCGTTAACAAATATATTAAACAAGTTGAAAAATATCGTTCTGTTAATAATTAACATATATGTTCGGATTTACAGGAGTACCTT
>JAFWGJ010000039.1 GCA_017512405.1 bacterium | reverse complement strand
CTTCATCAGCTTTATCGATTTTTCCTTCAAAATCCTTTGTTAATCTTTCTGCTGATGAGATTAAAGAGTTAGCATTATTTTTGATTTCTGCTTCTTCTTTTTTCTTTTTGTCTTCTGCTGCATTTGCTTCAGCTTCTTTAACCATTTTATCAATATCATCATCTGATAAGTTAGATGAATTTGTAATAGTTATTTTTTGTTCTTTATTTGTTGCTTTATCCTTAGCTGAAACATTTACAATACCGTTTGCGTCGATATCAAAAGTAACTTCAATTTGAGGAACACCTCTCATAGCAGGAGCAATACCTTCCAATCTGAACATACCCAATGATTTATTATCCTTAGCCATTGGTCTTTCACCTTGAAGTACTTGAATATCAACTGCTGTTTGGTTATTTTCGGCAGTTGAAAAGACCTGTGATTTAGAAACAGGGATTGTAGTGTTTCTTGGTACAAGTGCTGTCATAACTCCGCCCAATGTTTCAATACCCAAAGTCAACGGAGTTACATCTAACAATACAATGTCTTTAACTTCACCAGCAAGTACACCTGCTTGAATTGCTGCACCAACTGCTACAACTTCATCAGGGTTAACAGATTGGTTTGGTTCTTTACCTGTATAGTCTTTTACTAATTGTTGAACTGCAGGAATACGACTTGAACCGCCGACTAATACAACTTCGTTAATTTCTGATTTTGAAATACCTGCATCATTGATAGCTTGTTCAACCGGTTTTTTACATCTTTCCAACAAATCGTGGCTTAATTCTTCAAATTTTGCACGAGTTAATTGCATATCTAAGTGTTTTGGACCGTTTGCATCTGCTGTAATGAATGGTAAATTAATTGTTGTTTCAACTACTGATGATAATTCACATTTTGCTTTTTCAGCAGCTTCTTTAATACGTTGCATTGCTTGTTTATCGTTTCTTAAATCAATGCCTTCAACTTTTTGGAATTCGTCACAAATCCAGTTCATAATTTTTTCATCAAAGTCATCACCACCTAAGTGAGTATCACCTGATGTAGAAAGAACTTCGTGAACACCATCACCTATTTCAAGAATTGAAACATCGAATGTACCACCACCTAAGTCAAATACCAAAACTTTTTCAGGTTTTTCTTTTTCAAGACCGTAAGCTAATGCTGCTGCTGTCGGTTCATTTACGATACGAAGAACATCTAAACCTGCAATTTTACCTGCATCTTTTGTTGCTTGACGTTGTGAGTCATTAAAATATGCAGGAACTGTAATTACGGCAGATGTAACTTTTTCACCTAAATAGTTTGAAGCATCTTCTGCTAATTTTCTTAAAATCATTGCTGAAATTTCTTGCGGAGTGTAATCTTTTCCGTCAATATTCTTTTTGTAATCTTCACCCATGTGTCTTTTAATTGAAGCGATTGTTTTGTCCGGGTTAAGAATAGCTTGACGTTTTGCTAATTGACCGACAAGTCTTTCACCTGTTTTTGAAAATCCAACAATAGAAGGAGTTGTTCTTGTACCTTCTGCATTTGCAATTACGGTAGGTTTACCACCTTCCATAACGGCAACAACTGAGTTTGTTGTACCTAAGTCGATACCGATTGTCTTTGCCATAATTTTTGCCTTTCTTTATTATATTATTAATTGTTTTTTTCTCACATATACATCTTAATACTGTTTTGTTAAATTCTTAAAAAAATAAACAAAATATTAATATTTTAAATTTTTTTTTATATAAAAAGACGGATTTTAAATAATAAAATCCGTCTTTTTAACTATTCTTATTTATATTTATCTCATTTGAACAGGCATAATCAAAGAAATATAATCTTCTTCACTGTTTGGCCTGAATACTGTCGGTGAAAGATTTGTATTCATTTCTATTTTTACTTCATTTTCTTCCATATTCTTTAAACCGTCAATTACATATTTATAATTGAAAGCAATTGTCATATCTTCACCTTTATAATCTATATTTAATGTTTCCTCAGAAGCACCGGAATCTGGTGTATCACCTCTTAAAACCAAATTATTTTCAGAAAAATCAAATTTTACTATACTTGTTTTTTCATTAACCATTATTGAAACCAATTCAAGTGCTGAAATTAATTTATTTCTGTTTACAATAGCTGTTTTTGGATTTTCTGTAGGGATAAGTTGATTATATTTTGGATATTGACCTTCCATAATTCTTGAAATCATCATTGAATTTTCTGTTTTTAAAATTAGTTTTGTTCTATCTGTATAAATTTTTATACTTTTATCATTTATTAACGTACTCATTTTTAAAAATTCGTTCGTTGTTTTTGAAGGAATAATCAATTGACTTGATTTTTTTTCTATATTTTCTATTTTTTCTCTTACTCTTGCAAGTCTATTTCCATCTGTTGATGCCATTTCAAGAGTATTTTCATTTATATCGCAAACAACACCGGATAAAAGATTATTTGTCTCAAAATTTGCAGCTGCAAAACTTGCTTGTCTTATTGCTTTTATAAATGGTTTCATTTCAATATCAATAGCATTTTCAGCCAATAAATTTACATCTAAAACATTAGGAAATTCTGATGCTGAGATTCCTTTTATATCAAATTTTGCATTTTCACATTTTATATTTACTGAATTCGTTTCAGAATTTAATTCAAATGTTATTAATTTATCTGCTAAACGAGATACTATATCATTTAATTTTTTAGCAGGAAGTGTTATTTTACCCTCATCTTCAATTTGAGCTTCAACAATTGTAGATATTGTTAAATCAAAATCTGTCGCAGTTAATCTTAAAGATTTATCTTCTGTTGTTTCTATTAAAATATTTGCTAAAACAGGCTGCAAACTCTTCATTGCTGCTACATTTGCAACTAATTTTATACCATTGAATATTTTTTCTTTTTCAACTAAAAATTTCATACACAAATCCTCCAAAATTCCATGTTATAATTTTACAACAAAAACAAATCTTTTAAAAAGTTATTTTTTCTATAATTAAAAAAGTATAAAATATATTTTTATATAAATAAATTAATCATAATAGTAAGTTTTTAATTTTTGCAGAAAAATATTTGAAAATATTGTTGATACTTATTTTTTTTCGTAGATT
>JAFWGJ010000038.1 GCA_017512405.1 bacterium | reverse complement strand
TTAAGTCTTGCTACAAGACCGTTCTCAGCTACATTTTTACTTAATATAGAAGAAATTTCCTTTAATACAACATCACCTTTTTCGATATCATAAACTTCATTAACAATTTTAAAATTGTCAATATCCATTAATATAACAGCAAGTTTTTCATTAAGTTCTGCTTTTTTATTAAACAGAATTTTTTCAGCCTCTATACCAAAACTTGTTTTATTCAAGCAATGTGTAACATCATCTCTTAAAGCGATGTCTAAAATCATATTATCTGAACGCTGTCTGTTTGCAATGTTATATCTTATACCTAATATGATGATAATACCTATCACGAAGAAAAAGATTACGGCATATCTCAAAACTGCATTACTGTTGTGAGTAATTGCATTAAACGGCAAAATAGCAAGGATTTTCCAATTATTATAACCAATTGGAACAAATGCAGCTACCTTTTTAACATTATTTACATCTTTAAACCAATAACTAAGAGGAGTCTCTGATTTTAAAGCCTTGATTCGCTGTTCATTCGGTACATCATCCGTTTCAAAAATTGAAGATTTCAATATGGTTTTTGGGCTGGAATCCCGCAAAATCAAATTACCATCGCCGTCAATAATATGAACAACAGCTTCATTATTAAATGCAGTAATATCAACAGCTCTGTTATAATCTTCCGCACCATGAGCACCTGTTAAAAGAGCAATTACTTTACCGTTTCTGATAATTGGAACTTCATACAGTACAATCAGCTTGTCTTCATCATAAGCACTGTTTATGAAACTCAGGAATTTATTACCACGCATACCTTCTTGGAAATATTTAAAATCAAGAACATTAATAATCGGTACAAATCCTTTTTCAGCATCGTATATAACAACATCACCATTTGGATATGCAACACCCATTGAATAAAATCTTGTATTGTTTATTGCCGCTCTAAGCAAAGGTCTAACATTTTGTCTGTCAATATATTTTGGTTCCTGTTCAAGTACGTGAGCAAACAAGTTCAAAGTTTGAAAATCACCGTTAATTAATATGTCAGTAGCAACAGCACTTTGCTTCGCAACCTCCATAATATGACCTTCAATTTCCAAACGCTCTTTCTTCATTAGCAATTGTATAAACAAAACACAAAGAACCACCAGTACAATAACAACTGCCGTAACAGCTATTACTACAAGTGAACGTTTCTTTTTACTTTCTTCTATTTTGCTTACTAAATTCAAAGACACGTGATTTATTTACTCCATATCCTCTAGCAAAATTATAATCTCATCTATTTGTTTTTGCAAGAACATAATATCATCATTGTTACGAATAATGAAGTCTGATTTTTTGATTTTTTCACTCTGAATATTTTGAGCAGCCATACGAATTCCAGCCTCATTTGCAGTCAGATTATTTCTTTGCATTAATCGCAAAAGCCTTATATCATCATTCGCTTCTATAAATAAAACTTTGTCAAACATATCTTCCCAACCCACTTCAAAAAGAAGCGGTATCGAAATAAAAATGAATTTTTCATTACAATTTTGTTCAAAAATGTTATTTATTTTAATTTTTAAATCAGGATAAATAATATTTTCCAATTCAGTTTTATATTTTTGGTTATTAAAAACTATCTTTCCTAACTTCTTTCGGGAAATATTGCCTTCTTCATCCGAAATATCAAAATTTTTAAAAACATTTTTTACTATACCGGATTTACTCTCTAAAATCTCATGAGATATTTTATCGGTATCAAAAACACAAAAACCTTTATCAGTAAGCATTTTCTCAACAGTTGATTTGCCTGATGCAATATTTCCAACAATGGCTATTTTAAGCATTTTTACCCGCAATCTTACTTAAATACGCTTTTAATTCTTTTATTTGTTTTGGTTTTATAGGCTTAAATTCACCTTTTTTAAGTCCATCAAGAGTAATTGTTGCATGCTGAATACGTTTCAAGCTTATTACTTCAAAACCTAAATAATCAAACATTTTTCTTATTTGACGATTTAATCCTTGATATAATACAACTTCCATAAGTGTTGATTTATTGGAAATTTCAATCACTTCAACCTCAGCATAAGCTTTTTTACTTGGTTCTATTTCCAAACCTGACGCCATTTGCTCAATTTGATTTTGATTAATTTTACCGTTAATTCTTACGACATAAACTTTTGGAACCTTCACCGATGGATGAGTTAATTCATTTATTAAATCGCCGTCGTTTGTCATTATAAGTAAACCGGTAGAGTCCTTATCTAAACGACCAACAGGATTTAAAGTTCTCAGATTTTCAGGCAAAATATCATATATAGTCTTTCTGCCTTTTTCATCGTCTGATGTTGTTATATAACCTGCCGGTTTATAAAAACGATAGTATTCGTGCTTTTTGGGATGAATTAATTTTCCGTCAATAAAAACTTTGTCTTTCTCGCCGATAAGAAAACCCAGTTCCGTAGTCTTTTTCCCGTTTACATTAACTTTTCCCTGTTCTATTAACTCGTCTGCCGCGCGCCTTGAACAAATTCCGGCAGAAGCTATGTATTTATTTAATCTAATTTTACCAGTCATTAATCCTTAACCTTTTGGGCAAATTCAATCATTTGTTCAGGCAATGTTCTGTATAAATTACCGTCATTATGTACAGCAACAACTTTAACAATTGCTTCAACATTTAATTTTTCGGTTTTTGCATTTATAATTTTTTGTTCGAAAGTCATAGACAATCTAGAAATTTCTTTTAACGACGTTACTATTAGCAACTCATCTTCCAACTTTGCAGGGCTTTTGTATTTCAAATTTATTTCAACAACAGGCAGAGTAATATCGGCATCATAAAGCTTTGTCAATGAATAACCGACTTGCTCGCATAAATTTATACGACCCATCTCAAACCAGCGAAGATAAGAACCGTGCCATACAACTCCATAAGCATCCGTATCACTATAATAAACTTTTTGTCTAAAACTATTTTCCATAATTGAATTGTAACACAAACGTAAAGATTTTGTAATCTTTTTTTAATTAAGTAGCAAATAAAATATTTAGGGGATTTAAACCATTATAAGTTAATAGGAAGGAATCATGCAAATCAATCGAATTCAACCGGCAGTTACCAATGCTGCGTTTGGTTGCAAAGAAGGAAATTGTTGTTGTAAAGGTGCCTGTATACAACAGCCTGTGCAAGACACAGTGGAATTAAGTAAATTTCAAAAGGCAAAAAATACTTGTAAAAAAGGAGTCGGTTTTGTAAAAACCAACAAGAAAGCAATAGGTACAACCTTACAATCCGCAGGTATAGGTGTACTCACAGCTTGCACTATTCTTGGTGCAAATCAGCTTATGTCACAAATCACAAAGGCTGATACATCCGCATTAGCTGCAAAACTTGCCACATTCGGCGGTCTTGTTGCAGGTGCAACAAATATGGTTAAACATAAAGACTCTTTTAAAAAATAAGTTTAAACATTAATTGACAAACAGTAAATAAACGAGTGATTATTAGAAAGACAAGACCTTATTCAGGTCTTGTTTTTCTATATTTATTTTAATTACAAAAAAAAGGACACCGAAGTGTCCTGAAAATCCAACTATCACAAATCATATATTTAATACTTTTTATAGAGTTCTCCCGCTCCAAATATTATCAGCTAAAGTTGTTTGAGTTTTAGCCGCATCAACAGTCAATGTAACATTATTAGGAGTGAATACAAAAACCATATCTCCAACTTTTTGAGGTTGACCGTTCAATGCACTTGCTGCGCCGCAAACAAAATCAATTGTTCTTTGAGATTGCTCTTTATCCAGTAAATGTAAGTTCAAAACTATTGTTTTTCTGTCTTTTAAGTTTTGAACAATTTGTCCTGCTTCACCAAATGAACGAGGTTCAATAATCATAACTTCTGAGCCTCTCATATTTGGGCTTGGAAGTACTCTTAAATCAGCTTTATCCTTTTTTTGTTGAAAAGGAGTTTGTTGATACGCAGGAGCTAATGCAAGATTATCCTCTGTATCATAATCTTCTCCGCCTGCTTCGTTCATTATATCTGTAAATACGTCATCACCGTCTTCTTGTTGTTCTAATCCTTGTGTTAGAAAATCTACGATGCCTTTAATTTTTTCTGTAATAGCCACTAATTCGTCCTCCAATATTATGTTGTACTAAATAATTTCCTGCCTATACGCAACATGGTTGCTCCGTGTGCGGCAGCGATTTGATAGTCATTGCTCATACCCATTGAAATTTCTTTCAGGTCACAGCTAAAATTCTCCACTAATTCAATTTGAGTCTGTTTAACATCTTCAAATAGAGCTTCTAATTCTTTTTTACCGATTTCAAGGGGTGCTATATTCATAAGACCTAAGATTTTTAAATATTTTAAGCTTTTTATTTCTTCAAAATATTCAAACAGCTCTTTTTTCGAAAAACCGTATTTTTGTTCCTCATTTGCATTGTTCAGTTGAACAAATACATTTTGAACCTTTCCGATTTTTTCAGCCTCATCAGATATAGCCTTGGCAAGTTTTAAAGAATCAACCGAGTGAATAAAATCAAAGTTTTGAACGACTTTATTAACTTTATTTGTTTGCAGATGTCCGATAAAATGAAATTTCGAATTTTCTTTTATCTCATCAGGCAAAGAGTTTATCTTTTCAATTGCCTCAACCGCCCTTGATTCTCCGAAGTTTCGCAATCCGGCTTTATAAGCTTCAATCATTGCTTCAACCCCAAAGTACTTGGTTACTGCGATTATTTTTGGTGTATAAGGTGCGATTTCTTCCTGTATTTGCGATAAATTCTTTTTAATATTTTCTATCATAAGAGTTTTACCATACAAGATGTTTTTGTTTTGTCCTTTCGGAACATAGGTCTATTATACCTCTTATTCATGCCTTAGACAATTTTTTTATTTCCCGTCTTTCAGCATTTCCCTAAAACCATGTCATGACATGGTTTTAGCATGCTTACCTTTACTTAACATTACTTAATATTAATGTTACTCATTATCTGCCTAATTGAGATAATGTTTCCATTACGCTACTTGCGGTACCAAATACACGGGAATTTGCGTTAATTGCACGTTGTGCAATAATCATATTTGACAATTCGCGAGCAAGGTCAACATTTGAACCTTCCAAGCCACCTGTTTGAATTGTACCTGTACCCATTTGTCCGCCAACTGTGTATGTAACTTTACCTGTATCAGGACCGATTGTCCATAAGTTATCAGCCCTAGAAACAAGACCCGCTTCATTTGTAACTGTTGCAACCTGCATTACAAGTCTTGATGAACTGTCAAGTACGTTTTGGTTAACCGTAACGTCATCACCTACAATGTTAACACCTGATGATGTTACATATTGGAAATCAAATTTACCGGAAACGTCATTATAAACAACTGTCATTTTATCACCGTTATCATAAGATGCTTCAATTGTACCGTCAACACCGATTTAGTATGACGATAATGAAGTTCTGTTTGTAGGAGATGCTTCTGGGTCAACTTCTACAACATATGATAATTTTTTTGATATAGCAGGTTCACTTATTTTTACTTGGTCAATATTACACATTGATGTAAAGTTAGATGTTGACAAGTTTGTAAAATTAATTGATTCACCTGTCGCCATCTCAATTTTAATTGTACCGTCATCTTGTGCCGTTATAGTAACAGAACCTGTTACCTGAGGAGTATGTGATGTATTGTAATCTGTTATAGCATTATTAATTGCGGTTTGAACCGCCGTACAAAATGCTGAAACAGTTTTAGCACTAGATACAGCATCTTCAGGAATTGTTGCAACAATAGGTTCGTCATCAGCTGTCGCATGTGTACCATCATTCAAACCAAATACTACTGTACCTGCCGTAAATTTAGCATTATTCAAATCTCCCATAAGTTTAGTTGTTAAATCAGCACCTGAAACCTTAGGAGTAATAGCTTGCGGAATATGAACAGGAACTAATGAAGCTTCTTCTGTTGCAATACCGGCAGCACCCAAAACTTTATTACCTGTTGCTGTAATCATATCGCCGTTTGCATCAAGTGTAAATGCACCGTCACGAGTTAAGAAAACATTACCGGAAGCATCCATTACCGTATAATAACCTCGTCCTGAAATCATTGAATCACTTCCGATGTCTGTTGATAAAAATGAACCTTGGTTAAAGTTTCTGGTAATTGCCTCTAATTTTACACCTAAACCGATTTGTTTAGGGTTTGTACCACCGGCAGTTGCTGTCGGTGCGTTACCTGAGGTTAATGTGTTTGAAAACATTGTTGCAAAACGTGCATCCGCCGTTTTAAATGCGGTTGTGTTAATGTTAGCTACGTTGTTGGCAACTACGTTGATAGCTTGCTGAGCTACGTTTAACCCCGTCATTGATGTGAATAAAGCTTGTGACATTTTTCCTCCTCTATGTCCTTTATTAAATAATTATTATTTTCGTTATATTTCCAAGTCCGTTTGAAATCTTTTTTATGGTCTAATTGATTTTATGCTGCTCAATGAATAATTTTGACCGTTTACCTTTATAACTCCGTCACCGTTTTCAAATGATACTTCATCTACATTTCCTGTAACATCAGAATAATAGATATTGCCGTCATTATCTGCTGTCGGAATTGAAACAGTTACTTCTTTACCTACAAGCGATAACGTTTGGGAAATTACGTTACCCGATGTAACAGAATCGCTTAATGCCGATATTTTATCAGAAACTTCACTAAATGCAGCATTCAAATTATTCATTGCTTCTAATGATGAATATTGAGCCATTTGGGCAAGCCATTGTGAATTATCCGTCGGTTCCGTCGGATCTTGTTGTTCCATTTGCTTTAACATAAGTTTCAAAAACATATTTGAATCAGTTATGTCATTTGTTGTCTTTTTTTCTTGTTTACTCTCTGCTATTGCCGTATTTGACTGCATTTGAGTAATCGTTGATGTTAAACTCATTTAACTACCTACCTCTCCATTTATCACTACAATTGATATTTCACGTTACCATTATTTAATTTTATACTTACTGTTTTTTCAGTATATATATTTTTTTCCGAAGGCTCTGAGTTATTTTCAATATTTTCACCTTTTATCGCCTCTTGTTGTAAGTGTTCATATTCACTTCTTTTTTCTCTGTCACCTTCACTTGAATTCTTTGAACCATGGCTATTATTGTTTGAATTAAACTGACCCTCATCATTGCTAAATAAGTTGTTATTACCTTCTGATGAACGACCCGCTTCCGCAACTTTTACATTTACGTTATTTACATTTACACCTTGCGATTGCAGAACAGAGCGTAAACCATCTAAATTTTTATCTAATATTTCTTTTGCTTGCGGATTATCTGCAATAATTTGGGCAGAAATTCCATTCATACCTTTTGAAATTTCAATATGCAATTTTCCTAAACTTTCAGGAGTTAACCCAATAGTTATTTTTTGCATTCCGTTTGTACCGTTTAATGATATTTTTGCTCTTATTTGATCTAAAATATTTACATCTTGCAACTCCTCTTGCGGATGAAGATTTTGTTGAGTATTGTTAGCCTGCAATACTTTATTTAGACTTTGATTAAAATCCACTTTTAATTCTACTGCCTCAGAATTTGGATTTTGAGCAGAATCCTGCATCATATCACGCATAAGCATTTCTTGTGATGATTGACCTAAATCAGACTGTGCATTATTCTTTGAAAAATCAATGTCTTTTATTTTTGCATCCATCTTTTGTAGATTTTCAGTTGTTAAGCCTGCTTTATTTAATGTTTCCTGAGCCTTTACAGCATTATTAATATCTTCTGATGTTTTTACCAGCTGTGGATTTACTTTTACATTTTCTTCAACTTGAATTTTTACATTCTCAACTTTTTGTTTAATTTTATCCGAATGTATATCGTTTGTTTTTTCTTGCTTCAAATCTGTTTCTTTCGTTTTATTGTTTACAAATTCAATACCCGAAACATCTTCTTTAATGTCCATTGTTTCATCTGATTCAACGATGGTTTTAGCGTTTTTATCCGCAACCTTTTTATCAGTTTGATTTTGAACATTGTTTGCAATATTTTCTAATTTTGCAGAATCTATTTCTTGTTTCAATTCTTCTGCCTTTGTTACAGGTTCATTAATTATTTCTTTGACCTGAAAAGATACTGCCTCATCTTTTACTGCCTGCTTATTTTCAACATCTGTATTAACTTGAGAAACAATTTCGACTTGTTTTACTTGTTGAACTGTATCAATATCTTCTTTAACCGCCTCGTCTTTTTGGGCAGTTTCTTTTACCAAATCAGCATTAACGTCTTTAATATCTGCTGACTCAACAGCAATATTATTTGTTTCTTCAACATTTAAATTTATATTTGTCTCTAATTTAACTTCTTGTTTAACGGAAATATTTTCGTCAGGTTTAGCATTTAA
>JAFWGJ010000037.1 GCA_017512405.1 bacterium | reverse complement strand
ATTAAGGAACAACCGTTTAAAGGTTTAAAATTATCGGCATGCGTTCACGTAACAAAAGATACAGCTGCTTTATGTACTGTAATGCAAGCAGGTGGTGCAGATGCAGTTTTGGTTGCGTCAAATCCATTATCCACACAAGATGATGTTGCTGCTGCATTGGTAAAATACTGGAATATTCCTGTATATGGTCGTTCAGGTGAGTCTGTTGAAGATTACAGAAACCACGTAAGAATTGCCTTAGATCACAATCCTGACATTATTATTGACGATGGCTGTGATATTATGTCAACAATTTATGAAGAAAGACCTGAATTAGCGGAACATATAATTGGTTCAACAGAAGAAACGACAACAGGTATCATAAGATTACAAGCACTTGAAGACCAAGGTAAAATGAAAGCTCCTGCTGTCGGTGTTAATACAAGTATGACAAAGCACTTGTATGACAATAGATACGGTACAGGTCAAAGTTTAATTGACGGTATTTTCAGAGCTGCAAACATTTTACTTGCAGGCAAAACAGTTGTAATATCTGGTTACGGCTGGTGCGGTAAGGGCTGTGCCTTAAGAGCAAAAGGCTTAGGTGCAAACGTTATCGTATGTGAAGTTGATGCATTAAAAGCATTAGAAGCTGTAATGGAAGGTTACAGAGTAATGCCAATTGCAGAAGCAGCAAAAGAAGGTGATGTATTTATTGCAGTTACAGGTGATAAACATGTTGTTGATGTTGAACACTTATTATCAATGAAAGACGGTTCTTTTGTAGGCAATTGCGGACATTTTGACCATGAAATAAACGTTAAAGGTTTAAGAGAACACGCTGTTGAAATCAAACAAATAAGACCTAACTTGGAAGAATATAAATTAGACAACGGAAAATCAATTTATGTAATTGCAGAAGGTCGTTTGGTTAATCTTGTGGCAGCTGAAGGACATCCTGCAAGCGTTATGGATATGTCATTCGCTAATCAAGCTTTGGGTATTGAATATTTGGTTAAAAATCAAGGTAAATTACCAAACAAATTGTTAACTTTACCTGAAGATGTTGATTATATGATTGCAAATCTTAAACTTGAAGCAATGGGAGTTCAAATTGATACATTAACTCCTGAACAAGAAGAATATTTACATTCTTGGAAAATATAATCAGATAAAATATATCTAAAAAACGGCAGTTACATGTGTAGCTGCCGTTTTCGTTTTGTAACAAATTGTAAACCACGTAAAAAAATAAGGCAATTTTAATTTTTAGCAAAGTTAATTTTAATGAAAGAGATTAAAATAAGGAAATAATGTAGTGTAGTTATAGTATATTAAAAGAAAGGAATTATGATGAAAGTTACGACAAACACTGCCCCTAGTTTCACGGCAAAGTTGAAAAACAATGCGCCTATGAAGAATTTTGTTAAAGAAATGGATGCGGATGATGCAAAAAAATTTCAAGCAGCACTTGAAAAATTAGACAAAACTCATCCGAAAGATGTTCTTGAAATTAGAGATACAGGTAAACGTATACCATATTCTATTGTAAATACTTATGAACTTGTAAATAAAAAAACAGGCAAGGGATTTGATTTAAATCCTATGGGCTTATTTGAAAAAGATGGAGCTAAAAAATTTAATATTTGGCCAAATGAAAAAGTTGGAGAATTTTGGTATTTAACAGATGTTATAACTAAGGTTGCAACAAAGGGTACTAAAGAAAATGAAGCTATTTTTGGCAACACTCCTGACACTCCAATGACAAAGGAAGAAAAAGCTCAAACTAAAGACGAAAAAGCAAGACAAGCTGTATTTAGCATGAT
>JAFWGJ010000036.1 GCA_017512405.1 bacterium | reverse complement strand
TTGAAACAACTGCAATAACGATTTCCAAATATTGTTTAATCATTTCGCCAAATAGCATTAAAACTATACTGACTACGAAAAATCTTCCTGCTCGTCCAAAGAAACTTGCAAGAGTGAATTTCCACCAATTCATATTTAAAACACCGCTTGCTATTGTGAAAACTTTGTACGGAATAGGTGTAAAACCTGCAAAAAATACAGCGATTGAACCGTATTTGTTATAAAGTGCCTCAACTTTTTCAAATTGTTCAGGGTTTTTTCTGAAAAACCAGTTAAATACAGGCCTTCCGCCAATTAAGCCGATTAAATAGCCTACTAATCCACCCAAAATTGAAGCAAAAGAACAAACTGTTGCGTACCATAACGCTTTTTCAGGTTTTGCCAAATCCATTGCTATAAGCAAAAAATCAGGTGGTGGAACAAGGAAAAAACTTTCTACAAAGGAATTTAAGGCTAAACCATATATTCCTAACGACTGAAAATAATTATTCATCTGCGAAAAAATTTCATGCATTTTCTATTACCTCGTAAAGCGTTGATGATTCTTGTATGCTGACATTATTTTGAGGGATAACAAGAACTTTTACAATAACGTTTCTGTTGTGATATTCAATTTTGATTATATCTCCGACTTTAAGTTGTTTTGCTGGTTTTGCAGGATTTCCGTTTACGTAAACTCTGCCTGTTTCTGATACCTCGTTTGCAACAGTACGGCGTTTTATTAATCTTGAAACTTTTAAAAATTTATCTAATCTCAAAATATTATCCTCTCGGTTAATATCTTAACACGAATATTTGCATTTTTTCATAATGTATTATAGAATGGAATTTATAGAGGAAAAATTTTTATATATGGATTATGTCAGTACGATTATAAATTTACTTATTGTTGCATTTTTGTTGTTATCAAATGCATTTTTCGTAGCGTCAGAATTCTCTATGGTAAGGGTTAGAAGAACCCGTATGGAAGAATTATCTAAGCAGGGCAACAAAACAGCGGATTTGGTGCTTGAACAAATAGAGGATATGGACAGAATTGTAGGTGCTGCTCAACTTGGTGTAACAATTTCCAGTGTGGCATTAGGTTGGGTTGGAGAAGCTACTATTGCAGGTATAATTGAACCGATATTCGGCTTTTTGCCTCAAACTGCGCAAGGTGTTGCTACACATACAATTTCTGCAATTATTGCATTTTCCTTAATTACGTTTTTACACGTTTCAATAGGTGAACAAGCCCCTAAATTAATTGCTTTGCAATATACGGAAAAAATAGCTCTTTTAATTGCCAAACCTACGGCATTTATTGCTACAATATTTAATCCGCTTGTAATTTTATTGAATAATTTTTGTAATTTTATTTTGAAAATTTTAAAAATAGAACGTCCGAAAAGTACTTTCGCTCACTCAACGGAAGAGTTGGACATGCTTGTAGATGCAAGTTATAAAGAAGGTGTTCTTAACGAAACGGAAAAAGAAATGCTTCACAATGCGTTTAAGTTCTCTGATTTAAATGCAAAAGAAGTAATGATTCCAAGAACGGATATGGTTTGTATTCCTGACGACATAACTTTGGAAGAACTAAAACAATTAACAAAAGAAAATCAATATACAAGATATCCTGTTTATGAAGAAGACTTAGACCATATAAAAGGTTTTCTGCATGTTAAGGATTTGTACACAACAAGTCTTAATGAAAGTGATTTCGATTTAAATAAATTAATCAGACCGATATTGTTTGTTCCTGAAACGATTACAATGGATAATGCAGTTAGAGAATTTAAAAAATGCCAAGGTCAAATTGCGATAGTAATTGACGAATATGGCGGAACAGCAGGTATTATTACGCTGGAAGACGTATTTGAAGAAATTTTTGGTGAAGTTCAAGACGAATTTGACGAAGTTGAAGAAGTCGATATAAAAGAAATCGGTGAAAACACATACGAAGCCAATGCAATGCTTAGACTTGACGAAATGGCAGAATTCTTTGAAACAGATGAAGAAGAATTTGAAGAAGAAGATGTTGATACTGTTGGCGGAGTTGTTTTAAAGCTTTTAGGCAGAGTCGCACAGCTTGATGATTCAGTTGAATGGAAAGATATGACCATTCAAGTAAAAGAAATTGACGGAGTAAGAATTACAAAACTGCTAATCGTTCGCCACCCTCATATTGAAGAAGACGAAACAAATAAAGGCGAATAAAGCTATTTAAGTTTTTTAATCAATTCAGGTATTACTTCAAAAGCATCTGCGACAATTCCGACATCTGCTATTTTAAAAATAGGAGCGTTTTCGTCTTTGTTTATTGCAATAATTTTATCAGAACCGCTCATGCCGACAGTATGCTGAATTGCGCCTGAAATTCCGCAAGCGATGTAAATTTTTGGAACAACAGTTTTGCCTGTTTGACCTATTTGAACCGAGCTATCTGCAAGCTTCATATCAACAGCGCCTCTTGATGCTCCGACAGAACCGCCTAAAACCTGTGCAAGCTCTTGTAAAAGTTCAAATCCTTGTTGATTTTTCATTCCTTTTCCGCCAGCAACAATTATTTCCGCTTCATCAATACGAACATCAGCAAGCTGTTTATTTTCAATAAATTCAACTAATTCTACATGTTTTTCTACTGTTGATAAATCAAAATTAAGTTCAATAAATTCAGTATTTTTAATTATATCAACCTCTGACTTTTTGAGAACTTTTGGTCTGACTGTTGCCATTTGCGGATAATTTTTGCATAAAATTGTAGCCATTAAATTGCCGCCAAAAGTCGGACGGGTTGAGGCAAGCTGACCTTTTTCATTTATATCTAAGTTTGTACAATCTGCGGTTAAACCTGTATTTAAACTTGTTGCAACAACCGGAGCAAGTTCTCTTCCCTGTGTTGTTGCGCCAATTAAGAATATTTCAGGTTCTGTATGTTTTATTAAATCAATAACTATTTTTGAATAATATTCTGTTGAATATTGTTTTAAAACATCCGATTTTGCGATAAAAACTTTATTAAATCCGTTTTTAGATAAAATTTCTTTATTTTGCTCTAAATTTGTCCCGTCAGAAAATAAGACAGCATTAACTTCACAACTATCAAGCTTTTGTGATAAATTTTGAGCAGTATTTGCAAGTTCCAAAACTACATTTTGCAAAATACCGTTTCTGTCTGTTTGAGCGTAAATTAAAATACCTCTAGCCATTTAGCGCCTCCATAATTTTATTTACGGCATCTTGCGTGTTTTGTGGAGTATATATTTCTCCTCCTTGTTTTTGTTCAGGTCTGAATGCTTTACTTACATAAGTCGGAGAACCTTTTATACCAACTTGCTCTGCTTCCAAACCAATATCTGCCAATCCATAATGGGGTATTTCAATTTTTTGTGCTGTTTTAAATCCGTCAATAAGCGGTCTTCTCGGTTCATAATCACATTTAAGCATACATAAAACAGCAGGAAGTTTTACTTTTAAAATTTCTGAACCGTCCTCAACTTCTTTTTTTACTGTCAGATAATTGTTTTCAACGGATAAAATCTCTTTTACATAGGTTACAACAGGATAGTTAAGATTTACAGATATTGCAGGACCTGTTTGAGCTGTATCTCCGTCAGTTGCAAATTGCCCACAAAGAATTAAATCAATATTTTCAACTTGTTTTTTGATTGCAGCGGAAAGAGTTCTACCTGTTGCAGCAGTGTCGGCTCCTGCAAATTTTTTGTCTGTAATAACAAAACCACCATCAACACCCAGGGCAATTGAACTTCTTATTATTTCCTCAGCCTGAGGCGGTCCCATTGTAAGTGTTGTTATGTTGGTGGTTCTATCTTTATCTTTAAGTTTAAGCGCCGTCTCAATAGCATACATATCAAACGGATTTATAATACTTTCTAAACCTTCACGTTGAATAGTATTATTTTCTGTCCATTTTATATCCGCTGTATCAGGCACTTGTTTAATACATACGGCAATTTTCATTGTTTTTATTGTTTTTTCGCTTGTTTAGCCTGAACATCTAATGCTGCATTGTGTGCAAGCATATAAACAGAACAAATTTTGTAACTTTTTAGATACCATGCACAGGCATCTTGTGTACAAACTCTCTCAAACTCTGAGCCTGCTGACATTAGCGGGCAATATGGAATATTTTTATCTGCCATATCTTATCCTTTCCTTAATAGGTTACAGTTTTCATCTCTTTTACGTTCTTGGTCTTTATAAATTTTAGTTCTGTTAATAACTTCGTCGAAGTCAATTTTATGAGCATCAAAATCAGGGCCGTCAACGCAGGCAAATTTAACTTCTCCGCCGACTGTTATACGGCAAGCTCCGCACATACCGGTTCCGTCAACCATAATAGGGTTCATACTTGCCTCTGTATAAATGCCCTTATCACGAGTTAAGTTTGCAACTGCTCTCATCATTGGCATTGGACCTACTGCAATTGCGTAATCGACTTTTTCTTGTCCCATAATTCGTTCAAGAACTTGTGTTACAAAACCTTTTTCACCCAATGTTCCGTCATCGGTTGTTATAAATAATTCTGTGCAAGCATCTTTCATTTTATCTTCCCAGAAGATTAAATCTTTATTTCTTGCACCCATAATCATATAAACTTTGTTTCCTGCTTCTTTAAATGCTTTTGCGATTAAATAGCATGGTGCTGCACCATAGCCTCCCGCAAGACAAACAACTGTTCCATATTTTTTTATATGAGTCGGTTGACCAAGAGGTCCTACCAAATCTGCGAGTTCATCACCTTCATTTAAAGCTGCAAGTTGTTTTGTTGAATAGCCAACAGCCATAAATACTAATGTAAGAATACCATTCTCTTTGTCTACATCTGCAATTGTAAGAGGTACTCTTTCACCGTCTTGTGTTGCTCTGAATATAATGAATTGTCCTGCTTTTGCATTTCTTACGACATAAGGTGCATCAATAGTGATTTCATATTGATTTGGACAAATTTCTTTTTTACTTAAAATTTTATATGGCATATTTCTATCCTATCTCCAAGATTATATATTAAAATTCAAATTTATTATATAATAAATAAAAAAAATACAACAGGTGATGTATGAAAAATATAGCTGTAATACTTGCATCAGGAACAGGTGAGCGTTTTGGTGAAAATATACCAAAACAGTTTTATGTTTTTAAAGATAAAACATTGTTAGAGCATTCAATTAATGCTTTTGAACAAAATAAAAATATTGATGAAATTATTTTAGTTACAAATCCAAAATTTAGAGATTTAACGGAAGAAATAATTTCAAAAAATAATTACAAAAAAATAATAAAAATTTTAAACGGTGGTGAAAAAAGAGTTGATAGTTCACGAATAGGTGTTTTTGAAGCTCCTGATGAAGCAAATGTTTTAATTCATGATGCAGTGAGAGCTTTTGTAACGCAGGATATTATAAACAGAAATATTGAAGCTCTTAAAATTTATAAGGCAGTCGGTACAGCAATTGATACCGTAGATACAATAATTCAAGTTGATGAAAACGGTTGTATTACGAGTATTCCTAAAAGAAGTTCTTTAAAACGTGTTCAAACACCGCAATCTTTTAGGGTTGAACTTATAAAAAAAGCTCACAACTTGGCTCAAAACGAAAAAAATACAGATTTTACAGATGATTGCGGACTTATTTTAAAATATAATCTTGCATCTGTACATATTGTTGAAGGTGATGAAATTAATCTGAAAATTACACAAAAAAGCGATTTAGAAATTATTAATAAATTGACCGAAAAAAGATAATTTTGTAAGATATTTTTATGTTTATTTTAAATGTGTTTATGTGTTTAAAGGATATTGTGGACAGTATTTCTATGCTTGTTTACGCTTTGATTGAAAATTTACAGCCGTTTTTTGAAAAAAATATTGTATTTTTTATGGATACTCAAAAGCGTTATACAGAGCTTATTGATGCATATTCATTATTCGAAAAAGCTGTTGAAAAAGGTATTGATTCGTATTATCTGATGAGTTCTGAGCATCCTTCATATAAGAATATTAAAGAAAAATATAGGAACAGAGTTATTGAGTTTAGTGATTACATAAATTTTAAACATTTTTTCAAATTTCTTCATCTGAAAAAATTTATTAATTCTTTTGGGTTTAATAGTTATTTGAGTGATTTTTTGTATAAAAACAAATACATTGATTTTGTTTATTTAAACCATGGTGTAACCTTGTTGAAAGATTCTATTTTTGAAATTTATAACAGTAAGGTTTTTAACAAATTTTTAGTATCAAATGATGTTGAAGCCCAAATGTTTATTGAAAAAGGCGGATTTAAGGAAGAAGAACTTGTTAAAGCTACGATGCCTCATTTTGATTTATTAAAAGATAATAATGATACCCAACGAAGTATTTTTGTGTTTTTTAAGTGGCGAATGTCTTTTGACAATATGAATTATAAGGATAGTCTTTATTATAAGAATTTGAAATCATTAATTGAAAACACTGTTTTGCATGAAATTCTTAAAAATAATAATGTTAAACTCAATATTGCTCTTCATCATTGTTTAAGGGAAAGAAATATTAATTTTAATTTTGAAAATGTAAATGTGGTCGATTCTACGCAAATCAGCGAATGTATAAGAACTTCCGCAATGTTAATTACTGATTATTCAAGTATTTGGGCAGATTTTTATTTCCAAAATAAGCCGGTTATTTTTTATAGAATTGATAATGATGATAAAAACTTAGATGAAAGAGATATTCATAATATGGAATTTGCCAATAAATCAAATGATATTTTGACAAATATTGTTTATAATGAAGAAAATACAATAGATTTAATCAAAAAATATATAAATTCCGATTTTAAAATTGATGAAACAGAACGCCAAATACAAGATAAATTCTTTTATGTAAAAGAAAACGTCAGAGAAAAAATTCTTGAAAGTGAGGGTTTGCTGTGAAATTAAAAAATGAAAAATTTTTTGCAGGTAAAACTTGGGAGCAGGTTTTTAAAGATTTAAACTTTGAAAAACATTATGAAAAATTATGTAAAAAGCTGTCTAACAAAAAAGTTATGCTCTATGGCGCAGGTATAATGTTTGAATTTTTCGTGAAAAATTATGATTTATCAAAATTGAATATTGTAGGTATTGCAGATAAAAAATTTGAAATAAAAGAAACAAACAAATATAAAAATTTTAATGCATTAAAGCCAAAGGAACTGCCAAATACGGATTTTGACTTTATAATTATTACAACTCAGTATCCGGTAATGATAAGAAATATTATAAAACGTGAAATTTTTAAAAATAAAAAGTGCCCACCGATATACTTTTTATTAAACAAGCCGTTTATGTTATACTTAGAAGAGATATGGAATTAGAAAAAGAATGGTGATGGAATATGTTAAGTAAATATTTTGAAATGAAAACAAAGACAAAAAAATTTGATGATGATTTGTTATGGTCATTAGGTGAAATAAAAGGTAAAAAAGTTATACTTTACGGAGCCGGAGAGGGCTTTTTAGAATTAAACAAAAAGTACCGTTTTACGGAAGTTTTAAATATTGTTGCAATTGCAGATATAAAATTTGAACCAAAATCTTGCTGCTGCGAAGATTGTAATTGCCAACATGAACACGAAGAAAAGACTTTTAAAGGTATAAGAGCGATAGCTCCGACAAAAATTCCAAAAGAGGACTATGATGTTATATTAATAACCAATGAAAAACCAAAGGGAATTTTGAAATTTATTTTTGAAGATTTGAAAATTGAAAATAAAGATGTAAGGACTGTATTCAATGAAGAAATTGAAGATGAAGCTTCCAATTATAACTACTTATATAAAATGAAATTTGATAAAACGTTGCCAAAACTGGTAAAAAAATTAGACGGTAAAAAAATTTTACTGTACGGAGCAGGTGTTTTCCTTGAACTTATCAGAAAATATTTTGATATTTCCAGTTTCAACATAGTAGGTATTGCAGACAAAAAATTTGAACATCATGAAGAAAATGAAGAATGGAATGGTTATAAAGTATATTCGCCAAAAGAAATTAAAGAATTAAATCCAGATGTTGTTCTGGTTACTACAAAATTTTATATAAATATTATTGAGGATTTGTATTATAACACTCTAAACGGAACAAAAATAAAAATAAAACCATTGTTAAAGAAGCCATTTTTAACCTTAGTTAAAGAAATTTGGGGGTAAAATGTGGTTACTGAGTTAGAGGCAAAATTTTCTCAAAAAATAGCAATTTGTTTTGCTTGTGATGACAAGTATGTGCCGTATTTTTCAGTTGCATTGGCATCTTTACAGGCAAATTCAGATAATAACAAAAATTATGACATAATTATTTTGAGTGAGGATATTTCGGAAGAAAATAAAACGAATATTTTGTCGTGTGAAAAAACAAATTTTAAAATAAGATTTTTTAATATGAAGGAATATCTGAATACCTTTGATACAAAAGTTTTTTATATCGGTAACGGAAGCAGATATACCGTACATACTTATTATCGATTTTTTATAACAGATATTTTCAGAAATTATAATAAAGTTATTTATCTGGATTCTGATTTGATTTTGCTGGATGATATATCAAAATTGTACGATATTGATATGACGAATAATTATGTTGCAGCTACAAAGGATATTTATTTGCCGATGTTTGTAAAAATAAATCCTAAATTTTACAGATATCATAAAAATGTATTAAAATTATCCGAATTGCGTAACTATTTTCAGGCCGGAGTTTTGATGTTTAATATTCCGTATTGTTCAGAAAATAATTTCAAGAATAAATTATTTGACACGCTTAGTGAAATCAAAACACCTCTTATTGTTGATCAGGATATATTAAACAAGGTTTGTGAACATAAGGTTAAATATATTGATGGAAAATGGAATTTTGATACAAACGTGACGTTGTTGTGCAAATATAATAAAAAATTATTGAAATTAACGTATAAACGTGAAGATATAAGTTTGATAAAAGAAATAATGAAGAAACCCAAAATAATACATTTTGCGGGACCGGTAAAACCCTGGAATGATTTCAGGGTAATCTATGCTTTTAAATATTGGAAATATATTTTTAAATCAAAATATAAAAAATTCTTTGTTGACAAATATATAAATCAGGAACGTAAAAAATTTAAACTACTGTCTTACTTGTACCAAAATTAAATGATTATGAAAAAAAACATATTAAAAATTATAATAGCATACCATAAACCGTCATTTTTATTAAAAAGTAATATTTATTTACCTGTTCATGTCGGCAGAAATATTGCAATGCAAAATACAAAAGACGGCAAGGTCTCTAAAAAAGATTATAAATGGCTGATGAGAAACCTTATCGGAGATAATACAGGTAAAAATATTTCAGATAAAAATCGTGAATGGTGTGAATTAACCGGTATTTACTGGGCTTGGAAAAATTATGATAAAATCGGTAATCCTGATTACATCGGATTTATGCATTACAGAAGATTTTTTGATTTTGGAGATTATTATAAAAATAGCGATATTAAAAATTTTGTAAAAAAATATGATTTTATGATATTGGGACGTTCACCACATGATGATTATTATAAAAACAATTATAATCAGTATAAACTATCGGAATATCACCATATAGAAGATTTTGAAAAAGCTTTAAATATTGCAAAACATCTGTATCCTAAATACAGTGAAGCGATAGATAATTATTTAAAATTGGATTATGCACATTTCTGTAATATGTTTATAATGAAAAGGGAATTGTTTTTTGAATATTGTGAATGGCTATTTTCTATTCTTGAACAGCTGGAAAAAGAAATTGATATAACAAATTATAATGTTCAGGAACGACGCCTGTTTGGATATATTGCAGAACGTTTAACAGGTATTTTTTATTTTCATTTTAAGCAAAAGGAAAATGCTAAATTTAAAGAACTTCCAATGTTAAGCCCTAAAAAACTGGCAAAAATAAATTTCAAATTCAGAGTATACAAACTTATAAAAAAATTAAGACCCTTGTATTTTGATTAAGGTAAAAAATGAAAAATCTGGTAATAGGAGCAGGACTTACAGGTTCTGTAACAGCAAATTTAATAGCAACAAAATGGAATGAAAAAGTTATCGTAATTGATAAAAATAACTTTGTCGGTGGTAACATCAATGATTATGTTGATGAACAAACGCAAATTCACGTTCATCGTTTTGGACCTCATATTTTTCATACAAATTCAGAAAGGGTTTGGAAATACTTATCACAATATACTGATTGGCATGAATATTCTTTTGAACCAAACGTTGTTATAAAAGGACAAAAAGTTACGCTTCCTTTTAATTTGAATACTATAAAACAATGTTTTGATAAACAAACCGCAGAAAAATATACTAAAAAACTTGTTGATACTTACGGAATGGAACATAAAATTCCGATTTTAGAACTTAAACAAACCAATGATGAAGATTTAAAATTTATTGCGGATTTTGTTTATAAATATGTATTTGAAGGATATACAGTAAAACAATGGGGCTTGAAACCGGAAGAAATAGACGAATCAATAACCGCTCGTGTGCCCATTTATATAAGCTATGATAACAGATATTTTCAGGACAAATATCAAGCAATTCCTAAAAACGGTTATGCTGAAATGATTAAAAATATGCTTTATCATAAAAATATTCAGATATATTTGAATACAAAATATCAAGATATTCTAAAAGAAAATTTTGACCGTATTTTTTATACGGGTTCTATTGATGAATTTTTTAATTACAAATATGGAATGCTGCCTTACAGAAGTCTTACTTTTGACGTAGAAACAATTGACTGCGAATATTATCAACCGACGGCAATGGTTAATTATCCTTGTGATAATGATTATACAAGAATAACAGAACATAAACATTTTTTGAATGAAAAATCTTCAAAAACGATTATTTCAAAAGAGTATTCTCACAGCTTCGAATTGGGTAAAAACGAACGTTATTATCCGATAAAAAATGATGCAAACTCTGAACTTTACGAAAAATATCTTCGAGATGCAAAACAACTTAAAAACACTTATTTTCTAGGTCGGTTAGGTGCTTATAAATATTACAATATGGATCAGGCAGTTTTGGCAGCTTTGGAATTTTGGGATACAATAACATAAAGTTAATTATATGGAAAATACGATTGATAAAAAATACATAAATCTTTTATTTGCAGGAACTTCAAATTTTTTGAAGTATGCTTGTGTTACCGTAATGTCTGCACTTGAAAATTTAGATGAAAATACAAGTATAAATGCATATTACTTATATGCAGATATTGTGGAACCCTTTGAAACTACTAAAAGAGATGTACTCATTGAACAAGTTTTATATACTTTTAAAGATAAAGATGTAAAATTTGAGTTTATAGATGTAACAGATAAAATGTATCTGTTTGAAAATTTGAACACCGGAATGTGGGGGCAAGAAATATCAATGACTCATTATACGTATTTACTGGCTCCGTTATATATAAACAATGTTGATAAAATAATTTATTGTGATTGTGATTTAATCGTTAATTGTAATTTAAAAGAAATATTTGATATAGATATGGGCGATAAATTAATAACTTTGGCATCTCCAAGTGGTTTTGAAATAGAAAAAGAAACATGTAATAGTGGTTTTTCTGTTTTAAATTTAAAGCAATGGCATATAGAAGATACTTTAAAAGACTTGATACAATTTGGTGAAAATTTGCCTAAAAGTGATTTTTGCGACCAATATTTACTGAACGAATATTTTAAAAAGCATAGCCCTGACAGATTAATTTTAATTGATAAAACTTATAACTTATTTCCTATAACATATGCTGACTTAAATTTAGAAGAAATTAAAAATTTACATTATGCTGGTGCAAATCCAAAACCGTGGAATGATTTAGAATGTGCATACAGAGGCAGTTTTTTATGGTGGAAATATGCAAGAAAAACAGCTTTTTACGAAACTTTTATAAATGATTATATTCATGCTCATTTACAAATGTTAAATCAAAACATAGAATTTAGACAAAATGCAGAAGCTCAAAATAATATATATATAATGCATCAGATGCTAAAAAAATATGATAATAAGAAATACAAATTATCAGTTTGGTATCGCTATTTTGTAAAACCATACAAAAACTTATTACGTTCGTTTATTGCTATTAAAGTATCGTTTTTTGACAGGTAAGAAAATGCAACAGATAGATTTTTTATTGAAGTTTATATTTTTTGTAAAAAGAGTAATCAAAAAAATAACCTTATCAGGATGTATTTCTGACTATGAAAAATATGTAGTAAATAAATTTTATAGTGGAATGAAGGATATAAATTATCTAAAACATTATCCAAAATTAATAAATAATCTGGACAAGAAAAGTATAACGTGCGTGGATAATATTATTTCAAAAATAAAGCTGGTAGCTGAAAAAAAAATTTTTTTTAACAAACATATTTTTAATTTCAAAGAACAGAAGCAAATTAAAAATTTAATACATAATTTTTATCCAAACATAAAAAAAATAAATGAAAATTGTTATAAATACAAGAATTATACTCTACCGTTAAACCATTTTGAACCGAGTGTTTTTTATTATAAACACAATATTGAGGAATTAAACAAAAATAAATTTAAATATAAAGATATTATTGATGTTGGAGCCTACATCGGTGATAGTGCAATTGTTTTATCACCGTATACAAAAGGGACTGTTTATTCTTTTGAGCCAACATCAGAAATATACGATTTAATGCAAAAAACTTTAAAGCTAAATCCTGAATGTAAAAATATTGTACCCGTAAAAAAGGGTTTAGGTGCAGAATGTGAAACAAAAATAATTCATGTATTAGATTCCGGAAGCAGTATTAACAGAGTTTTTACAAATCAAAAACACGAAAAAGAAATTATTGAATTAACAACTCTTGATATTTTTGTAAAGGAAAATAATTTAAATAATATAGGTCTTATAAAAGTCGACATTGAAGGATTTGAACAGGAATTTTTAAAAGGAGCGATAAATACAATAAAATCTCAAAAACCAACTTTATTATTAAGTATTTACCATTTCGCAGACGATTTTTTTAATATCAAACCAATAATAGAAGATTTGAATTTAGGCTATAAGTTTAAAATAGTAAAGTCGGTTGACGGTTCTATAAGAGGCGAAATCGTACTAATTTGTGAACCATAAGGAGCATTATGTTTCTAACAAAAGAAGATGAAATAAATTTGAAAAAGGTATATTCAACATATCAAAACGACAGAAAAGGTTTTTTGTATTATGATGTAATTAGAATAATATTAAAGTTTTTGTCGGGTAAAAATCTTTCAATAATTGATGTTGGTTCTTGTGGTATTGATTTGATTAGCGATTTAGATTTTAAACAACGAGTGTCTGTTGATATTGAATATCCGATATGCAGTGAAAATGTAACAGGTGTAAAGAAAGATTTTTTTGATTACAAGGAGCCACATAAATTTGATATTATAACTTGTTTTCAAGTTATTGAACATATAGAAAATGCAAAAGAATTTACACAAAAATTATTAAATACTGCTAATTTAGCAATAATATCTTTGCCTTATAAATGGCCGCAAGAACAATGCGTTTACCATTGTCAAGATCCTGTTGATGAAAAGAAATTATATTCATGGACTAATAAAAGACCTTTATTTACTTTTTATGTAGGTGGTATATATAATGATGACAGGTTTATAAATATCTATGGCAATACAAAATATTTATTTAAAAATTGGTTTGATTTATTTTTATTATCAATAAAATATTCTAAATTTAGTTTGCATAATAATTTTATGAAAAGTTTATGTGAAAATATTGAAAAATTAAATATATTAATTCAAATAAACATATAAAAACCAAAGCAGAAAGCCGATGACGGGGTTGTCTTGAATTTTTTGCGTTAAACGTGTCCTTGGATTTTCTTTTCGTATGCTTTCGCATACATCAAAGAAAAGTCCTCCGCACTCTGCAAAAAATCCGCTCGAACCATGACAAGACTTGCGTCTTGTGGTTCTCACCCCGTTTTTCATAAATAAATACCCAAACAGAAAGCCGATGACGGGGGTCGAACCTGCGACCTACTCATTACGAATGAGTTGCTCTACCGGCTGAGCTACATCGGCTTATTTAGTTTTATTTTGTTTTTGTCCGCCGGTAGAGCTTCAATCTAACTCGACTCACAAGTTCGTCTAGGGCAG
>JAFWGJ010000035.1 GCA_017512405.1 bacterium | reverse complement strand
TTTATTTAACTAAGAGGATAAACTAAGAGGCTTTATAATGGTAAAAAGTTTATCTGCAACAAACTCTGGAACCACGTTTTCACCGTATTTCAGTGCAGAATTTAATCACAAAAAAATAGCAACATTCTCCTTAGGTACAGAAATTAACCGAGGAAATACTAACGCTTGGGCTGAAGTTTACAGAGGCGGTACTAAGCCTGAACAATTTACCGGTTTGGCTTTAGGTGTTCAGCAAACAGTTTACGAAAACGGAAGTAATTCAATATATACGGGCGGACAGGTCGGATTTGAACAAGGTAATCAATATCAAAACTCTAAAGGTATGGCAACTGTCGGCTATTCAAGAGAAATAAACGACAACACAAGTGCTTACGTTCAAGGCAGTTTTGGTGTTCAAAAGTATAAAGAGCCGACTGTTTCAATAACTCAGCCTGCTTATGAAGCAACTGTCGGAGTGGAAAGAGGCTTTGGCGGCACAACAGGACGTCTTGAGGGTTTTGTAGAAAACTTCCCAACAGTAGAAAATGGTAGAAAATCAACAGAGCCTTACGCAGGTGTAAGACTTTCTGTTTTGTTTTAGTAGATTATAATTTTTCATTTTAAACATAAAATTTGTTTATATTTTACTTTTTTTATGCTATTCATGTGTTGTACATTATTAGAATAGAAAAGACGGAATTATTATGGATATTGAAAAATTACGCAATATAGCAATTATTGCTCACGTTGACCACGGCAAAACTTCTATGGTTGATTGTATGCTTAAACAAAGCGGTGTATTTAGAGATAATCAGCAAGTACAGGCTTGTGTTTTAGACTCTAACGACCTTGAAAGAGAACGTGGTATTACTATTCTTTCAAAAAATATTTCTGTTGATTACAAAGGTTATCACATCAACGTTGTAGATACCCCAGGCCACGCAGATTTTGGCGGTGAAGTTGAACGTGTTTTAGGTATGGTTGACGGCGCATTATTAATCGTCGACGCGGCAGAAGGTCCTATGCCTCAAACAAGATTCGTATTGTCAAAAGCATTAGAACTGGGTTTGAGAATTATAGTTGTTATTAATAAAATTGATAAACCTGCGGCAGAACCTGATTTGGCATTAGATAAAGTTTTTGATTTATTTACGGAATTAACAGACAATGAAGAATTGATAGATTTTCCTGTTATTTATGCAAGTTCATTGCAAGGCATTGCCAAAAAAGAACTTGAAGATGAAAGCGATAACATTGCTCCTTTAATGGATTGCATTATCGAAAATATTAAACATCCAGACGGAGACGCTGACGCAAACTTACAATTCCACGTAACAACACTAGATTACAACGATTATGTAGGTCGTATTGCAATAGGCAGAATTAAAAACGGTAAATTAAAATCACAGGAAACATTATCTTTAATAAAAGCCGACGGTTCTATTCAAAGATGTAAAATTACAAAATTATTCGGTTTCCACGATTTGGGACGTGTTGAAATTGAAGAGGCATCTGCGGGTGATATTGTAGGTATTGCAGGTTTTCCGGAAGTTCAAATTGGTGAAACAATTTCATCACTTGACAATCCTCAGGCTTTACCTTTAATTCACATTGATGAACCTACATTACAAATGAATTTTTCTGTAAACGACAGTCCTTATGCAGGTCAGGAAGGTAAATTTGTAACATCAAGACAATTAAGAAAAAGATTGTATGATGAATTAGAAAAAAATGTTAGTTTGCGTGTTGAAGATACTGAAAATACTGATAAATGGGTTGTTTCAGGTAGAGGTGAATTACATTTAAGTATTTTAATTGAAACAATGCGTCGTGAGGGTTACGAATTTCAAGTTTCAAAACCGGAAGTAATTTACAAAACTATTAACGGCGAACAAATGGAACCGTACGAAAACTTATATCTGGATGTTCCTGATGAATGTACAGGAACATGTATTGAACGTTTGGCAGGCAGAAAAGCTCAAATGAAAGATATGCAGTCAACAGGCACACGTTCTAAATTGGAATTTGTTATTCCTGCCCGTGGTTTAATAGGATTTAAGGGCGAATTTATCCGTTTAACTCGCGGTGAAGGTATCATGTACCATACATTTAATAAATATGATGTTTTAGCAGGTGATATTCCAAAACAAAGAATGGGTTCATTAATAGCTTGGGAACAAGGTGAGGCTGTTCCTTATGCACTAGACCAGTTTGCTGACAGAGGTACTTTCTTTATTACTCCGAAAACAAAAGTTTATAAAGGTATGATAGTCGGAGAAGGTAATAGAGCTCAGGATGTTGCCGTTAATGTTTGCAAAACAAAAAAATTAACTAATATGCGTACTTCAACCGCTGACGTTATGGTTGTTTTAAAAGCTCCTAAAATTTTATCATTAGAAGAAGCTTTGGATTATATTGCTGATGACGAATTAGTAGAAATAACACCGGAAAGTATCAGAATGCGTAAGGCTGATTTAACAAGAACAAGGTTTAACTAGAATTATGCAAGAAAAAACTGTTAGAGTATGTCATTTTCATAAATTAAAAATTAAGCAGAATGGTGACATTTATCCTTGCTGCCGAAGCAGAAAATATACAAAACTCGGAAATATTTTTGACGAAGATATTTATAAAAAAATAGAGAACACTGATGTTATTTGTGAATGCAATATGTTTAAATCTGTTGCTCGAACACCTGAAGATAAAATTAATTTAAACTACATTCATTATGAAACATCTAATTTATGCCAAGCAAATTGCGTATGCTGTCCTCAATCAAAAGAACCTTTAAACAATGAAAAAGAACTTTTGCAAAAAATAAATGAAATGATAGAAAGATACAGACCTAAGCATATAATTGCAATAGGCGGTGAAATTCTTGTTCAAGAGGAAGCATTTAATATGCTTTTTGACCTGCATCAAAAATATCCTGAAATGGAAATTCAAACTATAACAAATCTTTGTGTTGGAGAGGAAAGACTTAAAAAAGCAGAAGAAATTTTTGACGCAATGACTGTTTCAATGCTTGGCTTTAACAAACACACTTATAAAAATGAAATGGGACTTGATTTTGATAAAGTAATTAATAATTTTGAAACTCTATATGCAAATAAAAAAGTTCAGCTTTCGCCTAAATTTCTGGCTATGCCTACAAATTTATTTGAGATTTCGGAATTTTTCAACTGGGCGGTAAAAAAAGATGTTCAGAAAATATATTTGCATTGCATACACGAATTTAAAAAAGTTGCAAATGTTGAAAATATATATTGGCAAAAAACATTTGCAAAGGTAGAAAAAGAAATAAAACAAATTTTAAAAGATAATAGAGAATTTATTATTTCAAGAAACAGACATTTTATATCTATTGATGAAATGCTAGCGGGATTTATTAATATAGATAACGATTATATCAGCGAAAATGGTTTTGAAAAGTATATATATTTAACTACGTAACTATGATAGAAACACTTACAGCATTATTTTTAAGAGTGGTTTCAAACCCTCTTGCAAACGTATATCAGAAAAAAATTTGTGAGAATAATTCTTCATTGCTGTGTAATTTTTATACATACTTTATTCTGGGAATTTTATGCATACCTTTTGCCATAAAAGTTAATTGGTCAATATTACCGAAAGAATTTTGGATTTTTGCATTTTCAGCAGGTTTTTTGTGTTCCGTAGGTAACGCCTGTCTTGTAAAAGCATTGCAACTTGGCGAATTGTCAGTTCTAGGACCTATAAATTCTTATAAATGTGTTGTCGGAATGATAGTTGCAATTTTTGTAATACATGAAATTCCGACGATATGGGGTATTTTAGGAGTTATATTAATTATCTGGGGAAGCTGGTTTGTTTTTGAAACCCAAAAAGAAGGATTTTCATTAGCTCTTTTTAAAAGAAAAGATATATTATTACGTTTTACAGCATTAATTTTAATGGGAATAGAAGCTGTTTTTCTGAAAAAAGTAATCCTGCTTTCATCTCCTGTAATTTCATTTATGCTATGGTGCTGGGCAGGCGCATTTTTTGCATTTTTGTTAATAATAATTTTTAAAAAACCGATTAAATTTATTCAAAAATCAGATATTCAAAAATATGCAATAGTTTGTTCAATGCTTGCAACAATGCAATTAACAACAAATTTTGTATTTAAACACATGGAAGTTGGTTATGCACTGGCATTATTCCAACTTTCGACATTAGTAAATTTATGGTTTGGATATAAATTTTTCCATGAAACCGATATGAAAAAGAAACTTATTGGTACGCTCATTATGCTTGTTGGTTCAGTAATTGTAATTCTTGCATAATGGTATTTTGAAATGTTTGTAACAAATTAGGTTAAAATGTTGCAAATGAGAATTTTTTAATGTATTTTGGTGAATGGGCAATTGTGTATTAGAAACAAACATTAAAGAGGAAAAAAATTATGAAAAAGTTATTTAGCACGCTGTTATGCATACTAATGCTTAACACATTTGTTATTGGCGGACTTTTTTCTCAATCAGCAAATGCAGCTGTACCAAGTGTACGTATAGCATTTGTGTTTGACGGAGAATCACCTGCTAACAGTTATTTTTTAGAAAATTTAAAAAAATCAATTACAAAATCAATGCCGGGGAAAAAAGTTGAATATCCGAAAGAACTTGTTTTTGTCGGTAATTGGACAGAATCTGGTGTAAAAGCTCAATGCAATAAAGCTTTAAATTCAAATGCAACAACAATTGTAGCATTGGGTTACATGACATCAAAATATTTTTCAACAGTAAAAAGTAAGAGTAAAATGATTGTAACAATAGACCAATATGGTTTGAGAGATTTTGGTTCAGGCTTTTTCTCTCAAGTTGATCAATTTACTCAAAAATTGGAATTGTTCCATCGTTTAACTAATTTCAATAAAGTAGCTATTTTGATGAATGATAGTTACTATGCAATGGAAAAAAACTGGAATACATTTATTAACAGCAGACTTAAAGACAAAACTATTAACTTTATAGTTGTGCCTGTTGGCGGTGATGTAACGGCTGCAATGGCTAAAATACCACAAGATGTAGATGCAGCATTTGTTTTACCGCAATTTAAATTAAATTTAGAACAACTGGAAATGATGTTTAATCAACTTTCTGACAGAAAAATTAAAACTTTCTCAGTTTTAGGTGAAAGTGATGTTAAATTGGGCTGTATGCTTGGCTCCGGAGCATTAGATTTGGACAGAAAAATCTTTGAAGCAACATCATTTAATATAAAAAGTGTTTTAGACGGTAAATCAGTTCCTACACAAAAAGTAATGTTCATGGAAGATTCAATTCTTTCGGTTAACATGGATACTTGTGAAAAAGTAGGTTACCAGCCTCATTTAAGACTTTTAAATGCATCAAAAGTTATAACTAAGAAAAAAGCACCTGTATATGATTTATCAGCAGTGTTTAATAGATTAGATGAACAAAACTTAGATATAGAACAAAAATCTCACTTGGTAAAAGCAGCGAAAAGAGCTGCTCTATCAGCTAAATTGAGATATTTGCCGACAGTAACAGTAAATTTAGGATATCAGGCATACAATGGTTCTTATGCTGAATCAGCGGCTTTATTAATTCCGGAAAAAACCGGTATATTTGGAATTGGAATAGATCAGGTTATTTATTCACCTGCGTTAGTTACAAATATTTTAATTAAAAGTAAAAAAGTAAAATTTGACAAAGCTGAATATAAAATGACTGAACAAAATATGGGACACGACTTGGCAGATTTATACATTGATACTTTAATGTTAAGAAACCAAATCGGAGTTCAACAAGAATATGTTCAAGAAGCTCGTGAAAATCTTGGTATCGCAAGAGTAAGAGAAAAAATGGGCTATTGCGGAAAAGAAGAAGTAATGCGTTGGGCAAGTCAATTAAACATTTCAGAACAAAAATTGCTTGATATGACTGCTGATTACAAAAATGTAAAACTTGCAATAAGCAAATTTTTAAACGAAATGGAAAGTCCAAAAGATTTTAATTTTGATTTAAAACCATTAACAGCCCACGATCCTGCATTTTTCACATCAGAATTAAGCATTTTAGATTATGTAAGAACTCCTCAGGCACTGGAAGAGTTCACTAAATTGCTGGTTGACGAAACATATAATGTTTCACCCGAACTTGAAAAATTAAAATGGGCAGTAAAAATGAAAAAAAATGAACGCTCAATGTACATTCAAAAATTCATTCTACCTGATGCAAAAATATCTTATGAATACCAAAATTTAATTGGTAGAGAATATGGTGCTAATATGGCAGGTCCTATACCTGGTATGGTTACCTCAGGTGCAGGTGCTGGCGGTAATACTGCGACAATGTTACCATTATTTGCAATGCATTCATCACCTTCATATTCAAAATTTGGTATTTATGCACAATGGAAACCATTTGAAGGCGGTTCTAAGTTTGCTGAAATAGGACGTATAAATGAAGAATTAAAAGAGTTAAACGCTCATGAATTAAGCGTTAAATTAACGTTACAGGAAAAAGTAAGAAGTGTTGTAAATAAAGCTTTGGCAGCATATTTCAGTATTGAAAAAGATTATAAAGCAACATTTGCAGCAAAAGAAAATTACGAAAGAGTTAAAGCTGATTACTTAGCAAACAAAGCACCAATTACACAAGTTTTGGATGCTCAATCAACATACTTTAATTCAAAATTAAAAGCTGCAAACTCTCAAAATGAATTCTTTAAACAATTAGTTTGGGTTCAAAGAGCTTTATGTTCAATAAACTGGACAAAAGCAACACCTGAGGCAAAGGCATGGATTGAAAAAGTTAAAACTGATTTGACTGCATTGCCTGATATAACATTGTAAAAAGTATTTCGTTTATAAAAATAAAGCTGGATTAATTTCAGCTTTATTTTTTGCAAAATAAAAGCGAACCGCAATGGTTCGCTGTAAAATATGGATAGTAATAAGATTAATGAATGAAATTTAAGAATAGTAATTAAACCCTTCAATATCAAGTCCGACAGGCGGACCTAATTGAAATTTGTTATCAGTAAATTCTGCTATTTTATTATTTTCTTCTGTTTGTTTTTCGATATTTTCTGTCATTTCGTCAATAATTTCAGCAAAAATATCTTCAAGACTTTCACTTTTTTCTTCTTTATCCTTGCTTTTAGTTTGATTTATAGCATCAAGTAAAGATATACCGCTTGTTAATGCGGAAATGTCTGAAATCATGTAAAATCTGTCCTCTCAAATCTGATATATGTTGGAATAAACTTTTGTTTACATGAATATTCTTTCATTTTTTAATCAAAATCGCAATCGTTTACATGAATGAGATTTTATAAAAAAGCATGCCCGAAAGCCATGTTAATCATGGTTTTCGGACATGTAATATCTTTATAATTCTATATTTGGAATTGATTATCCTTTATAAGAGTAACTTTTGAACCGTCTTCTTTTATACCTTCAACAATAACATTAGGACCGCCTATCATAAAATCTGTATGGATATTTGAATCATTAATATTGTGTTGTTTCATGTATTCCTGACGTTCTTTATAATCTTTAATATCTTCTGCGCCGTCAAGACAATCGTCAAAACCTGAACCAATTGCAATATGGCAAGCTGCATTTTCGTCTAACAACGTATTATTAAATACTCTGCCTGTATGGAAAATAGGTGAATTTGCAACAAGAGCAACTTCGCCTAACATATCTCCGCCATCTGCGGATTTAATATGTTCTCTCCAAAGTTCTTGATTTTTGTCAGCATAAACTTCAACTGCTTTACCGTCTTCAAAACGCATCCTTATACCTTCAACAAGATTACCGTTTAAACAAAGAGGCAATGTCGTAGATACCCATCCGCGTGTTTTTGTTCTGTCAGGTGATGAGAAAACTTCTTCTGTCGGAGTATTTGCCATATATTGAACACCATCATCCGTATTTTTTGCAGCTGCTCTAAATCTTGATTTGTCATGCATTCCTACGTATAAATCTGTTTTTCCATCCGGTTGCTTTGTTTTAGGGTCAATACTGTAAAAATGAACTTCTTTAAAATGAAAATCGTTCATTTTATCCGCAACTGACATCAATTTTTCCGCATGAGCCTTTAAACCGCCCACACGATTAATACTTTTTGCATCTTCTGCTGCTTTTTCCAAAGCTTTCATTGTATCCGGAATATCTGCATAAGTCTTTTTAACAGACATTGTTGTAGGCGCATAAATAATATTCCATTGACTTTCAGGACCTGATTTTCTTATTGGTTTAACAACTTCGTTTAACGCTTTTGATTGCATTACAATACGTTTTGGGTCAACATCAGACATTCCTTCGGGATCATCACCTTCAAGAAATAATCCTGCTGTTTTTCTGTCAACTCTTTCATGCCACATATCAGAAATATATTCCGGAACATCTTTTAAATATTCTTCTTTTGCATATTTTAATTTTGCTTTTCCTATCGGATTACCTGGTTCAGTGAAATTTACATCTATCGGACCTGAACCGTTTTTGTATGCATATTCAACAAATTTCAAAACATTTTTTTCGTGTTCACGTTCTGCCGCAATTCTTATTGGCTGATCTTTCTGAACATTTAATAATGTATGGAAAATTTCTTTCTCATTAAATGCATCCGATAATTTTTCCTCAACATGCTTTGGAATATTAACTTTTACTGAATTTTTTACATCTTCTGTTTCTTTTTCCGTTAATTTTGATAATTTATAAGGGTCATTTTCAGCGTTAAATGTAACCGTTTTAGCACCTTGCTTTTCATAATATTCCGCTCTTTTTTGTTTATATGAAAAATCAGGTTCTTTGCAATATTGTTTCTGCAACGCATCTATTTCAGGCTGTTCAATTTCTACATGAACATCTTTTGCACCTTTTTTGTATGCTTCTTCTGCAAATATTTTCAAAAAGGGAACATGCGTTTTATCTGCTTTTACAACTACTGATTGACCTTCCTGTAATTTTAAATCTTCATCCAAAATTTTATTAACAGCTGATAACATCTTTGTTTCAGGCGTTTCAGCTGAATTTTTGTCTGTAGATAATTCAATTTTATCTGACTTTAAACCTTTGTTATTTACTGCATTTTCATTACCTTTGAATGACGGAATAGCATTCTTAAGCATTGTCTTTGCACTATTCACTAAATTTACCGGATTCATGTTTGTCATTATCTTTCCTCACTATTCTTCTAACTTTTGATGTTTTAAAAATCCTAAAAAATTTTTTTGCTGTATTTTATACAATTAATTTAAAAATTTTTACAAAAAATATTAACCGAGTTTATATTGATAAATAAAATTTTTTAGTCTACAATAAAACTAAGCCGTACTCCACGGGGACTTAGCGGATCTCTCGACTCGAACGCTTATGCGAGGTGCAGAGCCTGCCGTGAGGGTTGTGTGAGTGGCAATAAAACAGTTAGTATTGTTGACGGGCTGAATTATGGCGGCGTAATCTACCGAACCATGTCAGGGTGGAAACACAGCAGCATTAAGGTAACCTTTGCGGGTGTCATAACTTTGGTCAAGAGATATTAATTGTGGAGTTGGCATTTGTTCAATTCGATAGGTAGTGGTACGGTTAAACTAAGGGCGGTTTTGCAATGCAAAACCGCCCTTAGTTTTTAACAATTACTTTTGCAACAAATTTTATGATATTATTTAGTTATGACAATAATATCAGATGATGAAAATTTCAAGCAAAATAATAAAAAAAATCCTGTTGTAAAATCTGAATCTATTGAGTATGACAGAACTTTCGAAAATTCTATTCGTCCAAAAACTTTTGAAAATTATGTTGGTCAGACAGAATTAAAAGAAACTTTAAAAATATCAATAGAAGCAGCAAAAAAACGTGAAACAAATTTAGATCACATGTTATTTTACGGCCCTCCGGGATTGGGTAAAACTACTCTTGCAGGAGTTGTAGCAGAACAAATGGGAGCAGAATTAAAAATAACATCCGCACCTGCCTTAGAGCGTCCTCGTGATATTATCGGAATTTTAATGTCATTAAAAGGCGGAGAAATTCTTTTTATAGACGAAATTCACCGTTTGAATAAAGTTACGGAAGAAATTTTATATCCCGCAATGGAAGATTTTTACCTTGATATGACGACAGGAAAAAGCCAAAGTGTAAAAACAATGAGGCTTCCGCTGCCAAAATTTACACTAATAGGTGCAACAACAAAAGCAGGAGAATTATCAGGACCTTTAAGAGACAGGTTTGGAATAATTCACAGATTAGAATTCTATAATTTTGAAGAATTATCGCAAGTAATAAAAAGAACTGCAGACATTTTAAATATAAAAATAACAGATGAAGGAGCTGAGGTCATTGCAAAATGTTCAAGAGGTACACCTCGTATTGCAAACAGACTTGTTAAAAGAGTTTCAGATTTTGCAATAGTAAAATATGACGGTATAATAACTGATGAAGTTGCAAAAGACTCTTTAAAAGCTTTAAAAATAGACGAATACGGACTTGATTCAACAGACAGAGCCTTGTTAAAAATGATTGTTGAAAAATATGACGGAGGTCCTGTCGGAATAAATACACTTGCGGCAGCTCTGGGTGAAGATATACGAACCCTGGAAGACGTATGTGAGCCTTATTTATTACAAATAGGCTTATTGCAACGTACACCGCAAGGTCGCAAGATTTCACCTGAAGGTTACAGACATTTGGGAATAAAAGATTTTTCAGCTCAAAGAAATCTTTTTGAGGATTAATATGAAACAAATTTTAATAACATTATTTTTATCTTTAATAATTTTACCTGTTTTTGCAGATACAAACACGGATGCTGTTTTAAAATCGGAGCTTGGAAGAGTTGAAAAAGTTGATTTTGAAGATGTTGAACAAAATTATTCCGATAAAAACCAAGTAAAACAAATAGTGATAGTTAAACTCTTAACCGGTGAGTTTAAAGGTCAAACAACAGTTGTTGATAATGTTATTACGAATAATCCTTATTACGATATTTTTCTGAAAAAAGGTGATAAAGTTATTTTGCACGCAGAATTTGAAGATGACGGAAACACCATTGATTACTTTATAACAGATGTTTACAGAGTTAATTTTGTTTACGTATTAATAGCATTATTTGGCGGATTACTGATTTACGTTGGCAGGAAAAAAGGATTTTACAGTTTGTTGTCAATATTTGCAACTGTTTTATTGATTTTATTTGTACTCGTACCGCTTGTAAGAAATGGTTTCAGTCCAATTATATCTGCTCTTGGAATTTCAATTATATCGACAATAATAACAATGTATCTTGTTGGCGGATTTAATTATAAAAGTACTTCGGCAATTTTAGGAACAGTCGGCAGCTTAATATTTGCAACTATTTTATCGCTTTTAACAATAAAATTTTCACATCTTACAGGTTTTTGCTGCGAAGAAACCATGTTTTTATATCAGGCAGATCCTACACTTAACTTTAAGGGTATTTTAACAGCATCTGTAATGCTTGCAACATTAGGTGCCGTAATGGATACAAGTATGTCTATCGCAAGCAGTATTAATGAATTTTATAAAATTAATTCTAATTTAAGTTATAAACAGCTTTTTTTATCCGGCATGAATGTTGGTAAAGATATTATCGGAACAATGGCAAATACATTGATTTTGGTATATTTAGGAGGTTCCTTACCGCTTGTATTGTTATCACAGAATATAGACCTTCAAAAATTCTTTAACCTAAATCAAGTAGTAACCGAAATTTCTTCTGCTATAATAGGCAGTATTGCACTTGTTATATGTGTGCCGGTTACAGCAATAATTGCAGCAAAAATTGTTACTTTAAAAAAAAATAAAATTGATGATATAATATTAATAGAAGAAATACAAAAAGAGGATTATAACAATGATTGAAATGCGTGTAATGGGTATAGCACTTGATACGAGAACAGGTTCTCCGATTGTAGTTCTTCACGATAAAGATAACAGAAAAGCATTGCCTATTTGGATAGGTTCAGCTGAGGCAAGTGCTATTATAAGAAAAATTGAAAATTTGCAAGTAGCAAGACCTATGACGCACGATTTGATTATAGG
>JAFWGJ010000034.1 GCA_017512405.1 bacterium | reverse complement strand
TGTAGATAAAGGATTTGAAGCAACAAGCATGGCGTCGATTCCACCGGCTTTTAATGCTATACACAATGCAGCTGTTTCTTTTGTAACGTGAGAACATGCGGCAAGCTTTAATCCTTTAAAAGGTTTTTCTGTTTCAAATCTCTTTTTGATTTGTTCTAAAACCGGCATGTCTTTCATTGCCCACTCAATGTTGTTTTTGCCTTGTTCTGCAAGAGTGATGTCTTTAATATCACACTTCATTTCCATTGCTGCTGTCATTTTATCCTTCCTTATTTTTCATAGGCTAAACTTATAGCCAAATTTTCCCTATTTGTGTTTACAATAGCCCATCTTAGAGGGTTTTCTATATTTTGTTTTTTTAATTCACTTTCTATGTATTCCGTAGATATATCATCTGTGTTTGGTATTAATATTATTTCTGATGTAATCATTTTTATAACCTCTATTAATTAATTGTATTTTGTACACTAACATTTTACTCTACAGTAACAGATTTTGCAAGGTTTCTTGGTTGATCAACATCTTTTCCTAAAAATTCCGCAATATAATATGCAAGTAATTGCAGCGGAACTATTGCCATCATTGGAGAAATCAGTTCATGAACATGAGGAACATTAAGAACATAGTCAAATAAATCTTCAAGTTTTTCATCTGTTGAATCAGTTAAAGCTATCATTCTTGCGTTTCTTGCCTTTGATTCTTGTGCATTTGAAAGAATTTTTTCATATACTTTGCCTGTCATCATAATTGATAATACAGGTAAAGTTTCATCTAACATTGCGATAGGACCATGCTTTAATTCTCCTGCCGGATAACCGGTTGCGTTTATATAGCTGATTTCTTTAAGTTTTAATGCACCTTCAAGAGCTGTTGCAAAATTTATGCCTCTTGCGATAAAAATGAAATTTTTTGAACTTGAATACATTCTTGAACATTTTTGTATTTTTTCTTTTTTAGTTAAAAGAAGTTCAATTTTTTGAGGTAAAACAAGTAATTCGTTTTTAATTTCTTTCAAATAATTCTCGTCGGCGGAACCTTTAATTTCTGCCAAATGAATTGCGAGCATATAAAATGCCATTAATTGTGCTACATAGGATTTTGTAGCGGCAACGGATACTTCGATACCGGCATCTACCGGAATTAAACTGTCAGCTTCTCTTGCCATAGCCGAATCAGGTCGGTTTGTTATAATTAATATGTGAGAACCTCTTGCTTTTGACTGTTTGACGGCGGTTAATGTGTCTGCCGTTTCACCAGATTGAGAAACACCAATTACAAGTGTATGTTCATCTGTTACCGTTGTTCGGTATATATATTCACTGGAAGCTTCAACATCAACAGGAATATTACATAATTCTTCTATAATATATTTGCCTACAATTGCTGCGTGAAGTGATGTTCCGCAAGCTACAACCTGTATTCTATTCAAATTTTTCAAGGATTCTTTGTCTAATTTTACTTCATTAAGTATTGCTTTTGAATCTGCCGTATGCAATTTACCTGATAAAAAGTTTCTTATTACGTCAGGTTGTTCGTGAATTTCTTTAAGCATAAAGTGTTTATAGCCCATTTTGCTTAAAGTTATCGGTTCCCAAGGTAAAAGTTCAACTTTTGGGTTAATTTTATTGTTATCAGAATCATAAACGTCAACAGAATTTGGAGTTAAAACGGCAATTTCGTTGTCATCAAGGTATATAGCTCTTTTTGTATGTTCAATAATTGCAGGAACATCCGATGCCGCAAAATTTTCTCCTTCGCCAAGACCAATAAGTAATGGCGCATTTCTTCTTGTTGCTATTATAGTGTCTTTTACATCTTTGTGAATAATACAAAGTGCATAAGCTCCTTCTAATTCCTTTGTTGCAAGTCTTACAGCTTCTTTTAAGTCATGTGTTTCATTGTATTTTTGTGATACAAGGTGTGCTACTGTTTCTGTATCTGTTTCAGAGTGGAAGATAGCTCCTTGTTGTTCTAATTTTGCACGTAATTCTTTATAGTTTTCAATTATGCCATTATGAACAACTGCAAGTTTACCGTCATTGTTTGTATGCGGGTGCGCATTAATTTCATTCGGAATACCGTGAGTTGCCCAGCGAATATGACCAATACCGACTCTTGCCGTTTTTACTTCATTTTGTTTTTCTGCAAGCAGGTCTTTTAAATTTTGTAATTTACCTTCTGCTTTATATATTTTGGTTTCATTGTCAGCAATAACGGCGACACCTGATGAATCATAGCCTCTGTATTCTAATGCACTTAATCCGCCTGTTAAAACTTCACAAACAGATTTATCGCCGACATATCCTACTATCCCACACATATTTATATAACCTTTCCGTTTATTTTGTAAGTAAAATCTTTTTTATATTTTATCATAAAAATGCAACTTGCAAATGTTAAATGACATTTCAAAATAGTAATATTTAATGTAAAATTAATATGGTTTTCTTATGCGGAATATTGTAATTTTAATTTTTATATTAATGTTTATAAACTGGCTTAGTGAAGATACTTCACTTGATAATATTGCGTTGAAAAATGTTGAAATGAAACCATTTGCTGTTCCAATTCAAGAGGAGTTAACACCTGAGGAAAAAAAACTTCAATTTACGGAAGAGTTTTTTGCCGGCAAATCAACAATTAAGCCTCTTTATCGTTACAAGATTTATGCGAGAATTTATTCTAAGAAGAAGTATTTGCTTGGTATAGACCCTAATCCTGCGCCTTATGATTTAGCTTTGGGGTGGGACGGACTTGAAAAAGATGAGGTTTTTAAAACAATTCTGGCATGGCAAAGTTTTCGATGGGTTCATTGGCGTTTAAAGCCAAGTTGTCCGTATGACGTTGACGGTGTTTATCTGCGTCTTGCCAATAATCATGTAATTCCTGCCAATAAAAAAATATTGAAGGGTATTAAAAAATTAAAGAAAAAAGATACCGTATATATGGAAGGTTATTTGGTATCGTATTATACAGAGAGCGCCGGCAGAACCGGCAGCGGAGCTTCAAGTACATCAAGAACAGACAGACTTGATAATTCTTGCGAGGTTATTTATGTTACAAGACTTGTATCAAAATATGGAGAATACAAATAAATTTTAAAAATTTATTTGTATGATAAAATAAAAAAATAATATATTAAGGAGTTGAAGTTTATGAAAAAGTATTGTTTATTGGCACTTGTTATGTTTGTTTTTTGCGGTGCTGTGTATGCTGCACAGTCAGAACTTGTGAGTTTTCAGTCTGTTACAGAAGCTCAAAACAGAATAGACCGTATAGGATTCAACATTTTAAATTCTAATGGCATTGAAAACAGAACCGTTTTTGATTTTAGTATTAAAAGGATAAAAAATGCACATTCAAGATATAATAACAGGCAAATTGTTTTATACAGAGGTTTGTATGACAGATTGGCTTCCGATGACGAAGTTGCAGCTGTGTTATCGCATGAAATTTCACACAGTGTTGACAGTTACAAAGGAATCTTGAGAGGTTATTTTTCAGGTTTAAGTTATTCTCTTTCTCCTAAAAAATATGAATATAAAGCAGATAAAATAGCGGTAGATTATATGGTTAATGCGGGTTATAACCCTGTTGCCTTTATAGTGGTGATGAGTAAAACATTTCCGCAGACAAGATATGACTGGTATTCTAAACATCCTTTAACAACAAGAAGAATGATGCAGGTTTATGAATATATTTATAAGAAATATCCGGAATATTTAGCTAATAATAAGTATAAAGATAATCCGTATTATCAAAATTTCTTGCTGGCTTCAAAAGCTAACCGTGCAAAATTCCAAAACAAAATAGAAACAAATTCAAAAAAACAGGTGAAGTATTTATAAGGTGGAAAATGAAAAAGTTTTTGGCATTTTTAATATGCTTAAATTTTGCAGTAATGCCTGTTTGTGCGATAACGGATGATTTTGCGTCAAGTTCTCTTGATAAAAATTTAAAAATCAAATCAGCCCAAACGGCTGCAATTACGGACGAATTTGTCGAAAATACACTGGATAAAACGCTTAAAATAAAACAAACAAAATACATACCTATAAATGACGATTTTGCACAAAATAATACAAAAAAAAATCAATCAACTGTAAAAATAGTTGATTATCAAGAAATTATACCTGTTGTTTCAAATAAAAAGAGAAAGACTAAAAAAGTTGTAATTGATGAAAATAATATGGAAAAGGTTCTTATTCGTGTAAAGGAACCTTTTACGACTAAAAAACAAAATGTTGATGAAGGTGATTATATTGAATTTGAAACTGTAAAAGATGCATTTATAAAAAACAAACATTATCCCAAAGGAACTGTAGTAAATGGAAGAATTGAAACGATTTCTTTAAATAAATCTTGGGGTGTTCCTGCTGATTTAGTAATTGGCAATTTTACTATAAATGAGACCAGGCTTGCAGGAGAAATTAACAAAACAGGTGCAAACAGGTCTCTATGGGTTTATCCTTCTGTTTATGCTGGTTGTCTTTTCTTTTTTGCCGGATTGCTTCTTATTCCTATTAGAGGCGGGCATGCAAAATTGAAACCGAAAGAAACATTTGTTTTGTATGCAGATAAATAATTACTAACCAAAACAGAGAGCATATAAATATACCCTCTGTTTTGGCGGCGGCAACGGGAATTGAACCCGTGTCAGCAGAATGAGAATCTGCGATCCTAACCTCTAGACGATACCGCTATGATTTCCATATAAAAATTATATATAAAATTTATATTTTTTACAAGGAAATTAGATAAACTTTCTTAATATTGTTGATTTTTTAACTAAAAATTTTAAAATTAATATATGGATAAAGCAACTCATTTAAGAAATTATGCAATTTATTTGAAATTTGTTCAAGGCGAACTTGATAAGCTTTTTGACAAACAAAAGGAATATTTGTGCTGCGATAAAGGATGCGGAAAGTGCTGTAAGGGCGGTCAGTTTCATTATTCGGAAATTGAAATGATGTATCTTTTAACAGGTTATATGAAGCTTGATAGTGAAAAACAGGCACTTATTGACGAAAGAATAAAGAAAATTTTGGAAGATAAAAAGAATTTTAAAGGTGAAACTTTTAAATATGATTGTCCGTTTTTAATCGATGAGGCTTGCTGTGTTTACGAATACAGAGGCGTAATTTGCCGTTCTTTCGGATTAATGATTCAGGATCCGACAGGTAAAATAAATGTACCTTTCTGTGCTTATGAGGGTTTAAGCTATTCAAAAGTTTTGGATACGGAAACCAATGAAATCGACGAAGAAAAAGTTAAACAAGGCAATTACAAAGAAAAACCGCTAGGCTTTAATGCAGGTTATAATTATCTTACAAGTGAAGAATATTCAAAAGGTTTTGATGTTGAATTCAAAAATAAAAAACCTATGATTGAATGGTATATGGTTGAATAGTTCGTCATTGCGTGCGAAGCGAAACAATCTATACAAAAATTTAAATTATTGATAATTTGTAACAATCTTGTAACAAACTTTTAAAATCAAGTTATACGGTAAAAAACATGTGGCATGTTAATAGTGTTAAATATCGAGTCAAAGGAAAAATGGCTTTAGATTTTTAAACGGACTTAATGCAATCTCAGAGAATATCCAACCAAAGTATGGTAAAGTTCTGCCTTTTGTTCAATTAAATAAGAGCGGTAAAAACGATACTATAAAAGTGGAAAATACTGAGAAAGTATAGAAAGGCAACGCTCAACAATTAAATCAGAGAGGTCTGACTATGTCAGATTCAATACAGTATTACGATATCTAATAACTGGATACCGCAGTAGTTGTGTTGTGAGCGCGTGCGCCTTGAACTTTCAATGAGGTTGCCCTATCAAGAGATAGTCTTATGAACAAACAATTGAGCTCAAAACAATATATTTTTGTACAGCCTGAAAGAGCGTCAGGTTGTACGTTTGCGCTGTCCGCACTTTTCGGGGGGGGGGGGGTAAAACACTTATCAGCAGGACGTTCTAGCCCACCTGCAGATTCGGGAGGTGATGCTATGTGTCGATAATAATTAACACAAACATCTCCTCAATGCTGGGTATCACGGCCTTAAACAAGAATACGAACTCCGTGAATAAAGCATTAGAAAGATTAAGCACAGGCTACCGCATTAATTCAAGTAAAGATGATGCGGCAGGTTGTGCTATTTCGATGTCTTTAAACAAGGATATTTCAAGTTTAGCAGTGGCACAGGAAAATGCCCAAATGGGTAAATCTTTGATTGATACGGCAAATTCTTCGTTAAGTAATATTTCAAGCTTACTTCAACGTATGCGAGATTTGGCGGAACAATCAGCAAACGGTACATACGGAGCCGATGAACGCTCATCAATGCAAACAGAAATGGAAGGTTTGCAGACCGAGTTGTATCGAATAAAAAATACGACAGAGTTTAATGGCAAACAAATATTCGGTACAGAAGAAGTAACAAGAGTAACCGAGGCAGAGGCTGTTGAACAAGGTTATACAGTTGTAAAAACGGCTCAGGAACTTAAAGCTGCATTA
>JAFWGJ010000033.1 GCA_017512405.1 bacterium | reverse complement strand
ATCATTTCGTTCTTCTTTTGTAAGACTGTTTTTATTTTCAATTGCCTGAACCAAAGCCGCAGAAATCTTGTCTAATTGCTCTGCTTTAACAGGTAAAATTGATTTAAATTGAGATTTTAATTCCTTATCAAAATATTTTTTATAATGCTCTGTTTGAACACCTGCATCATCACCCAATTTAACTAATCGACTTGTAATTGAATTTATAGCATTTGTTCTTATTTCTTTTGAATTTGCGTTCTCTTTACAAATAGCACCAATTAAAGATTCCTCAGGTGAAATCTTGTTATATGCCTTGATTGTAGGAATTATATTTTTATCATTAATTTTGTTAAATTCATTTTTGAATGCATCGTTTGAAACAGCACCCGTTCTGCGTTTTATAATTTTTGAAAGATTAGAAGCAATTGCTTTACCTTGTTCATAACGGTTTTGTTTACCTAAAAAAGCTACTTGATAAGATTTGTAGTCAATATCTCTCTTTTCTTCATGTTCAAAAATATCTGTTTTTAAAGTAGGTTTAAATGCAGGAGCAGACACAAAAACATCAGGCTTACGTACCTGTAACCCTTTTTTATCTGATATTTTTCCTGTAATAATCGGATTAAATTTTAGCATGCAAAAAATATTTATTCCTACCTACACAAAATTTAAGAGGCCTCAAAAAAAAAATTGCCAATAAATGAAGCATGTAAAAGTTAATCGTTACAATATTTAATATAATTTCGCAAACTTTTGTAACAATCAGATACAATTTTTGTCAAAATTGTAACATTTTTTTCAACTTTATGTTATAACTTTAACAAGGAAATAATTGTTTCTTATTACAATTTACCCTTTAATTTATAAACACGAAAATGGAGGCATTTACCATGTCAGTAGGACAATTTGTATTTATGTTACACAGCCACTTACCATATTATCGTAAGGCCGGAATGTGGCCGTTCGGTGAAGAAAATTTATACGAATGTATGGCAGAAACATACGTACCTCTTCTTGATGCAATTTCTGAATTGTATGAAGAAGACGGAATTAAAGCTAAATTAACGGTAGGCATAACACCGATTTTAGCGGAGCAATTGAATGATAAGCATTTACAAGACGGTTTCGTTGAGTATATGGACACAAGAATTAAATCGGCAGCAGAAGATGTTGAAAGATATCCTGACCCGAAAGTAGAACATTCAGAACATTTAAGTTATCTGGCTAATTTCTGCTACAACCATTTAACAAAGATAAAAGACCATTTTGTAAACAGATACAAGAAAAATCTTGTTACAGCGTTTAAAAAATATCAAGATTTAGGATGTATTGAAATCACTACATCAGGTGCAACTCATGGTTTTTCACCATTACTTGCAACAGATAACAACTTAAATGCACAATTTAAAGTTGGTTCTGATACAACAAAACGCTTATTCGGTAAAAAAGCAATGGGTTGCTGGTTGCCTGAATGTGCTTACAGACAAGGTTATCAATATATAGGAGCAGACGGTGAAAAGAAATGGCGTCCGGCTATTGAAGTTACACTTCAAAACAATGACATCCAATATTTCTTTACTGAATCTCACGTAATTGAAGGCGGTAATTCAATAGGTAACAGACGTGTAATCGGACCTTACGGTAATATTGAATACATTCCGTTACCTGAACGAGAAGCAACAGGCTATGACACATATTCAGCATATTGGTTACCTGATGCACAGGTTGCAGTAATGGGAAGAAACGACAGAGCCGGTTATCAAGTATGGTCAGCTGCTGACGGATACCCTGGTGACGGTGTTTACAGAGAATTTCATAAGAAAGACGACAAATCAGGTATGCACTATTGGAGAATAACATCTTCTACAACTGATTTAGGCGACAAAATGCTTTATGACCCTGTATTGGCATTTAATAAAGTTAATGAAAACTCTGATCACTATACTACAATGCTTTACCACTTGTTAAACGATTACAAAAAAGCACATAACGGTAAAGAAGGTTTGGTAATGGTATCGTTTGATACAGAATTATTTGGACACTGGTGGTTTGAAGGTGTTGAATTCATAAAACAAGTAGTTAAAAAAATTAACGTATACTTGAAAGACGATATTCAAATGATGACAGCAGGCGAATATTTGAAAGCATATCCTCCAAAAGAAGCTATTCAAATTCCTGAAAGCTCTTGGGGCGCAGGTGGACACTTCTACGTATGGATGAACCACTTAACAGAATGGATGTGGCCTATTATTCACTCTTGTGAAAAACGTATCACTGAAATTGCCTCAAGATACGAAGAAAAACCAAATGATAAATTGTTATTAAGAGCATTAAGCCAATTAGCAAGAGAAAACTTGTTATTACAAAGTTCGGATTGGCCGTTCTTAATTACAACATGGCAAGCAAAAGATTACGCAACAGACAGATTCAGAGAACACGTTGAAAGATTTGAAACTATTGCTGATATGATTGATGCAAATAACATTGATGAAGGTAAATTATATGCAATAGAAGATATTGACAACTGTTTCCCTGATATTGATTACAGAGTATATTTACCGATTGAAGAAGGTGTAATTCCACAACAGGCTGTAAAACTTGCTCCGTTGTATAAATAAAAATAATTGAATATAAAAAAGAAGTCGAATACATTAAAGTATTCGACTTCTTTTTTATATAACTAAACTAAGCTTGGAAAGCACGTACATCGTCTTTTTTTGCTTTTTTATTTTTTATAACTTCTACGATTTTACCTATACCTGCACCAATAACAGCAGTAATTGCAGCATCCTTAATCAACCTAATGCCTAATGCTGCGGCAAATTTACCGGGTTGAGCTTTTGCAACAGCTCCCAAAAGAGCACCCGCAGGAGTACCCTTTGTATTTAAAAATCTGACACCTGTCGCTGCAACACCAACAGCAGCACCAGCAATTGCACCTACTTTTACAGAAGATGCTTTTTTAGTTTTATTAGAGGCCGTTTTGCTAGGATCATCAACTGTCCCCATAAAATTTTGCTGAACAACATTAGAAATCATTTAATAAAAACTCCACACTATATAACACATTTGCATGTATATAAAAACATGGTGTTGTAAAAAATTGCCCATAGAAGATTATTAAAAGATTAAATTTTATTTTAACTATTTACATCTTGGATTTGATTCATTCATTGTATTTTGATTAGTACAAGTTGCAGTTGCCCCACTAACTGATGATATTTTTAAATAATCCGCATTATCATATTTCACTATCCAAGCCGCAGCATAAGATCCTGCCGTATTTAAATCACTCAATAAATTTGTAAATGATTGATCTAGCCCACTAGGAACTATTCCAGAAGATTCATTGATAGTAAACATAAATATGTCATTACCCATTTTATTTTTACCTTTTGTTGATCCGTCTATATCAACAAATATCTCATGCAAATCGGTTGCAAGAGCAACTGACGTACCATCAGCAGTAATAAATCTATACCATTTATCTTTTGAATCTAAACTATCCGAAAAATCACCGGAAGATTTTAAATTAAAAACTTTACTACTTGAAAAACAACCTTGACCATTAGTTGTTTCACAATTCTTAGAAACTTTCATAAATTCAGTAAGACGTTCTCCAAAACGCGTAATCTTTTGTTCATCCGTATCATTTACAAACCAAGTATCAAACGGCCCATATATTGCCTGTGCACGGTCTACGGCCTCGGTTAATGTTGAATAAATCTTTTTTACTTTGGTAACTTTTTCTTT
>JAFWGJ010000032.1 GCA_017512405.1 bacterium | reverse complement strand
TTACGAGATTAGAAGCTTTTGTGGATTTGATGCGTCGTAAAAAAAGAAAAGCGGCGATTGAAGTTAAAGAAAAACAAACAGTTTAATTCGGAGCGTATTATGATAAAAATTTTCAAAGATGCATTTAAAGTTTCATACTACAATATAATTATTGCAACACCGTTATTGTTATTTTTATTGATTTTTAACATATATCTTGTGATTGCAAAAAATGCAGTTAAAGCATTACCTTCAACCATATTATTTTTTGTCACTTTATTTTTGATGGTAAGTGCATTTCTTGCAGGTTGGCTTAATATGATAAAAGTTGCGGTTGATAATCATGTAAATAATCCTGATTACGAAAAACATTATGGTTCTTTTGAACTTTTAAAAGAATTTCCGGTAGGTATTGCAGAATTCATAAGAGCATGTTTAGGTTTTTCAATCTTATATCTTTTGTTTGCTGATATTGCATTCATTTCCATTTATCACTTGGGTATGAAATTGATTGGCGGGGTTGGTATATCTTTTGCAAAATTTATTGCTGCAACAGAGGCTCCTGTTGCTATGCAAGCTTTAATTGAATCTTTAACAAAAGCACAGTTGTTAAAAATAAATTATTGGTATTTGCTTACAATTTGTTCGGTTCAAATTTTTGCTTTATTTACAATGTTTTGGCCAATTGAATTAATTAACTCGACAAAAAATCCCATAAAAGCTTTGTTTAAGTCCGTAAAAATAATTTTTGTAAAACCGCAGGTAATATTATTATTTATTGGCATAAATATTTTAAATTTAGTGCTTGCACTTTTAAACTACGTGGCAATGTTTAACCCTATTGCATATTTTATCGTAACGTTAATATTTTTCTATTTCATAGTTTACGTATTTATATTATTATTCCTGTATTATGAGAAAAAAATCAAAGGTAATAGCAATAGCATCACCGACAGCAACGGGCAAGAGTAAACTTGCAGTTGAACTTGCGCATAAAATAGATGGTGAAATTGTTTCAGCAGATTCAAGGCTTGTTTATAAAGGTTTTGAAATTGCTGTTGCAAAGCCGACGGTTGAAGAACAAGAAGGTATTAAACATTATTTAATTGATGTTGTTGAACCGGAAATTGATTATACAGTTGCAAATTATGTTGACGATGCAACAGAAGCTATTCAAGAAATTTTAAAAAAAGGAAAAAACCCAATAGTTGTTGGCGGTACAGGTTTATATTTCAGGGTACTGCTTGAAGGTTATGATATTCCGAGAGTTGCGCCTAATCTACAATTACGCAGTGAATTAAATGATTTATCATTAGAAGAGCTTATTTTACGTTTGAAAAAACTTGATAGTAAATATTTTGACGAGGTAACAGAACCGGAAAAACGTAAAATGATAAGGGCGATAGAAGTTTGTGAAACAATAGGAAAACCCTTGTCAGAATTAAACAAGCAAAAAGAGCCGCCTTATGATGTTCAATGGATTGGTATAAATATGAAACGGGAAGAAATCTATGACCGTGTAAATAAACGTGTTGATAAAATGGTTGAAGCTGGCATTGTTGAAGAAACAAAAAGATTACTGAAAAAACATGGTCGTATACCTAATATTGTTGAAACAATAGGTTATCGGGAGTTATTACCATATTTGGATGGTGAATATTCTCTTGAAAGAGCAGTTGAATTAATTAAACAACATTCAAGGAATTATGCAAAAAGACAATTAACATGGTTTAGGCGTAATAAGGCTCTTGGTATAGATTAAGAAGCTTTTTCATTTGTTTGATTTTTCAGTTCTACGTTTAGAACAGCAATTTGTTGAAGGATTTTTTCTTTTCGGAAATTATCTTCTTTTATAATTTCATCAAAAGTACTTCCATCCATAGCTTGCTCAACTTCAGGAGAGGTTTCTTTTAAGTATGTGATGAACTTAATTTGCATTTCATAAAAGTAGGCATCACTCTTTAGAGATTCAATTTGTTCATTCAGATTTTTAACGATGTTTTTCATGATGTATCCCCCATCTGACATGCATGTTACCCCATGTTTTGCATGATATTTATCATGCATATGGAGGAATGTTTATATTTAATCTTCATCCTTCTCTTCATCTGTTTCTTTATATGTTTTAAATTTTAGGTAAAATACATCCCCATTTTTTATTGTAATGTTTTCGCCCTTTTCAACATAAGAAAAAGGCGAATTTTTATATACTGCAACAGCAGATGATTCAAGAGTATTGCCTTCTTCGTTTTTTATAGCTCCTTCGACAGCGTGATAGCCAATGGAAAGGCCTTTTACAAAAAAGTTTCCAACGCCGAGTGCGGCTGATTTTGCAATAGCGGCTTTGTCAATTTTTGTCGTATATTTTCCAATGTAATCATTTTCAATGTAAACAATTTTATTGCCTTTAAGTATTCCGAAAATTTTAAAAGAAAATTTTGCACTGCGTTTTAATACTTTTGGGTCAATTACATCTGTAATATATCCCATAATAATATCACCGCAATTAAGCGTTAACTGTTCGTCAAGTTGAATGTCAGAAAGAACTTTTATTGTAGCAGTTTTAGGCGGATTAAATGTTGAAATGTCAGACATTGACTGAACAATAATTGTTTCAGCATATACTGCGGAATTAAAAAAAATAAATGATAAAATCAACAAAAATAAATTTTTCATAAATTAAGACCATTTTAATATAATACGTTCAGTCATATCAGCTGGAGCCTGTGGAGATTTAGGCATTGATTTCCACAATTTTATGTATATTTCTCTGTTTTGATAATTATATTTAGTTGCATTCGATTTAAATTCACCAAAAGGTTGTCTTGGAGAACCATTGTTACAGCCTCCTTCGTGTCTGCAAGAACTACCTAAATGAATATAATTTTGAAATTCGTGCACTGCGGTACTTAAATTATCTTCATTCATGAAATCTACATCATAAGTTGATTTACTTTTATCTATGTATGCATATTTATAACCCATATCTACCGCATTAAGCCCGTTGAAACAATAAAAGGATGAATTATTGTTGGTTGTAAACGGTAAATGAAAATATGTAACGGTTATTTCTTTTTTGTCTTTTGAATAAGTTATTTTTCTTGGAATAAGTTCTGCACGATTGCTTGAACATCTTTCAGAATCCGTATAATGCACTATAAATGGATATTCGATGGCAACAAGCATTGTAGGGTTATTTATAAAACGAGCCTCTTCCGAAGGTCCGGATATACTCTGCAGTCCTGTTTGCGGATTAGCACAAACATTTGCAGAAATCCAAGGTTTACCGTTTTCTATTGCTCCAAAAACTTGTTCGGAAGGTTCATAACCGGCTCTTGCAAAAATGGAGGATTTAACATATTCCTTTCTTATTTTGTATATTTCTGATTTTGATTTTCCGCTTAAAGCACTAGGCGGATTTACCGTTACTTCTTGTGCATCATAGGCCAAAACAGCTTCATCATTTTGTGGGGGCTTATCTTCTTTATGTTCTTTTGTCATTGTAATATCCGCAACCATCTCATTTTCATCAAATGTGGTTGTAGTTTTACTAAAATCACCTACTTTGAATGCATAAAAGCCTACACAAAATAATGTAATTAAAAATATTAATTGAAATTTTTGTCTTTCCATAATGAAACCTTTTTGGTAATTATATCATATTTTATGTTTACTTTAATACGTTTTTATGGTGTAATATTTAGAGAAATTTATAGAAAGAGGTATTAGAATGAATATTGAAAGAACTTTTGTTGCAATAAAACCGGATGCTGTACAAAGAGGTTTAATGGGTAAAATTATTACTCGTTTTGAAGAAAAGGGCTTTAAAATTATTGCAATGAAGATGCTTGAAGTAACCCAAGAACAAGCTGCTTCTCACTATGCAGAACATGTTGGTAAACCGTTTTATAATGGGTTGGTTGAATTCATTACATCAGCACCAATTGTAGCAATGGTTGTTGAAGGTATTGATGCGGTTGCAGAAGTAAGACATATTTTAGGTGCTACAAATCCAAGTAATGCTGATGTTGGTTCAATGAGAGCTGATTTTAGTCCAATAATGAGCTGTAATTGCGTTCACGCATCAGATTCTGTTGATTCTGCAAAACGCGAAATGGCAATATATTTTGATGTGGAAAAAGAACTTTGTACTAACTGGAAAACTATGATGGAAATCGTTTTAGATGGACTCTCAAAATAATTATTTCAGTTACGAACTTTTGCATGTTGATAAAAATACCGGTGCAAGAGCCGGTATTTTGCATACTCCTCATGGCGATATTGAAACACCTATTTTTATGCCGGTCGGAACAAATTCTTCCGTAAAAATGCTAACAAATTATGATATTGAGCAAACAGGTGCTCAAATTATCCTTGCTAATTCTTATCATTTATATTTAAGAGCAGGCACAAAATTAATCAAACAATTTGGTGGAATTCACGGCTGGATGAACTGGAATAAACCTGTTTTAACTGATTCAGGCGGATTTCAGGTGTTTTCGCTTGCTGATTTAAGAAAAATAACCGAAGACGGGGTAAAATTCAGAGATCCAAAAGATGGCTCAGAACATTTTATATCACCGGAAATTTCCATGGAAATTCAAGAAGATATAGGTGCTGACATTATGATGGCTTTTGATGTTTGTTCTCCATTTCCTTGCAGTTATGAAGAAGCAAAGCATGCTATGGAACAAACTCATCGCTGGTTGGAAAGATGCTTTAAAGCCAAAACTAATCCAAAACAAGCTTTGTTTCCTATTGTTCAAGGTGCATTTTTCGATGATTTAAGAACAGAAAGTGCTTCTGTAATTTCGTCTTTTGATGCTGTCGGTTATGCAATTGGCGGTTTAAGCGTAGGCGAAAGCAAAGATGTTATGAACCATTTTGTTGAATATACGGCTCCGCTATTACCTGAAAATAAACCGCGCTATTTAATGGGAGTCGGAACTCCTGAGGATTTGCTGGATTGTATTAAACGCGGTATTGATATGTTTGATTGCGTATTGCCAACCAGAAACGCAAGACACGGTTCATTCTTTACTCATGAAGGTAAAAAGATTATTAAAAATAAACAATTTGAAGCGGATGCTTCTCCTTTGGATCAATTATGTGATTGCTATGCTTGTAAAAATCATTCAAAAGCCTATATAAGACATTTATTCAAATGTCAGGAAGGTACATCAGCAGCTTTAATGTCAATTCATAACATTAAATTTCTGCTGGATTTCGCAAAAGCTTGCAGAAATGCTATTTTAAATGATGAATTTGAAGAATTCTATAACACTAATTACCCAAAATATACTAAATAGAAACATTTTGTAAGTGCTGAATTTGAGGTGTAGGTTCAAGTGTTATACCTATTGCATCAATTCTGTAATTGTCATACTTTATATTGCAATTTTGCAGATAAATAAGCAAACCTTGTTTTATATGATTATATTTTGTTTTTGTAACAGCTT
>JAFWGJ010000031.1 GCA_017512405.1 bacterium | reverse complement strand
TGAATTTCTTCTTTTACGGGAGGTTCTTTAAAAAAATCTATTATAAAATTAGCCATTTTTACTTACCTGCCTTTATAATCTGAACATTTCTGTTTTCAGTGATTTCTTTTCTTGCATTTTTTATTGCTTCTCGCTGGCAATCTTCTAAATTAAAGCCGTTGCATAATCTATCTACAAATCCGCAATTTAATTTTACAGCTTTATTTAATGCGCCTAATTCTTCAAGAACATCTTTTACATCTTCAAAATCATAATGGAAGGATTGTTTTGATTGGTAAACCAGCATATCACCATTTTGAGATGTAATAGGTTTTCCGCCCAGCTCAAAATACAGTTTAAATACTGATTTTAAATCCTGTAATTCTGCCTGCATAGTATTTACACTCTGCTGAATTCTTAAAAATCTTTCAAAAAGATATTCAATATTCTCCAATTGTTTATTTTCCCAGTCATATTTTTGTAAATATAATTTTTTTAATTTAGGGTAAGCAAGAGCCAAACTCATTGCATCTGCCATTGCACGGTGGTGATTAACAAGTTCTATATCAAATTTTTTGGTTAAAGCATCAAGACCGTGTGATTCCATTTCAGGATAAATTTCTTTAAACATAAACTGGGTGTCTATACGTTCATTTTTAATAGGATTACCGGTTGTTCTTAAACTTGCTTCATTAAGATATGAATAATCAAAAATGGCGTTGTGCGCAACTATTGGATAGTCACCTATAAATTCAAGAATCTTAGGCATCGCTTCTGCTTCTGTCGGAGCATCTTCTACCATTTCCTGTGTGATTCCGTGAATGGCAATTGAAGATTTTCTTATATGTTGCTGCGGATTAATTAAGGTTTGAAATTCATCTTTAATTTTACCATTTTCAAGTCTTACACCCGCAAATTCAACCATTCTTTCTTTTGTGTAATCCAGTCCTGTTGTTTCAGTATCGAGTACTATTTCTATAACTTTTTTTCTAGCCATTACTATCCTAATTTCATAATATACATTAAGATAATAGCACAAAAAAAAATTATATGCTAGAATGAACTAAGAAAACAAGGAGATTTTGTCATGTCAAACACAATAGAAGTTACTGATTCAACATTTGAACAAGAAGTTTTACAGTCTCAGACTTTAGTTTTAGTAGATTTTTGGGCAACTTGGTGTGGCCCTTGCAAAAAGTTATCACCTGTTCTTGATGAAATTGCTAAAATTTACGAAGGTAAATTAAAAGTTGTAAAAGTTAATGCAGATGAAAACAAAGAAACTCTTAAAGAAAATTCTGTAAGTGGTTTACCTTCTCTTTTACTATTTAAAGAGGGTATAGCTGTTGAAAGAATGGCTGGTTTAATGCCAAAATCAACTATCATTAACAATATTGAAAAATATTTGTAATTAGCCATATTCAGCAATAGACTTTTAATAATTTTTATATTATTATTTTATACAAATTTATACAAAATAAAGTAGTGTTTTATAGGAGATATTATGAACAAGAAAATTTTAGTAATGGCAGTTTTTGCTTTTGCTCTTGGAGTTTGCACAAGTAATTTTGCAATGTCAAATGTACCTGCAAATTTTAAAGTTGGTGTAGTTGATGTACAGAAATTGGTATCTAATTCAAAACAGGTTAATGCATTAAAAGATGAACAAGTAAAAAAAGCTGATGAATTAACAAATACAATTAAAAAGGCACAGGAAGAGATAGCCAAAGAATCTGATAAAGCTAAAAAAGAAAAACTTATAAAAAAATACGAAAATGATATAGCTTATATTAAAAATACAAATGACAAAAATTATGCAAAAAAATTAGCAGAAATTGATAAATCTATTACTAAAACAATTCAGGATGAATCAAAAAAAGCAGGATATGATTTAGTTTTGGCAAAAGGAATGGTGTTATACGGCGGTGCTGATATAACCAATGAAATTGCAAAAGCAGTAAAATAGCAGTAGTTGAAAAGGATAAAAAATGAACAAATACAAATTATTAACAAGAGCAGACCTTGACGGTATTATGTCGGCAACTTTATTAAAAAAATTCGGACTTATTGACGAAATTGAATTTTGTCATCCAAAAGATATGCAAGATGGTAAAATCAAAGTAACAGATAAAAATATTATTACAAATTTACCTTATAATGAGAATGCTCATTTTGTTTTCGATCACCACTTTTCTGATGATGTAAGAGCATATAACAGAAAATCAAATCATATAATTAATCCTGTTGCAAAATCAGCAACAAGAGTTATTTATGAATACTTTGGCGGTGCCGATAAATTCCCAAAAGAATGGGCTGAAATGCTGGATAGTGTTGATAGAGCAGATTCAGGAAACGTTACTGTTGAAGAAATCCAAAATCCAAAAGGTTGGTTAATGTTGAATTATTTGCTAGACCCAAGAACAGGTTTAGGTCGATATGATTCTAAATTTAGATTAAGTAATTTTGATTTTATGAAATATGTTATAGATTTAATTCAAACAACATCTGATATTCAGGAAATTTTGGATGATCCTGATGTTAAGGCAAGAAAAGATTTTTATATGATTGAACAGGAAGCTTTCATTAAACAATTAAAACGTTGCTCTACTGTTCATGATAAAGTTGTTTTAGTTAATTACAAAGACGAAGATGAAATTCATGTTGGTAACAGATTTATGGTTTATACGTTATTCCCTGAATGTAATGTATCAATTCATAAAATTATGGGTAACGACAAAACAAAAACAGTATTTGCTGTTGGCAAATCAGTTATAAACAGAACTTCTCAGCTTAATGTTGCTGAATTAATGTCAGAATACGGCGGAGGCGGACACAGAAATGCCGGTACTTGCCAAGTATTACACTCAGAAGCGGATAAAGTTTTAGAGGATATATTAGAAAAATTGAACGTATACGTTCACTAGAAACAAACAAAAAGCGTGGCGGATTTTTTAAATCCGCCACGCTTTTTTATTTATTATACATTTGCTATTTGTTTATAAAAATCGTGTGCCTGTTCAAATTTGTAAGAGAAGTTGAATAAATCGGCTTCTTTCATTTGCGGAGCCAAAACTTGCAAACCGATAGGCATACCGTCAGAATCAAATCCGGCAGGAACACTTAGTCCCGGAATACCGGCAAGATTAGCGGAAATAGTTGCAATATCTGTTAAGTACATTGAAAGCGGATCTTCTGTTTTTGCTCCGATATCAAATGCTGTATTCGGGCAAGTAGGAGAGATTAAAATATCAACTTCTTTAAATACTCTGTCAAAATCTTCTTTAACTAATCTTCTCATTTGTTGTGCTTTTTTATAATAAGCATCATAGTAACCTGATGATAATGCGTAGGTTCCAAGCATTATTCTTCTTTTTACCTCAGGTCCGAAACCGTTTGCGCGGGTTTTTGTATACATATCAAGCAAGTTTTGTGCATCAGGATATCTGTAACCGTATTTTACACCGTCAAATCTTGCTAAATTGGAACTGCATTCTGCTGTTGCAAGAATGTAATATATACCTATTGAATATTTTAAGTTAGGCAGAGAAACTTCAACAATTTCAGCACCTTGTTGTTTGTATGTTTCAATTGCAAGTTCAACTGCTTTTCTGACATCATCAGATAAACCTTCGCCCATTAATTCTTTTATTACGCCGATTTTTCTGCCTTTGATGTCATTGTTTAAAGATTTTGTATAATCTTCAACAGGAGCATTAATTGATGTTGAATCTTTAGGATCGTAGCCTGAAATTACTTGTAAAAGCATTGCAGCATCTTCAATTGTTCTTGCAAATGGTCCGATTTGGTCTAATGAAGAAGCAAATGCAATTAAACCATATCTTGAAACACGACCATAAGTAGGTTTCATTCCTACAATGCCACAAAAACTGGCTGGAAGACGAATACTTCCGCCTGTATCAGAACCCAGTGATAAAGTAGCTTCGCACGCAGCAACAGATGCTGCGGAACCGCCTGATGAACCGCCAGGAACTTTGTTTAAATTCCAAGGGTTGTGAACCTTACCGAAAGCGGAGTTTTCGTTTGAAGAACCCATTGCGAACTCGTCAAGATTTGCTTTTGCAATAATCGGAACTAAATTTTCCAATAATTTATCAGTAATAGTTGCGTTATATGGTGATACAAAATTTTCTAAAATTTTGCTTGATGCTGTTGTTTTTGAGCCTATAAGGTTCATATTGTCTTTTAAAACAAGCGGAATACCTGCCAAAAGCGGTAATTCTTCACCATGTGCTATTTTTTCATCAACTTTCTTAGCAGTTTCTATGGCAGTTTCTTTTGTTAAAGAATTAAAAGCTTTAACTTTGTCTTCAACTTCGTCAATGCGTGCGTAAGTGGCATTAACAAGTTCAACTGCTGAAACTTCTTTATTTAATAGAGCTTTTCTTTGCTCGCTTGCACTTTTTTTCAAAAGTTCGTTCATCTTTTTCTCCTTATTCTCTTATGTTAATTATAAATCAAACACAAAAAAGCACAAAATAATTTGTGCTTTTCCTTTTTATGTGCTAATTGGATTGTATTTTATTGGGTGATGTCTAAAATATCTCCACTTGTGTTTGATATTTTATGTTCTTTTTTGTTTTCAAATTTATTAACGTTAAGTGCAATTTGAGCATGAATGTCATTTGCTTTGTTGATGTAGTTTGTAAGTTTTTCGTATCTCCCTGTAAGCCCTCCAAAAGGTATTCTGAGGCTTATTAATTCATCAACACTTCTGTTAATATCTGCAAGTTTTGATAAGGATTCTTTTAGATTAAATGTAAAGTTTAGTCTTTTTGAAAGAGTTGCAAAAATATATTTTGAAATTATATATTTAATTTTTTGAAAAACAGTTTTTTCTTTTGGCGATTTTTTTCTGAAAATGTAGCTTAATATTGTTGTAAATTTTGACATAACGCCGATATCAAAATATTTGCTGTTAAGTTCATCAAGTTCTTTTTGAATTTTTTCTTTTTTTGAGTTTAAAAATTCTTTTCTTGAATTGTCATCAATGTTGATTGCAGCCAAAATTTCGTCGTTGATAATCATTAAGTCCTCTTCTAACTGATTTATTCTATATTCCATTTTGAGCATTTCATCATCAAGTTTGAGATATGCTCTTTGTTCTAACATTGCTGAATCGTATCCGTCGATGTGAAACGGACTTGTGGCCTGCTTGAATTTTTCAGGCAGCGTAAAAGGATTAGTTCCTCTTCCCTCTTTTGTTTTATCTCTTTCCATACATACATTATGAATGTTTTTTCAAAAATTTATACCTACATAAAGAGGATATTTATATTTTGATTTAATGATATATCTTAGTTTCTTTCTACCAAGTTACTAAGATACTGAGGCTCAAACGTACTAAGGAAAACCATTCAACAATTCAACTTAGTTATGACAAAAATACTCAATGCCCCAGTGGCTTTAACTACTTACATCTTGGATTAGCTTCGGTAACTGTGTTTCCATTCTTACATTTACCTGTATTATTTGTAAATTGCAAATAATCAGCATTGTCATATTGTATTATCCAAGAAGCTGCCCTAAGTCCACCATTTTTTAAATTAGAGATTAAAGTACTAAACGAAAGTCCATATCCACTAGGCATAACACCTTGGTTTTCAACGTAACCGAATACAAATAAATCTTTCCCAAAAGTGTGAGGACCTTTAAAACCATCAATATCTACAAATATCGATAATGTTGCGTCAACTTCTTCATCTCTAGCTGCGCTAATAGCTACCGAAGAACCATCTGCTAAAATTAATTTATAATATTTATCATTGGTTTCAATATTTCTTTCTGTTTCGCTGTTATTTAATCTATGATAATTAGCATTTTTAAAACAACCGTTACTTTCTATACCACAAATTTTTGAAATTTTCATAAATTCGCTAATTCTTTCGCCTGTACGTATTGTTCTTTGACGGGAATCATCTGAACTCTTAAACCATTCCTCAAATGGAACATATACAGCTTCTGCACGACCGAAAGCATCTTGTAAATTTTGGTATATTTTTTTAACCTTGGCAACACGCTCTTTATCTCCTGTTGAACTGTTTAAATTCGGCAAAGTCAATGCTGATACAATGCCAATCACACCTATTACAATTAAAGTTTCGGCAAGAGTGAATGCGAACGCCTTTTTCATTTTAATCCTTTCTATATCATGACACAATAAACTATAAATATTGTTATTAAATAGCAGTTCTAAAAAATATTGTTACATGACGTAGTACATTTGTCAATATTTTGTTATACGATATAGTATTCTTTATTTTTATAAATAGTTATATTCTATAAAAAGAGGCGTTTATGGAATATAATTTTAACGAAAAATTAGGAAAAAGAATTAGAGAATTGAGAATTGCCAATAATTTAAAACAATCTCAACTGGCAGATATATTGGAAATGGAGCGCACAAATTTAACCAGAATTGAATGTGGCAACCAACGTCCTAATGACGAAAATTTAATAAAATTAGCAAAAATATTAAATGTTCAAATAAAAGATTTATTTGATTTTGAACCTGTTTTACCTCGCAAAGAATTAACTCAGCAAATAATATCTGAAATAGACGGTATGTCAGACAAAGAATTGCAATATATACATAAAACAATTCAAAACTTGAAACAACTCAGAAACTGATTTATTTCAAATTTTTCAATGCTTCAAGTTCGTCTTGGTATGGGGAAATTTTGTTTAATTTTTCAATGATTTGAGGCATTTTCTCTATTACATAATCGATTTCTTCTTCTTTTGTAAATCTGCTTAAAGAAAATCTTATACTTCCATGAAGCGCCGTAAACGGTATTCCCATTGCACGAAGTACATGACTTGGTTCCAGTGAACCTGATGTGCAGGCACTTCCGGAACTTGCGCAAATGCCTATGTCGCTTAAATGCAGCAAAATTAATTCACCCTCAATATATTGAAAACCAATATTTGTTGTATTTGGAACTCTGTTTGTAGGAGCAGTGTTTAATCTTGCATTAAATATGTTTTTTACAATTCCTTGTTCAAGTTTATCACGCAAGCGTTTTACTTCTTTTAATTCGTAATCCAAACTATTTAAAGCAAGTTCTGCAGCTTTACCCAAGCCTACAATATACGGAACATTTTCCGTACCTGCACGTCTGCCGCGTTCTTGGTGTCCGCCGTTAATTAAAGGTGAAATTATTGTGCCTGATTTTACATACAAAGCACCAATACCTTTTGGAGCGTGGAATTTATGTCCCGAAATACCTATCATATCAATTTTGGTATTTTTTACATTCATAGGTATTTTGCCGGCTGCCTGAACGGCATCAACATAAAATGTGGTATGCGGATTTTTTTCTTTTACGATTTCTGCAATTTTTTCAACAGGGAATATTATACCTGTTTCATTATTAGCCCACATTACAGATACGAGTGCTGTTTCATCAGTAATTTTGTCTTTTAATTCGTCTAAATTAAGCTCACCTTGAGCGTTTACACCTATGTAATCTACTTTATAACCTTGTTTTTCGTATTGTTTGTATAAATTTAAAACGCAAGGATGTTCAACTGCTGTTGTTATAATGTGTCTTTTTGTTTTATTATTAGCCAAAACACCTTTTATAGCAGTATTAGCACTTTCCGAACCGCAGGAAGTAAAAATAATTTCTTTTTCATTTTCTGCACCGACAAATTCTTGTACTTGTCTGCGTGCTACTTTCAAAGCATTAGATGATTTTTTTGCGAAATCGTACATACTCGACGGGTTTGCATATTCTTCCTTTAAGTATGGAAGCATTTCTTCCAAAACTTTTTCATCAACTTTTGTTGTAGCATTGTTATCCAAGTATATCAATTTGTCCATTATTGTACCTCTATAACCTCAATTTGTTTGGAAACGGTTTCCTGCAAAGTTTGTTCTACAAATACTTTTAGTGTCATGTGAGAATTTTTGCAGCCTGAGCATTTTCCTCTTAATTTTACATAAACTTTGTTATCTTCAATATCGACAAGCTCAATATCTCCGCCATCTTTTTGTAATTCAGGAGAAATTTGGTTTTCAATAACACTGTTTATTTTCAAAATCTTTTGGGTCTGAGTTAATTTAGGTTTATCTGCATCTTGTTTCGCCCAGTATTCATCAACAATAGCCTTAATTGTTGATTTACATTTGCCGCAGGCTCCGCCTGCCTTTGTATAATTTGTAACTTCTTCAACTGTTTTTAATTTGTTTGTTTCAATGGCTTCTAAAATTTGGCTTTCGTGAACATCGAAACATTGGCATATTAATTTATCCTGTTTTTCAGGCAAATTAAATTCCATTTCGTCATTAAAATAATTCTTCAAAGCGTCTTCCAAAGCTTCGTGTCCCATTACAGAACAGTGCATTTTTTCGGGAGGAAGTCCGTCTAATTGGTCAGCAATATCTTTATTGGTAATTTTTCTGACTTCTTCTATTGGTTTTCCGATAATCATTTCGGTTAAAATACTTGAACTTGCAACTGCTGAACCACAGCCGAAAGTTTGAAATTTAGCATCTGTTACAATGCCATTTTCTATTTTTAAATATAATTTCAAAGAATCACCGCAAGCAAGAGAGCCGGCTTCGCCAATCGCATCTGCGTTGTCAATTTTACCTACGTTTCTCGGATTACGGTAGTGATCCATAACTTTTTCAGAATAATCCCACATAATACCTGCCTTTTTACTGTAACTTATATTATTATTCTAACGCAAAAAAACAGAGTTCTTTAAAATTTTAATAAAAAATTCGGATTTTAATTCCAATATCTCCAGCCATTAAGGTAATAATTAAGAATTTCAGGTTTATCTAATGTTGAAGCCTTTATATTATCACGTTTTATGTCTTTTTCAATATGAAAAAGACTTTCTATTGAACTGTCATCAAGAAATTTTGTCGGCACTGTTATTTTTATATTTTTTTCGTTTATCGGGTTGTTTCCGGCTAAGATAAAGCCCCAGTCGCCAAACGATGGTACATAAGTATGGTAGGGTTTTGTGTATTTAAAACCTGCTTCTTGCAAGGATTTATTTATGCACCAGTATGCTTCAGGCGAAAAAAACGGGCTTGTAGACTGAGTTACAGTGATTCCGTTTCTCGCAAGTTTTTGTTTTACAACTTTATAAAATTCTTTGCTGTAAAGTCTTGCTAATGATTGATTATTAGGGTCAGGAAGGTCAATTATAATAACATCAAAATATTCTTTTGTATCTTCCAAAAATTTAAACGCATCTTCGTTTAAAATTTTAACTTTTGGATTTTCAAAACTGTGTTCGCTTAATTCCGCCATAATCCTATTTTTTACTGCTAAATCTGTCATTTCTTTATCTAAATCAACGACTGTAATATGTTTTACTTCGGGATATTTAAGTATTTCTCTTGCGGCTAAACCGTCACCGCCTCCAAGAACTAAAATATTTTCTCTATGTTTTACTAAGTTCATAGGAATATGAATTAAAGGCTCGTGATAGCGGTATTCATCTATTGTTGAGAATTGAACATTGCCGTCGATAAATAGTCTTACGTCAGCTTTATTTTTGGTTATTACAATTTGCTGATAAGGAGTTTTTTTAGAAAACACAACTCTGTCGTCATACATTGAATTTTCTAAATGAAAGGCTATTTCTTTTGAAAATATCAGCAACCCCACAAGTAAAATTGCGATTAAGATACCTTGTGTTTTTAGCATTAATCTGCGTTTATGGGTAAGTTTGTCTTTAAACCAGACGAAAGTTAAAATGCCGACCAAAAGGTTCAAAAGTCCGGTTGAAATTGAACTGTTAAATACACCTAAAAATGGCAAAAGTATAAAAGGAAATGCCAAACTTGCCAAAAACGCTCCCAGATAATCAAGCGACAATACGTTTGAAATATTTTCTCTTAACTGGAAATATTCTTCCATAATTCGAGTCAACAAAGGTATTTCAAGACCTATCAGAGTGCCTATTGCAATTATTAAAAGGCACATTATCGGATAATAAAAAAATTGCACAGAATATATAAAATAAAGAATCGGCACCGAAAGGCCGCCTATTATTGCAAGCAGAATTTCAACAAAAATAAACCAGTAGATAAGATTTTTGTTGAAAAATCTTGATATTAATGTACCAATTCCCATTGCGGTCATTGTTAAACCGATTGTGATAGAAAACTGTTTTATACTGTCTCCAATAAAATAAGAAGAAATGCTGCCGATTAAAAGTTCATATATAATCGTGCAAAAGCCTACTACAAATACGCAAAACAAAAGGATTGACGCATCTTTTTTTGTCAAAATACTTTTATTTTCCACCGTGAATACCTTTTTGAGAGAATCTTGAACCGCTTACGCTATTTTCTCTGACACTTGAACCGTAATATGAATCGTGTCTTCCAATGTACCAGTAAGAGTGATGATGATGGTATCCTCTATAACCCGGATATCCATATCCTTGGTATGAATATTTAAAACATGCAAAATAAACAATAACCAAAACTATGATTAAGGAAATATAGCATAAAAAGTTGAAGAACTTATTAGTCATCGCTCATTTCCTCCAATACATCATTTAGTTTTTCAAGATTTTCTCTTACCCACTTTCTGTTCATTATAATAAATAGAAATATTATAATAAGTATAAGGTATGTACCCATCATTAGGTGAGGAATACCGCTACCTTTTTTAACTACTATTTCTAATGTTATATTATTCATCATATTTTCATCTGTATGAAACTGAATATAGTATTTTCCAGGTTCAGTAAATGCTAAACGCACCTCCATATTTCTGTCGGATTCTGACCAGTAACCTTCTGAGTCATAACCGCTTTCGTGCCATAAATCTTTACCGAATTCATACAGAGTTTCTTTATCTTCGTCTAATACTTCACCGGAAAAGTAAATATTTTGATTATCGCCATACATTGAAGAACGAATTTTACAAAGCTTTGGCTGACCTTTTTTTACAATAATCGGACCATAGGTAGAGCCTTCATCAAGTGAATATGAACGTTTTGCAATAGCTTTATTTTCTACCGTAAAATAAGTTACAAAGCACACAGCACAAAATATTGCAACTATTAACATTAAGTTGTTATAAAAAAATAAATTCTCTTTTTTCTGTTTAGGATTTACTTTCATACTTTGCTATTTACCCAAAACTTATACTATATTTACGAAATCTACCATAAAGAAGATTAGTAATGCAAAAACTATTATAACAAAAGCCTCGCCAAGTCCTGCTGCGATGTTATTATCTTTAATTTCCTGTTTTATGTTAATAGCTTTTACTATCATTCTGTCCAAAATAAAAGCTATACTTGGAAGTAAAAGAACAATTGCCGTTAAATCTATAAAATATAACAATAATCCGTGCTGCCAGGTTCCTACATCACCTATGGTTGCACGCATTAATATTAAACCGATTGCTATAATATTACCTGCAAAAGCAACTCCCACAGCAACGTTGTCTTCTTCGATTTCTTTTAGAAGCGCATACGGTGTCAATAAATCATATATTTTTGCAAATAAAATTAAAAATGCCATTCCGAGTATATAATAAACGATTGATGAAACTAATCCATATATTTTACCATGTGTTGCAAGAGTTTCACCTGTTACGCAAGCTGAAATTATTAGACCTGATGCGACATATATGCCAAAGTGAACAGCTGCTGTTCCAATGTTTCTGTCTCTTACAATTTCTGCAACATTATCAAATTTATGCAAAATAGCTTTTTCAACAATAAATCCCGAAAATAACATTAGTACTATTCCAATTAATGCATATATTATGTAGTATAGCAAATCAGATTTAAACGATAATGATGAATCCCCTACAAATGCTCCGATTAAAACGGCAACATTTCCGAATAAAAATCCGCAATACGGTATTACTGCCGTAACATTACCTTTTTTTATTTCACCATACATATCATATTTTATGCATTTGGTAAATAACCATTTGCCGAATATTAACATTAAACAAGATACAACAATGTATATAAGGCTTGTTAAAATTGAATATTTCATTATTTTTGTTCCTCACCGTGTGTTGAATAAACTGTAATAGCCATTGGTTTAACTATTTGTGAATAATAGCATACATAATCGTCTTTGCCTTCTTCACTTTTCCATTTTTCTACGGAAATCATATATTTACCACTGTTGGATTTGAAATCCCAGTAATATAATTTTTCAACTTTGGAGTCATCACAGTGCTTATAGAATTTTGCATCACCGGAATCATCATAATCATATCTTACGGAGTCATAATAAATTGTACCTGATTCTTCTTCATCCATTCGTTCCAATGAAGTTGCATTTGCTTTTATGTCTTGTAATGTTATTTTTTTCAATACAACTGATACAAGCAGATTGTCGTCATCATCAACATCAACCCAAACTTTTTCACCGTCATTTCTCAAACATTCAAGTTCATACCAACTGTAATCGCCTTCCATATAAAGATTTCTGCCGATAACCTTTAAGTCCAAATCTTCATTATAACCGTCAATATTTGCAAGTTTAATTACGCCGCCTTCTTTAACGTTTTGAATAATTCTCATATCCTCAGGATATTTGCTCATGCTTTGTTTTAGGTCAAAGTTTCTTTTTGCTAATACTATAATCATTATAGCTGCTACAATAAGACCTAATGCAGCTATAAAACCTGTTGACATTGGAATAATGCAAAGTATTATTGCTAAAATGATTATTCCGTAAATTGCTATGTACATTTTTAATTCCTTACTAATTGTTTTCTGTTTCGATATCTTTTTGTTCTATTAGATATGTTGGAGTAATTTGTTTTTTTAGTTCTAATAATGATTGTTGAACTTCATCAGAATATGTAGAACCTATTGCTGCATTGATTTCTTTATCAATATCAGTTTCAATTGTTGTCATTTCTTCATAAGCCTGTGCCATAGATTCTTCTTTTTGAACTTTTTCTTTCATATTCTCTAACAATACTTGTGCATTGTTATCACTCATTGAAACCATTTGTTTACTAATTTTTCTTGATGTAACAGCAACTTTATGGCGAGCTTTTAATGTTTGAACTTCACTTTCCCAATTTTGAATCTGTTCTTTTAATGTTGCAATTTTGCTTTCCATTTTTTCTGACATACCATTATAGTTTTTAACATCAAGTGTATATTTCTTTATGTTTTCAACAGCTGTTTGTTTTTTCTTTAATGCTTCTGAAGCTAACCTGTCGGCTTCGGCTTGGCTTAAATCACCTGCTTGCGCTTTTTGCAGTAATGTAAGAGCTTTCTTTTCGTAATCTTTTGCAATTTCTGTTTGTTCTGCGATTTTGTTTTGTGTATCTATTGCAAGAGATTTAATTTCTGCAAGACCTTTCATACTTGCATCATAATCTTTTTTTAAGTCTCTGATAGCTTGTTCTGCCATCAAAATAGGATCTTGAATATGATTTACAAATGCGTGCAAAAAGGATTGTACCACTTTAAATAACTTTTGAAAAATATTCATTATTGCTCACTTTCTTTATACTTAGCCAAAAAATAGTCATAAGCAGAGTTAATCATATAGATTTTCTTAGTTGCTTTTATTTGTTTCTTTTCATCTTCTTCAAAATTATCAGGATTATATTTTTCTAACAATTCCTCATATCTGGCTTTTATTGTTTCAAAGTCAGGCAAAATCTCATCTTTAAAGCCCAATATCTTCAGATAATGATTATCTAATGAAACAGGCTCATCATCCGTTGGAAATAACGGTTTACCATAAGCTTTTTCAGCTTCTTCTAATTCAGCATCCATTTGTGCATAAGCTTCCGATAAAGGAATATCTTCTTTTTCTACTGCCGATTTGATTTTATCAACGGCACCTTTTAACATGTTCTTAATATCTTTCATAATCTAAACATATAACATAAAGAGATGGGCATTTCAAGTTATATTAAGTTATCTAAATTTTTATAATGCTTTAAAATTATATCGAATAAATTGAGTAAAAATTCCTTCTTTTCTTCCGTATTTTTTGATACAACGAGCTTTGAAAATTTTATAAGTTCTATTTGAATACAATCCTGTAATATCATCGTTGAAGTTATTTTGGTAATTATATTTGTGGCATATTCAAAAAATGACGGATGATTTTCGTACATTTCAAACCATTCATTAATTAAATCAGCTATGGGTTTTATTTTATTTTTTTCTTCCAATAGAATTTGTTGAGTTAATTTTCTTATTTTATCAGGAAGCTCTGTATTTTCAGTTTTTGCATGTTCTATTATTTCGTCTGCATTTAAAGTTTCAATGTTTGTTGATGAAATTATTTCTTCAAAAGATTTGTATATCATACCTGATATATAAGCTCCAAATGTAGTTAAATTGTATAATTTAACGTTTTTGTCTTTTGCAAAAATCAGTTCAAATTGTTTTATAAAACTTGCATAATCCGCTCTTGTCTGTACATATTCTCCAGTAACAGATTTTACTTGGGTTGTTTCACGCAGAATATTTTGTATTTTTACACTATTTTGATTATTTGCTGCTGCTATTTGACCGTCACAGTACACAGTATCATCTTTAAATGCTAAATCTATTCCTGCAAAAATCAGTGTTTTAAATCCAAGGTATTTTGCACATCGATATGCACATATTGTACTTGTTCCGCCGGTTTCAAGCAATTCTACTTTATCTGAAATTCTTGAAGATATTTTTTCACCTATAATATTATTTTCGGAGTAATATATAAAAAGGTTTTTTGAAGGTAAATTTTGTATGTATCTGTCAGCTTTTATGTCTGCAATGAGATTAATGTTATTTAAAAATGTATTTTCCGGTGTTATGTAATATTTTAGCCATTTTGCATCAACTATGACACAAAAATCAGGTATTATACCGTTGTCTGTTAATGTTTTCAGGGTTCTGTGTACGGCAAATATTACAAATTTATCTCTGTATTTTTTTATATTTTCAATATTATCTTTTAGAGATGGACCCGCACCTAAAATGAGTGCTGTTTTATCTTTAAATTTATTTTTTAATATATTTATCGGATAGTTTGTTTTAGGTGAGGAAACATTGAAAATTTCATTTTTTACCCAAGATTTTGACATCTTTTGGGTGGTATTCATGTCAATAATTTTTGAATTACAAACATCGTAAATTCTTTCAGTAAGTACCGTAAACTCGCTAGAATGTTGCATAAGATAATTTTTTATATATACAAATTCTATTTTATCATCTAATAAGTATTTATTTTCGATATATTTTGTGCATTCTTGAATTGAGTCCGTTACGTAAAGACGTCCATCTGTAAAATATCTCGATAAATCAACATATTCAAATGTAAATCTTAATATTTCCAAATCAGGCTCATATAAAATAAGATTACAAATGCTTTTTTCGTGAGTATAATCCAGTAAGTTGCCAAGTCCTAAACCAAATATGACTATAAAATCGTGACGTGTTGTTGCATTTCTTATCGAGTCTGTATAAATTTCTTTTGCGGCTTCAACAGGGCTTGGTGTATCATCAACATACTTTTGATTCTGAACAAGTATGTATTCTCCTTGTTCATTTTTTATTGCACCTACACTTTCGCTTACTTTGTCCAAAGATGTATTTTTTATTTTTTCTGCAAGTGTTTTATTTACTTTTTCCAGACATTCTATATTTTTTTTAAACATTAAATATCCTTATGGTTTATGCTTTTTATTGCATCTAATTAACTTGCTTAGAGCATCGTTTTCATTGCCTTCGTGAAAATCGGCTGCGTGTTCCGCATCATCATGATAATCAATTAAATGCTCGTGCATAGCCATTTCAAGTCTTATTAATGATATATTATAATCAAATTGCGAGTTAATATAATCAATTAATGAGTTGAAATATTCTTGCACAGAATTTTCGAGTTCGAGTTGATTCATTTGGTTGGATTTATAATTATTGTATGTTAATTCAAAATTTTTAGCTGCAATACTCATTTTTTCCCTGTTTGCAGGTAAATTTTTGTATGTCGAATTTACATTGTTAAGACATTTTCTTACGGTGAAATATAAATTATCTTTAAATGTTTCTATTTCTGTGTTTGCAAGATTTAATTGTGCATTAGCTCCTTTTAAATCATATTTTTGGCGCATCCCGTTAATTGTTGAATCTATTGTTACTGCAACAGATAATCCATTGTTATTATAATGATTTGTGTTTAGAAAATCATAACCTACACCTGCGTTTAAACTAGGGTAATAGCTTCTTTTTACAAAAACAAGGGCTTGTTCAAATGCATTTCTTGTTGCAACAAGCGCTTTTATATCGGGACTGTTTTTGTATGCAATTTCAACTGCCTTATTATAGCTATAATTTGGGTGTTGAAAAATGGTGTCATCTTTTATAGATTTGTTATTTTTTAAATTGTATACATTTGAGTAAACTGTTTGTTTGGCAGGTTTATAATTAAAGGTGTCTGTTGCATAAACAGAATAATCCGGAGCATTTTTTAAATATATCGCATTATTTAAATTTTCCTTTGCAATTTTGTAATCGTTTTCAGCTTCAATTAACTGTGTTTTTGTTTTTATGAGTATTAGTTTTGCATTTATTAAATCGGCATTATCCTTTTGTCCTGATTTGACGAGTTTTTGAATATCTTTTACAAGATTATTCTGTATATCAAAATATGTTTTATGTGCTTCATAATGAGATTTTGCTTTTAACAATTCATAGTATGCAATTTTTATATTAAAAACTGTTTGGCAAATTATATCTTCAAACTCGTATTCTGCTGCAATTTTGAAAAACTCTTCCATTTTTACATTTGCTGTTGTTTTGCCAAAATCCCAAATCATTTTGTTTAAACTTATGCCGACTGTTGGAATTTCACTGTAATTTCTTGCAAATTCATTTCTATTAGAATTAAATTCTTGTCTAAATCCTGCACCCGCAGAAAATTCAGGAAAATATGCAGATTTTGCAATTCCGACATTACTTTTTGCAATTTCCAATCTGTGTGCGTATTCTTTTATTACAGGGCTGTTATTTACGCCAATTGATATACAATCTCTGACATTTAAAAGTGTTCCATCTTTTACTTTAATTGCAGTATCAAAATGATGATGGTGCTCACATCCGCAATCTTCTATTGCTTGTACACCCGAAGATACCAAAAATAAAGCAACAATAATCAAAAAAAACTTTTTCATAATCAAATTTTATCACAAAATAAAATCATAAATTTAGTCTTTCAATTCTATTATACATTCAGGTTTCAATTTTACTCGGGGACGATTTACAATCATACCGCCATATCCGTTAACTGTATATATTCTATGGGCTAATGCCAGCCACATTCCATCTACTTCAATTTTATGTATCAGTGTATGGTTTTCATCAGGAATTTTTGAATAATTCATAAAAATTACGCTGCAAGTTTTAGGAACATTGTACTTTGTAATATCTTGCAAGGCTTGTTTTTTGCTATATAAAAGAAATGAATGTACAGGTATTTGCTCAATAATAATTGTTATAATTATTATTGCTTTTAATGCTTTTTTATTTATTTTTTCAATAAAATTTGCTAATAATATTGCAAAAATAGGGCATAGTATGTTTAAATATCTTCCAACAGCTCTTATTGCACCTGCACCGGGGAAATAATCATATAATAATTTGTGCATGAGAGGAATACATAGTACTGCGTATATAAGTAAAGTAAATATAACAATTATATTTCGGTATTTTTTTAAATGGAAAAAGCTGATAAATATTAATAGTGATGTTATAATACCAAATCCAAATACAATATCAGGACTATAATTTTCCGATTTAAAGAGTAGTAAATTATTAATTAGAGAGAAATTTAAAATATAATTTTTAAATGACGGATATATAATGATTTCGGCATTATAAGGGAATTTTGTTATACCTACCATCAAATAATGCATTGCTAATGGTAATAAAAACGTAATAAGAAATAGCAAATTAAAAATTATAAATTTGTAATTTTGCTTTAGATATTGAAATATTTTATTACGTTCTTTCTCAAAGAATAAAGTGATAACTGTGACGAAAAAAATCGTAAAAATAATAAACCAACCCAAATAAAAACTTGTGTACAACTGTAATGCTACAAAAGCACATCCTATAAAAGTAAGGTATTTATATTTTTTACTTTTTATAAAGCAAATTAATGCCAATATTGTGTAAAATTGAGATAAAAGCTGTACGTGGCAAAATTGAGCATATTTTATCAATGAAAATGCATAAAAGTATGCTCCAAATGCGCTTGATAGATCTTTGAAATTAAAACATTTTTTTAATAAAAAATAAAATGTTGAAAAATTCAAAAGGCACATTATAAAAACGGTTATTAAAAAAGAGTTATAAGGATTGGTAAAATATCTTATAGGTATATAAAAAATTCCCAGACCGAATAACATATCAGAATTTGATAACGTATTTTGGGCAGGGTAGAGTATTGGCATGTTCCATAATTCATTGTGGGGGGTAATTTGATGAAACCATAGCCAAAAATGTTCAAGAATATAGTTTATATACCTTGAATCTATATTATCTCCAGGAAGCAAATCAAAACCGCTCAATACACATTTATAAAAGAAAATAAATATTCCCAGACTCAAAAATGTTAAGCCGTATTTTATATTTGAGAGCGTTTTTAACATTATAATACCGTTATTTTATGGTTATCAGGCTGGATTGCTCTTTGATATTTTATATCGGGTTTCCCAAACAACATTACGTAAGATAATTTATGAGTTTTAGGTATTTCCAGCTTTTTCATTACTTCTTTGCTAAAAGGCAGTGTTTTATATGCAAATCCGCACCATAAAGTTCCGATGCCCAAAGATTGAGCATATAATTCAAAATAACTTAATGCAATTATAGGGTCAATTTCTTTACAAGGTGCTTTTTTATTTGTACTTACAACAATCATATGAGGTGCATTTCTGAAAATTACATCATTACCATCCAAAATAGCTTGTTTAAACGGCTGTAAAGATTTTTTCAGTGGTATAAATTTAAATAAAAACTTTAATTTCTTATACAAAGTTTCTTTAATTTCCACCATTGTGTCTTTATTTTCTACGATAGTAAAACGTAAATCTCTAAAATTAACACCTGTCGGCGCCCAGTTAAGAATATTTTTTAATTTATTCATAGTCTCGCTATCAATATTTTCTTGTTTAAATATGCGATAGCTTCTGCGTGCTTTGATTAAATTTTCAAGTTGCTCCGGCGAAATAGTGTTGTTTATTTCATCAGAATTATCCGGATTTTTTCCAAAAACAGAAATAGCACCTTTCGGACAAACCGCAAGACAATGTTGACAACTAATACAAAACGTTTCATCCTTTACGCAAGGATAACCATCTGTATCTGTCTGTATAATCTTTGAAATGCAATCTTTTTGGCATAAACCGCATTTAATACATTTTTCTTTATCAACAGTAAATTTTAAATTATACATGAGGTTTATCTTCGAAAATGGAACTTTGAAGCTTTTGATGTTCTTGCTTATATTCTACTGCATCTTGAATTTTATCAACTAAACTTGAAACATTCATATCTTTTACTTCTGAATAAGCAATACCAAAATTTTCTTGCAAACATTGTTCAATTTCTTCTTGGCTTACTTGTTTATCTCCATCTTTATCAAATAGTGAAAGGATAGCACCATCTATTTTTTCTTTACCAATAATACCTTTTATAGCACCAGGAATTTCGTTTTTTATTTCATCTAATGAATATTTTCCATCCTGATCCTTGTCTAAATCTTTAAGTTGGTCTTCTACTTTAATTTTTTTGTATTTTTTTGGTAAAAATGAACTAATTCTAATAGGCATAATATTCTCCTTTATATTAATTTTTTAAGAAAATAGCATAAAATTAAAAATCATGCAAATAGATTATTTATATTTGCAAAAAATATGTAAAATTAAAATATTATGACTGAAAATTTATCTAAAAAAACAAAAATGGCAGATTTTTCATCTGTTGCAATGATTCCGGGTAATTCTAAATATGAGATGGCTTCATCAAGAATGACGGAAATTTATAGAACGGAGTATGACACAAGAAGCCCGTTTGAAAGAGATGAGCACAGAATTTTGCATTGTACTGCTTATCGTAGAATGAAGAATAAAACGCAGGTATTTTTTGCAACAGAAAATGACCATATTTGTACAAGAATTGAGCATGTAACTCACGTTGCGTCAATTGCCGAAACAATTGCAAAAAATCTCAATCTAAATGCAGAGCTTGTTAATGCCATTGCTATCGGGCACGACTTAGGACACGCACCTTTCGGACATCATGGAGAATTTATTTTAAATGAATTGGTTCAAAGATTGGGCATTTGCGTTCGTTTCTGGCATGAAGGCAATAGTCTTAATTTCGTTGATAATATTGAGCTACTGCCTGATTATAAAGGATATTCCAGAAATCTTAATCTTACTTATGCGGTAAGAGATGGTATTGTTTGCCACTGTGGTGAAGTTAACGAAAAAAACATAAAACCAAGAGAGGAATTCTTTAATCTTGTTGATATTCAATATGCAAGCCACGTAATGCCGTTTACTTATGAAGGTTGTGTTGTTAAGCTTTCTGATACGATAGCATATTTAAGCCGAGATATTGAAGATGCATTGATATATAATATTCTTACTGAACAGCAAATGAAAGAAATTGAACATATCATCCAAAAAGCATTTCCTCGCGAACGATTGAATGAAGTAGGACCAAAAGTCCTCACTTATTATTTCATAAGAGATTTATGCCAGAATTCTACTCCTGAGGAAGGTTTGAAATTTACGGATAACGCTTTTGAAACAATGCGTCTGATTAAAGAATACAATACTGAAAATATATGCGGACACGCTCGTTTACAACCTTTTAAACGTTATGCTACCGTTGTTCTGGAAACTATTTTTGAAAAATTGGATTTGTATTTTTGTGATGATATATTATCTGCAATGAATGCAGAAATTAAATTATATCCTACGCTATTGGAATATTTTAAAGGTTGGCTGATAAGATATACCGATATTTGTCCGGAAGAAAGAGCAAAACAAAAACTGGATAATAAAATTGTTTATGATTACAAATCTCATTTGATGTACAGAAAAGCAATAATTCATTTTATTTCTGCAATGACAGACAGATTTGCGATAAAAGTCTTTAATGAAATTATAAGTTTTCACTAGTTAAAGGTTATCAATATTTAAATTTTCATCAGTTAAAACTTTCATTTCCTGTAAAGTTTGTTTTAATAATTTTGCAGGATTAGTATTTGAATGCTTTATAATTTTTGAATTCTTAAATTCTTCGTACCCGTCTTTTCCGCTTACTATGTAAGAATTCGTAATTATTTTATAAGTTTTGTTATTATCAATATTTTTATCTTTTAAATAATATTGCAAATATCGTCTGTTATTTTGCATACCTCTTTGTAATATTTTTTTTAAATAATTGCCTTGAACTTCAACAAGTACGATATCATTCTCAAATGGTAATATTTCCAGTACATCAGCATAGCTTATGTTACCTTTGAAATTCTTATTAATTCTTATTGAACCGGAGTTTGTAATGATACCGTCATAATAAGTATTTTTAAATGCTTTTGTCATTGATATTAAAACAAGCTTGCCAAGATTTGTCTGATTATGTTCAATGGTTGTTTGGTCGCCTATCAGTAAAACTTCAGATTTCGCAAGAATTTCGTTTGAAACTTTTTTATTGTGATTGTCCAGTTTTGCTATTTTTTCGTCAATATTTATATCGGATTTTATTTCGGGTGTGATATTTTTATAGGTATAGTGTTTTAATTTCTGATTAAAATCAATAATACCGACTCTTATTCCAAATTCTCCATCCTGAACAATAGGAACCTCTTTTACGTATTCAGGAACATTAAAAAAGTAATGATTATGCCCGCCTAAAATCAAATCTATTTGCGGAATGTTTTTTGCAATGCTTCTATCTTCTTCTAAACCGCAATGGGAAAGTATAATAAGCTTATCATATTTTACTGCTTTTATTATTTTGTTTATTTCCTCAATAGGATTTGTTACGGTTATGTTATTAGTATTGGATAAACTTGCAAGTTTTGATGTCGTAACACCTATTATTAAAAATTTTTCTCCGTCATAATCTTTTATGATATAAGGTTTTACGGCTTTTTGTAAGTATTTATCTCTAAAATGTACATTTGCAGATAAAAATTGAGTTTTTGAGTTTTTAATATTATGTTTTAAAACATTTGTTCCGTTGTCAAATTCGTGATTACCAAGTGCTATTGCGTCATATTTTATTTCTTGTAATAATTTAGCACTTGATTTTCCAAAATCTAATCTGTAATATAAAGAACCTTGAAAATAGTCTCCGCTATCCAAGAGGAGCACATTTTTGCTGTTGCTGCGGATTTGATTTACGAAGGACAATCTTCTTGAAAAACCTCCGCAATTAGGTTTACCCTTATATTCGACGGGTGAAATTCTGCCGTGGATGTCGCTGGTGTGTAATATCTTAACTTCTGCGGCTATACCGGTATTACCAATAAACAGACATAAAAACAAAATTAATAATCTTTTCATACTAATCCTTTTCTATATAAACCAATTTTTTTCTTATTTTCCATTGAAATAGAGTTAAAATCAATACTATTGCAAATAATACGTAAGCTAATGCGCTTGCTTTCCCTACATTAAAATATTCAAAAGCATTCTTATAAATCGAATAAACCAAAACGTTCGTACTGTCTAACGGTCCGCCCTGAGTCATAACATAAACCAAATCAAACACCTGAAAAGAACTTATTGCAGTTATAATTACCACAAAAAATATTGTCGGCGATAAAAGCGGAACCGAAATATATCTGAATGTTTCATATTCGTTTGCACCGTCGATTTTTGAAGCTTCCAGTAATTCGTTATTCATTGTGCTAAAACCGGATAAGAATATTACCATATTATATCCGATAAGTTTCCAAACAGACACTATTATTAATGCCGGCATGGCGAAATGTGTGTCATAAAGCCAATTGATATGCATATGTAAAATATTATTTAAAATGCCGATGTTAGGGTCAAAAATCCATTCCCAAACTATTCCTATAACTATCATTGGTGTAACAAAAGGCAAGAAATAAGCCGTCTTAAAAAATTCGCTTCCTCTGATTTTGCAATTAAGTATATAAGCTAAAATAAGAGGAAGTATTACTCCTAAAAATGTTACAGATATGGCATAAACAAAAGTATTTATCAAAATCTTAACCAATACCGGTTCCGTAAACACTTTTTTATAGTTTTCTAATCCGATAAAATCAACGGAGTTAAGCAAATCCCATTTCGTAAAACTTAATCCGAAAGAGCAAAAAATAGGTATTATAATGAATATGAGTGTACCAATGATTGCCGGTAATATAAAGATTATTCCTGCAAAACTTTGTTTATTAAATAAATCTGATAAAAACTTATTCATATCTCCTCAATATTTTTATGCTAATATTATAGATGAAAAATGGAGGTTTGAAAATGATTGCTAAATGGGCAAATGCATTCGGTAAAAACGACATAAGAGGTGTATACGGACAAGACATAACAGAAGAACTTTACTTCTTTGTAGGTAAATCTTATGTAAAGTATATTTCAAAATTATCAGGTAAAGAACCAAAAGACTTGTGGATAACAGTTTGCAGAGATGCCAGAAATCATTCACTTCCATTGGCAAAAGCTTTAATCGGCGGGGTAACTTCTGCGGGAGCAAATCTTGTAGATTTAGGACTTGCGCCTACGCCAATAGGATATTATTCAAATGTAGTTGGTGTAAATACTGAGGTTACCGGCGGAGCTGATATAGATGGAGCCTTGATTGTTACGGCTAGTCATAATCCGAGCCAATATAACGGATTGAAAATGACTTTTGAAGGACAAATTCTCGGTGAAAGTGAGATACAAGAATTATATAAAATCGTTGAAGATGTTAGTAAAGAATCTCTTTTATCTCATACATTCGGTAAAAAGGCGGAATATGATTTGATACCTGATTATATAAGTGTTATGAAACTTGATTTTGGCAGAGTTGGAGAAGGTATAAAAATCGTTGTAGATAGTGCTAATGGAACCGGAGGTGTTATCGCTCCGTCCCTATATCGTTCTTTAGGGTGTGAAGTTATTGAATTGTATTCAAATCCGGACGGAAAATTTCCAAATCATCATCCAAATCCAAGCGATGAAAAAACTTTAACTGATATTAAAAGAACAGTAGTAGAAAATAATGCTGATTTTGGTATTGCTTTTGACGGAGATAGCGACAGGATTGGTATTATAGATTCGCAAGGTCGTTCAATGACTGGTGATAAATTATTATTAATATATGCAATGGATGTTATAGAAAGATATAAAGATTCCGGTATAAAACCCGTTATTGTATCAGAAGTAAAATGTTCACAAGTCCTTTTTGATACGATAAATAATTCAGGTGCTCAAGCAATAATGTGTAGAACCGGACACGGATTTATAAAAGCTAAGATGAAAGAAACGGGGGCTGTTCTTGCAGGTGAAATGAGCGGTCATACATTCTTTAAAGACAGATATTACGGATTTGATGATGCTGTTTATGCGGGCTGCAGAATTATTGAAATTGTTGCAAAGCATAAAAAAGTAAATCCTTCCTTTAAAATTGAAGATTTATTAGAACCGTTTAATGATATATTTTCTTCGCAAGAAGTACGTTTGCCTTGTCCAAATGAATTTAAAAAATCAGTTTTGGAACAGTTTGAATCATATGTAAAAGAAAATCCTGATATATTTGGCTCAAAAATAAAAGATATTATTACAATTGATGGAATGAGAATTGTTTTTGATGGCGGATTCGCTCTTGTAAGGCAAAGTAATACCGAGCCTGTTTTTACACTAAGATTCGAGGCTAAAACAAAAGAAGAACGTGAACGCTTTGAAAATGTTATGGTTACAAAAATTGCGGAGTTTGTAAACAATTGTAAATAAAAATGAATGCATGAACCTAAAAAAAGTCAATTTTTTCCTCAAAAAATACTTTATCATGGTACGAGGTTCTATAAGAGGATATTTAAATGACTTACAATTACAGTCCGAATTTTTCAGGTTCAACTTATTCAGCTTATGATGTTGAAAATTTAGTAAAATACGCAACAGGTGTTGCTCTTACCAATAAAGAGGATCTTGGTGTTAAAGATGCTTTAACGGGTGCTGGCGGTAACTTGGTTATTCAAGGTGCATCTTGGTTAAGAAAGAATCGTGGCAACTATAGAGCAGCAATGCAAACTGCAACAGAAGCATCAAGATCTATGCATAATGTTTATGTGACAGCAGGAAGAGGCATTGCAGGTATGCAAGCTGCTTCAAAAGCTTCTCAGGCTTCTCAATTGTTATCAGCTATTCCATCAGCAGATAAATTGGCTGGTATGTCAAAAAATACTCAATCGTTATATGAACAAGCAAGATTGGCAGCAGAAACACTAGGTCAAACAGGTTCAAAACATGCTGCAAATACAGCAAATCAATTATTGAGCCAAGCAAATGCAGCAGCAGCAACAGGTTTCTGGGGAAAAACTAAAAATGTTTTAGGTATAAATAAGGCAAGCAGCGCAATTAGTAGTGCAGCTGCAAAAAGCCCAATTGCAAGCAAATGCTTAAATCAATTTAAAGCACAAGGCGGCGGTGCAATGTTAGTAATGGAAGGTGCTACAGAAGTTGTAACTAATGTTGTACCTACATTTAAAAAACTTGGTAAAAAAGCAGGTATGAGACAAATAGGTAAATCAAGTGTTAAAACTGTTGCTTCCGTAGGTGGTTGGGTAGCAGGTGCTGCATTAGGTACTAAGATAGGTGCAGCTATCGGTTCAATTATTCCTGGTGCAGGTACAGCAATTGGTGCTGTTGCAGGTGCTGTAATCGGTTCTCTATGCTCATTAATTGGTGGTACAATTGGCAGCCGCTTGGCTAAGAAAGGTGCAGAAAAAGTTGTAGGTAAAGATGAACTTGTTCTTGCAAAAGAAAGAGAAGCAAAAGAATTAGCAAAACAAGCTAAAAATAATAAACAAGTATTAAATCAAGTTGCAGTTGCAGCAGCAGAAAGATTAAATGCAGAAGGTTGCAATTCAGCTGATGCCCAGATAGCATGTAACAGTTTAGCAGCAGTAGCAGGCGGTCAGCAAAATCCATTTGCAGCTTAATAAAATATACATATACAAACAAAAAAACCGATTACGAAAGTAATCGGTTTTTTTGTTTGTAATGATGTCCCCTAATCTAATAGCTAAACGATTTTATATTAAAGCGAGCTAACATTGTAATCACGTTCAATTTTAGTTTGACTGGATTCCATTGCAGCTGTAAGAACTCTTTCAATAATGCATTTAATGCCTTCAATATCTTTCTTTAAATTTGCGAAATTTAAAGTTTTTTGTTCTTCTAATGCTTTTTTAAATCTTTGATAATTAACTTTTCTCATAACACATACTCCTTTATTTCGTATCTCTCACATTTAATATATCGACATGTCAAAAATGAAACTTTAGATTTTTCTTTAAGTGTTGTAACAAAAGTTAATATATTTATCTTAAAAGCTTAATAATAAAGAAAAAATATAATTATTTTATGATATTATTTTTGTTGTGAGGGTATAGAATGAAAAGAATATGTGTGTATTGTTCGGCAAATAAAAAAATTCATGAAAATTATTTGAAAGATGCACAAACTATTGCCGAAATGATAGCTTTAAAAGGTTATGATTTAGTATATGGCGGTTCTGATTTAGGACTTATGGGAATTGTTTCTTCAACAGCCAAAATGAATGGTGCAAAAGTTTATGGAATAATGCCTGAAAAAATATATGGATTTATAGAACATGAAGGTTCAAATTGTGATGAATTTATACTGACTGAAAACATGCGCGACCGAAAAGAAAAAATGGATAAAATGTCGGATGCGGTCATCGCCCTTGCAGGAGGATTTGGAACCTTAGATGAAGTTATTGAAATTGTTGATTTGAAAAATTTAGGCTATAATTCTAAACCTATAGTTTTTTTAAACACAAATAATTATTATAATGAATTATTTAAATTTTTTGATAAAGTTATTGATGAAAACTTTGCACGAAAACAGGTAAGGGACTTGTATTATTTAGCCCAAACTCCTCAAGAAGTATTTGAATATTTGGAAAACTATGTTCCGAGTGTTCCTCCAAAAACTGTTGATGATATTTATGTAAAATGATATAATTTTATAGTATTTTTATGATATTGTAACTGAAAGCCCACGAATTGAGCCTCCGTAGCTCAGCTGGATAGAGCGCCTCCGTCCTAAGGAGGGCGTCGCACGTTCGAATCGTGTCGGGGGTAAATACAAGTAGCTAAGTTTAAAAATGCTACTTGTATTTTTATATAAATATATCTACAATCTAATATTTATATCTGTGGCAATAATATTTTACGCTTTGTTAAGAATTTGGCATGGGTAAAAATATGCTGTATTATATTGCTATGAAAGATGGATTGATAGTTGTCGTAGATGATGAACAAATGGTAACTTCTGCATTAAAAACTCTTTTAAAAATAGAGGGTTTTAGCAATTGTGTTACGTTTAACAATCCTGTTGAGGCGATTGAATTTTTAAAACAGAATAGTCCGGATATTATTATTTCAGACTTTATTATGCCACAGATGAACGGTTTGGAATTTTTATCTGAGGCAAAAAAACTTTACCCTGATGTTAGTAAAATTTTGCTTACGGGTTATGCTGATAAGAAAAATGCTATTAGTGCAATTAATGAAATAGGTTTGTATAAATATATAGAAAAACCTTGGGACAATGATGATTTACTTATTAATATAAGAAATGGTATTGAAAGAAGTCATTTATTAGATAATTTGCACGAAAAAATTAATGAATTGGAAACAGCAAAGCAAGAGCTAGAGAAATATTCGCATAATTTAGAGGATATGGTTGCTCAAAAAACTGCTGATTTATACCGTGCCCATACTAAATTGAAAAGTATTATAAATTATTGCGCAGATGGTATAATTATTGTCGATAAAAACGGTAAATTAGAACAGGTTAACCCTGCTACGGAAAATTTGTCAGGGTATAGTGAGTCGCATTTACTTTCAACAAATTTATCGGATATTCTATATGGTGGAGGTCTTCGAGAAACTCTTGAAAAATGCATAGAAGACGGTGAAGCTGTATTAAGAGATTGCTACATTGCAAATGCCTTAAGCGAAAAGCAAATACCGGTTGAGGTAAATTTTGCGCTTATTTCTTCTGATAATGAGAATGAAGTGTCTCAAAAATTTGTCGGTGTTATAAGGGATGTTAGTGTTCAAAAAGAAACAGACAGGCTTAGAGATGATTTTATTGCAACTCTTACGCATGATATGCGAACTCCTCTTACTGCTGCCATTCAAACATTGGAATTTTTCTTGGATGGTACTGTGGGTGAGTTGAATGACCGTCAGCATATGCTTTTGTCGACAATGAAATCTAATAGTGAAGGTTTATTAGGTTTGGTAAACAGTCTTTTGACGGTTTATAAGTTTGATGCAGGTAAGATTGAACTTGTAAAGAGTCATTTTAATGCAAAAGACCTTATAATGCAGCGTTATGAAGAATTAAAACCTCTTGCTGATAAAAAGAATATTGATTTTGTATTGAATTTTGAGATAGATGATGATTTGCTAATAACTGCTGACAGGCAAGAAATTGGCAGGGTAATCGCAAATCTTTGCGGTAATGCTGTTAATTATACAAATCCTAACGGCAAGATAGAAATTACAGTCAAAGAGCAATGTGGTGATTTCTTGTTCTCAATTTCCGATAACGGAAATGGTATACCAAAAGAAGACATTCCAAACCTGTTTAAGAGATTTTCACAAGGTACAAGCAAAAAACGTTCAACAGGTACCGGCTTGGGATTGTATTTATCAAGACAAATTATAGAAGCTCATGGCGGCAAAATATGGTTAGAAAGTAAAATAAATAAAGGTAGTGAATTTTCATTTATTTTAACCGATGTTGCAGTCAAACCTGAAAAAGAAAGGCTTACAGTATAATGACAAACGTAAAAGAACGTATAGCAGAATCTGTTATATCTGAAACTGAAAGTACGCAAAATATAATGAGAAATGTAAGGGTGCTTATCGTAGAGGATCATTTAATGGTACGTATGGGCTTGTCTCTTATTCTTGAAAAAATAGGTGATATAAGTCTTATCGGGGAATCAGAAAGTGGTACTGACGGTGTAAATAAAGCAAGAACGCTTTTACCGGATGTTGTTTTGATGGATATCGGCTTACCTGAAATTGACGGAATAGAAGCTACTAAAATGATTAAAGAAACTAATCCGGAAATTAAGGTTTTAATGTTTACTTCAAGAGATAGCGAAGATGATGTTTTGGATGCTTTTGAAGCTGGTGCAAACGGTTATATTATGAAGGGCGCCAACGCAGAACAAATTGAAAGAGCTATTAAATCTGTTTCAGAAGGTACAGGTTGGCTGGATCCACAAATAGCAAGAATAGTCTTATCAAGGGTTCAAAAAAATAGTCATTCTGCTGTTTCATCTGCACCAACAGGTGAAATTAAATATAATGAAGGCAAAAATATTTATGGTTTAACAAGCACTGAGATGGATATTTTAGCTTTACTTGTTGAAGGACTTTCAAATCCGCAAATAGCAGAAAGACGTGTTATTACAAAATCTACTGCAAAAGCGCATGTTCACAGTATTTTGCAAAAATTATGCGTTGCTTCACGTTCACAAGCGGTTAGTAAAGTACTTACAGAAGGTTTAGTTTAAATGCAGCGTAAAATATTAATTTTAGGAGTGCTAATTATTAGTTTTTCGGCACTTAGTTGTTATGCAATTAATAATAACGAGTGGGATTACAGAAGTAAAGTACAACGTCAGGAAGCCAAGACCCGTTATAAAAAGAAATTAATGCCTGAGTCAGGTTATATGACGGTCGAGGAATATGAAAAAAAATCTGTGGCAAAAGATAAATCCGTAGGTGATGGCGATTATATAAAAAAAGTTGAGGACAGTAAGATGAAATATGTTCCTCAGCCAAAATATAAACTAATAAGATATAATGATCCGCCGGGAAGTCCTGAACTATATATCGATAGGAAACGTGCAAGGTATGACAGACAAGATATTTTACCGGGGTTAATTGCTCCTGATACAAGTATAATGCTTGTTCCTGTTGTTTCTTACTATGCAAAAACACATTCAACTGACGGTGATGTATATGTTTTGCCTTTAAGAAAAGGTATGCCGGATGTTGAAAAGGTTATAAAAGCTAATTTTGCGGCACGTAATTCTGTTCCAATTTTTTCAACTGACAGGACTCTCATAGAATGGGGATTATTTAAAACAATTACACCTGTTGATTTTTCTGTCGATTTGTCAAAAGTTGTTGCGAAAGAAAAAATAGGTAGTGTTGAAGACGGCATATGGCAAACAAATATACTAGTATATGATTTCACTACTAAAAAGCAATACAGATTAACGGAAGTAAGAGAAGCGGTTCGTTATTATTGGCGTACTACAAAGGATTTAGATGTAAAAGATGTAAGATGGGATGTTTATCCGTTAGGATTTGATGCAAATAACCAAGACAGAATTATTGTTGCTGCTTATGCTTATACAGGTAATCCTCCGAGAAGTTTGGGTACTTGGAGTGTAGATTACAGAGGCGGACAAGTCAGAATGGAATCATTAACTGATGAAAATGTTAACGTTAGTGTAATCGGACTAAAAATAATTCAGGATGGAGTTGTTGACCCTGCGAGTGTTGTTGCTGAAACAAAACTTGCTGAAAAATACGAAAAGAAAAAGAAAAAAGAAGATAAAAAAGCCGAAAAAGAAAAGAAAAAAGAATTAAAAAAAGAATATAAACAAGAAGTTAAAGAAATTAAAAAGAATTACAAAGAATTGAAAAAAGAAGATATATCTAATTTTTCAAGAAAACAAAAAATTCAGCGTAATATTCCGTTTATCAAGAAGGGCGGAAAAATGACGGGTGTTGATTAGATATATAGGGATGAAATTTCCTGCGCTATTAAGTACAAATTCGGAGTTAAATTTTTAAAATTTTTTACTAAATTTTCTTTTGCTATTCTGGTTAAATTTTTTATTCGGCATTCTTCTTTCATCGCTTCTGATTTACTTTTGAAACTTTCTAAATATGCAATTTTAACGGGTTTATTTGCTTTTGTATATTTTGCGCCGGTGCCTTCAATATGTTTTTGATATCTTTTTTTTATATCATCTGTATAACCGCAATAATATGTATTATTTTCAGTAAGCAGAAGGTATGTATAAAACTTTTTTTCGTCCATAATCTTTATGTTATACTAATTTTATGATAAAAAACTCATTAAAATATACTAAAAATTATTATAGTTTGTCAGATAAGATTAAACTTGGGCTTGAATTTATACAGAATAATAATCTTAAAAATTTTGAAAACGGTAAATATCAAATATTGAATGATGATGTATATGTAAATATACAGGATTATAATACAAAGCATGAAAATCAAGGTAAATGGGAAGCTCACAGGAAATATATTGATATCCAATTTATGATTGAAGGTTCAGAACTTATTGGTGTTGGTGAAATTCAAAATTTTCAGGTACAAGAGACCTATGATAATGAAAAAGACGTAGAGTTTTTATCATCAGATTTTCCTCAACAGTTTATAAAAATGAATGAAGGGGATTTTATAATTCTTTATCCGTATGATGTTCACATGCCGCAAATTAGTGTTACTAATTCAACTTATGTAAAAAAAGCAGTTGTAAAAGTTGTTGTGGCATAAAAAACATCAGACAAACCAAATCGGTACACAAGAATTTTAAGAGTTCGCCTGATGCTCTTTATCACATATATATGATAAATATACTTTTTTTCTACACCAAAAATGGATAATAAAATACTAACTCAATTAAGGGGTATAGTATTAAATTCCACCTTAAAAGCTTATAATAACGGTATTTAAAAAAATATTTACAATATTTAATTATTCTACAATTTTTCCGTCAAAAAGATTTTTAACCATTTTAACTTGGTCTGAAAGTGCAGATTCATTCAATGTCGGTTTTGTAGGCGAGGGTTCCTTTTGAGTGTTTTCTTCTATTTTATTTTCAACAGGTTGTTCTATTTTTTTTGTTTCTTCCGTTTGTTCTGCTTCTGGCATAGTATTTGAATTTTTATCCAATAAGATTTCATTATCAGACGGTTGAGGTAATCTTATTACTACTTGTGAATTTGTTTGATTAAACAAATTATCAACTGCTTCTTTAAGGAGTTGTTTATTTGAATCATCATTTAATTTTTTTACAAAACCTTCTGTTCTGATAGTTATAACTACATTTTCAGGTGTGATAACAAGAGGTTTAGCCATTTGGATTAATAATTGTCTTGTTGGTGCATAGTTTATATTTTCTAATAATTTTTTCCAAAGTTCTTGTATGTTACCTGTTTGAATAGGCTGTTCTGTCGAAGTTTTTTGTTCTTGTGCTGAGGGTGTAATTTCAGGTGTAATATCTTTTGTAGACTCAATAGTTTTTATTGGCTCAATTTTTTTATTTATTATAGGTTGTATACCGCCTGCGGGTTTCATTGACGGTTTTTGTACAGGATGCGGCGGAGTTTTGTAGTTTGAAACTGTTACGTGCTCGGTTTCCCCTGTTTCAAGTTTCATTAAGCGATTTTGCAAGTCTATTAATTTTGAATTTTCCGTTAAATTCGCAAGGTCTATCATTGCAATTTCAAGCCAAATATGTTGATTTGTTGTTGTTTTTAATTCGTTTATGTAATAAGAAGTTCTTTCCGTAAGAAAAATGATTTGGTGAGTTTCAAGTTTTTCTGCTTGTGTTTTTAATATTTCTACCTGTGAATCTGTTGTTTGTGTCAGTTCAAGAACAAGTTCCGTTTTGCAATTTTTTACGATAAGCAGATTTTTGAAATAATTTAGTAAATTAAGTAAAATTTGAGAAGGTTCATTTCCTTTATTATAAATTTCTTCAAGAATTTCTATTGCATCATTAGGATTGGAATTTATAATACTTTCAGAAAGTTTGTTCAGAACATCAAAAGATAATCTGCCCAAAAGCGAATTAATATCATCGGTTGTAATTGCTTTTTCTGTATCCAAAACACTCAATTGGTCCAAAAGAGCTAAGCTGTCACGCATTCCGCCTGCTGCGTTCTTTGCTATTGTTAAAACTGCATCATCTTCAATGTTAATTTTTTCTAATTTAGCAATGTGTTTTAAATGTTTTACAATATCATTGGTTGTTATTCTTTTAAAATCAAACCTTTGGCAGCGACTTTTTATAGTATCCAAGACTTTGTGAACTTCTGTTGTTGCAAGTATAAAAATAACATTTTCAGGTGGTTCTTCAAGTGTTTTTAAAAGAGCATTAAATGCTTGAACTGTAAGCATATGAACTTCGTCTATTATATAAATTTTATACTTACCGTTAACAGGTGCATATTGTATTTTTTCAAGGATATTTTGTGCATCATTAACGGAACGGTTACTTGCTGCATCAATTTCAACAACATCAAGCGGTGTTGAATTTGTTATATCAATGCAACTTGCACATTTGCCGCATGGTGTTACTGTTGGCCCGTCTGTACAGTTTAAAGATTTAGCTAAAATACGTGCAGTTGAAGTTTTACCTGTGCCTCTGGGACCTGTAAAAAGGTATGCGTGAGCAATTTTATTTAGTTTAATAGCATTTGTTAATGCTTTTTTTACGTGCTCTTGACCTACAATCTCTTCCAGCGTTTGAGGTCTGTATTTTCTGTATAATGGAATAAATTTTTCATTCATGTTATTATTATATCCTAATTACAACAGATTTAACAAAATTATGAACATTATTAAACCAAAAAAAATGAAAGTCGGAGATACAATAGGAATTATAGCTCCTGCGGGCTGCGTGGACAATGAAGTAGAGGCTTTGAAGGCTAAGATATTTTTCGAAAGCTTAGGTTATAATATTATTTTCGGAAAAAATATTTTTAATAAAAACAGATATTTAGCAGGAACCGATGAAGAAAAACTTGAAGATATGCATGCTTTTTTTGCGGATGATAATATTAATGCTATTTTTTGTTTACGCGGCGGTTACGGATGTGTAAGGCTTATTAATAAGATTGATTATGATTTGGTGAAGAAGAATCCAAAAATTTTTGCAGGTTATTCTGATATTACTGCATTGTGTTTAATGTTTTTTAAAAAATCAGGGTTAATTACTTACCATGCTCCAATGTTTGTGAGTGATTTTGGTGCGGATAAAATTTCAGATTATACGATATCTCATTTTTTAGATGTTATAACTGATTCCGGAGTAAATAAAATAAAAGCAAAAAACATATACAATAATGGTTCGGCAGAAGGGATTTTATTTGGCGGAAATTTAGCAACGTTAACTTCTTTATGCGGGGTTAATTTTATTCCGGATGAAAAATTTATACTTTTTGTAGAGGAACTAAATGAGCCTGTATATAAAATAGACAGAATGTTCAATCAATTGCTGAATATTGAATATTTTAGAAAGAATTTAAGCGGGATTATTTTAGGCGATTTTTTAAAAACGGATAATAAAATTTGGCTTAGTGATTTATTTAATGAATTAAAACATGATTTGAAGGTTCCTATTTTAGGAGGTTTTAATATTACCCATAAAAAGAAAAAATTAACAGTGCCTGTTGGGGAAAAAGCTTTAATAAATAATGATGTTGTTACGTTTTATTATTAGTATTTTTATTATTCGTAACAAGAAACAAGAAAGACCGAAAATTATATTTT
>JAFWGJ010000008.1 GCA_017512405.1 bacterium | reverse complement strand
GAAATTTTTACACTCCATCGGGCTATATGCTCTTACGGGCTCTGTTCGGCTACCGCCTCAACTCCGCCCTACCGAAAATCAGCCGCAGACTGAACTATCCCCCAAAAAGTGGACAATTAACACGCTCGTAAAAATTTTTTGTATTCAATAGGTGTCATTTTATTCTTAGACCATTGTTTTCTATGGTTGTTAAAGTAATAAATATACTCATCAATTATTTGCATTAATTGTTCAAAAGTTTTTATTCCTTTTAAATCAATTTCATCTTTCATATGTCCAAAAAAACTTTCAATAACAGCATTATCTCTTGGACTTCCAGCTTGAGACATTGACTGTCTTACTCCGTAATCATCAAGTAATTTTTTGTATGATTTTGATGTAAATTGACTTCCTCTATCGGAATGTATTATCAAATTATACCTTGTCTTTTCATCCATATCTTTTAACGCTATTTCCAACGTTTTTAATACAAATTCTTCTTGAAGTGTTGTCGATAGTCCATACGATATAATTTCTGTTGTTTTTACATCTATCAATGTGCATAAATATCCAAATTTTCCATTGTACTTTAAATATGTAATATCTACTCCGAATGCTTCATAAGGTAATCTATCCTTAAAATTTCTATCTAATAAATTTTCACAATAAAATTTTTCTTCATTGTTTTTTGTTCTTTGTCTGTATGGATTTTTTCTTCTCGTTTGGGTTATTAATCCTTGTTCTTTCATTATTCTTCCTATTTTCTTTTTATTCATGTTTATTCCATATTTTTCTTCTAATTCCATTTTTATTCTCAATATGCCTTTCTTTCCTTTATTTCTTAAAAATATCTCTTTTATGTATGTATTATCAAGAATATTTCTTAATGATATTTTATTCTTATTCTTTAACCATTTGTAATAACCGCTTTTTGATACTTGTGCGATATTACACATATTTGATACAGGATATTTTTTTATTGAATTGATTATTTCATATATATTATTAGGTTTTAATCTCTGTACTGGTCGTACAGAGCACTTAACTTGTCTTGAAAGTTCGCATTTAACGGCATTCTGCGTCGAAACGTCATCCGTTCCGCCACATCAGCCTCAGCTCACTTTCGCTTTTTAAAAATTCATTTTCAGCCTCCAAATATTCATTTCTTTGTAATAATTTTTGGTATGCAGTTTTATTCTCTTTTACCTGTTTTTGTTGATAATGAACATTAGAACCGTTTTGTTTTCTTTTCCTCCACTTTGATAATATACTTGATGCATAACTTGATTGTACAGATATTTCTTCAATGTTTATTCCTGCTTCTCTAAATATTTGATTTGCACTTTTTCCTTCTAAATATTCTTTTATTGCTTTTTCTTTAAATTCTTCTGTGTAATATATTTGGTTTATTGTAACTGATTTTACATTTGGATTCTTTTCCAGTATTTCTCTCTCTTCTTTTGTAAAATTTTTCATTCTCTATACCCTTTCTTTTTTAATCTATCATATACAAGCGGATTTTTTGTCCACTTTTTTGGGTATAGTTCAGTCCTACCCCTCCGCCGAATTTACGGCAGTATGAAACCATTGTAAATAGCAGGTTTTAACGAAAAGTGCAGCACACCGCAGCCGTGCAACTCTGTGCTTTTACTGTTATTTACTCTTTCTT
>JAFWGJ010000007.1 GCA_017512405.1 bacterium | reverse complement strand
TATCAGTTGATATTGAATATTTTTTACCTTGTGCGTTATTTTTTAAAACTTTTGCACCTGTTGCAAAAATCAATTCTTCTGTTGTAAATTCCATAGATAGATTTTATACCAAATATTAATAAATTAATACAATTATTTTAATGAAATTTATGGGATATACTTTTTCAAAATTATTGAAGCATCATGACCGCCAAAACCAAATGAATTTGACATTGTATATTCCAAATTTGCGTTTACTGCTTTATGTGGAACATAGTTCAGATTTGGCAATTCTGGGTCAATATTATCCAAATTTATTGTTGGAGGAACAATACCTTCTTCCATTGCTTTAATACAAATAATGGCTTCAACGGCGCCTGCGGCACCCAGTAAGTGTCCGTGCATACTTTTTGTTGAACTTACCATTAAATGACTGTTTTTATCTGTTTCGCCAAATACTTTGGATATTGCAAGAGCTTCACCCAAGTCGCCTACGTGCGTGCTTGTACCGTGGGTATTTATATAATCAATCATATCAGCTGTAATTCCGGCGTCTTTTAGTGCAATTTCCATAGCTTTTGCAGCAGCTGTTCCTGTTGGATCCGGCGCTACAATATCGTATGCATCACATGTTTGACCATAGCCGACAATTTCTGCTAAAATCTTTGCACCGCGTTTTTTGGCATGTTCTAATTCTTCAACAACTAAAACACCGCTGCCTTCGCTCATTATAAATCCGTCTCTGTCAATGTCGTAAGGTCGGGATGCTTTTGTCGGTTCATCATTTCTTTTTGAGAGAGTTCTTGCGGCAGAAAAACCTCCAACACCCATGTTACATACTGTTGCTTCTGTTCCGCCTGTAATAATTACATCCGCATCTCCGTACTGAATAGTTCGCATTGCATCACCTATTGATTGGGTGGATGTTGCACAAGCCGAAACAATCGCTTTATTTACACCTTTTAAACCGTATTTTATTGCGACTTTACCTGCAGCCATATTTACAATCATTGCAGGAACAGTGAATGGTGAACATTTTGTAAAACCTCTTTTCAACATTACATTGTGATTTTCTTCAATAGTGCTATGACCACCTGCTGCTGATGAAACCAGACATCCTACTCTATATTCATCTTCTTGTGACATATCAAGTTTTGATTCTTTTATAGCTTCTTCACTTGCAACAAGTGCATATTTTATAAAATTATCAAGACGTTTTGTCTCTTTTACGTCCATATATTTAGTTTCATCATATTCCGGTACAACTCCGTATATATGAGTTGTTTGTGTTTTATCATCAATTCTTGGCGGAGGTACAAATGTTATTCCGCTTTTACCGTTTTTAACAGCTTCCCATAATTTATCTACACCAATACCATATGGAGTAATGGCTCCAATACCTGTTATAACTGCTCTTCTTTTTTCCATATTAACCTTCTTTCATTAAAAAAGAGGACATTCACAATAAAGCAAAATATCCTCTTTTGTCGTTATTTCAATAATTTCACCCAATTAAGAATGTGCTTCGATGTAGTTTACTGCATCTTGAACTGTTTGAATTTTTTCTGCTTCTTCATCAGGAATTTCGCAACCGAATTCTTCTTCAAAAGCCATAACTAATTCAACTGTGTCTAATGAATCAGCACCTAAATCGCCGGTGAAGCTTGCTTCAGGAGTTACTAAGCTTTCATCAACACTTAATTGGTCTACTACTACTTTTTTTACTTTGTCTAATGTACTCATTGTTTTTTCCTCATTTTTATTACTATCTTTTTTTTGTAATTATATTTTATCAAATAAACTTTTTTTTGCAAATTTTTTTATTTTTTGTAAATAATCTTTATATAGTAAGTCCGCCATCAACCTGCAAAACTTGTCCTGTAACATAAGTTGTGCCTGCTGCCAAAAATACTACCGCATCTGCAATATCGTCTGCTGTGCCCAATCGTTTTAACGGAATATGTTCTGTAATTTTTTCACTGTCCAAATCTTTTGTCATATCGGTTAAAATAAATCCCGGAGCAACTGCATTGACTCTAATATTTCTTGATGCCAATTCTTTTGCTAATGATTTTGTAAAGCCTATTAAACCTGCTTTTGCAGCTGCATAATTTGCTTGACCTGCATTTCCGTAAACTCCGACAATACTTGCCATATTTACTATTGCACCTATTCGCTGTTTCATCATTACCTTTATTACAGGTTGAGTAACATTGTATGCACCGGTTAAGTTTGTATTAATTACGGCATCCCAATTTTCTTTACTCATTCGCATAAATAATCCGTCTCTTGTTATACCCGCATTGTTTACAAGTATGTCAATTCTTCCGTATTTTTCAACAATTTTATTTATTGCTTCTGTTGTTGATACATTGTCTGAAATATCGAATTTATAAGCTTCAGCTTGTACTCCAAGAGCTTTAATGTCTTCAACAGTCTTATTTGCGGCTTCTTCGTTTCCGGCATAATTTATAACTACATCATAACCTTCTTTTGCAAGACGTAATGCGCATGCTCTGCCTATACCTCTTGAACCGCCCGTTACTAACGCTAATTTTTCACTCATTTTTAATCCTCACTTAGTATTCTTACTGCATTTTCTAATGTTTCTTTATCTGAAACATTTATTGTTGTTATTTCCGAATTAATTTTTCGGTTTAATCCGGCTAAAACTGTACCATTCCCAAATTCTATAAATGTATCTACACCATTTGCTATCATTTTTTCAATAGATTGCTGCCATAAAACTGATGAATAAATTTGTTTTGGCATTTTTTCTTTAAAGTTGGATGTTGTAATTTCTGCATCTACATTTGTTATAACGGGAATTATTGTTTCTTTTGTTTCGATATTATTTACAAATTCCGCAAATTTTTCACTTGCTTTTTTCATATATTCCGAATGAAAAGCTCCAGAAACTGCCAGTGGAACAACTCTTTTAACACCTTTTGCAATTAACAAGTCACAAGTTTGTTCTACGGCTTTTTCATCACCTGTTATTACAATTTGTTTTGGTGAATTAT
>JAFWGJ010000030.1 GCA_017512405.1 bacterium | reverse complement strand
ATAAGGAATCTTTAACAGAAATACAATTTTTCCGTTGACAACAAATGCATTACCAACTTCAAAATCAAATTTTATTGATTTTTTATTTACAAATAAGGTGTTTTTCCTAAATTGAATGTCTAACATCATAAAAAAAATGATAAAATCATAAAAAAACAATGCCAAAGAAAAAAATTACTTAAATGTATCCATACCAATAATTGTACCATCTTTAATATTTATAAAAAATTTCCGCCCCATAAAATCAGAAGCTGATAATTTATCACCGACATACATCAAATTTTCAAAAGGTAAATAATTTTTTAAATTAGGATATTTTTCAGACACGGGTTGAACCGTCCACAATTTATCACCAAACAAATTAAAAGCATGAATATTATTTAAAGTCACATTATCATCATAAGGAACTTCTAATAGAACTATAACACTATTTAATAGCACTTCAACCGTTCTTATTTTCAATTTAAAAAGAACTTTTTTTACACCAAATTTTAATTCATTATCACTGTATGCAACGTTACTATTCATATTATAATTCTATAAGTAATTATTCAGATACAAGACGTCTGGCATTATCAAAACGTCCAACTCTTTGTCCCATCAAATCATATTGAATTCCACCACCTTTTTTATTCCATTGAGGCAAAGGATTTACTTCTCCTGTTCTTATTTTTGTTCCGGCAGGGAAAGTAACATCTACAATATGAGTAGGAGTCGTTTTCAATGCAAATTTTTGTTGTATTTCAAATGGTGACATCATTGTACCATCAGGTTTTAATAAATCTTCTTGCTTCATAACCCAACCACCAAATACACCTGAACCAAATAGACCTGAATCATCAGAGTCACCGTCTAAAACTCTAACAAATGTAGTTGGCTCTGTTAATTCAATAATTTGGACTTCTGTATTTGGTAAATATGGAGGCTCTGTGTAACCTTGCGCCTTCCACCAAGCATTAGTAGCTTCCGCAGTTGTAGTTTCTACAATCTCGTATTTTGGAGCATAATTTCTGTCTGAAATATCAGCAACCGGTGGAGCATCTCTTAATATTTTTGCATCTAATTCCTCTTCACGAATTCTAATTTTATCCATTGCTCCTGCATTTGTTGCACTCAAATCATGAGGACTATTTTCTCTAATAGTTACAGTCTTACCATAAGGGTCTGTTACAGTTCTTACTGGAGCACTAGCTTTTGCTGGATCAATATATGTATTACCTTCCATAAATGCAGTAGCACCTACTTGTTCTCTCATATTTGAAATAACATCGCCTTTAACAATATAATTAGCACAATTTCCAAAATCATTTAAATTATTACCATTAACAACATTTTTCATGCCAACTGCATCGAAAGTAATAGCAAGAAGATCCGAATCAGAAGAAGCGACTAATTGTGATAATGAACCGCCTAATGAGTGACCTGTAACAATAATTTGAGAATCAGGGAACTGTTGTTTTATTCTGTCCTTAAATGCAACAGCACCTGCGAATTGATCCGGCAAATGACCATCCAACATTTGATGATCAACTCTAAAATCTGCGGCTTTGCAGGAACCTTCATAAGCTATAAATATTTTACCATCGGCACCTTTATATGCCTTTGCTCTTAATCCGGTTGTAGGATCTTTAATTTCATCAATAAACTGTAAACCTGAATCAGCCGGCAAATTTTTTCCGGAATAAGCATTTACACTTAGATCGTGAGCAGTATTAACCATTGCTCTATCATTATCTAAATGTAACTCTACTGCCTTAGGACATTTTGATAAAGCATCTCTTGTATTAACATCAGCACCATACAATACTGCATGGTTAGCAGCGCCCATTGAATACATTCTTACTTCTAAATCTGTAATATCTTGACTCAAACCAGCAGATCTAAACATTTCACCATCAACACGAGCATCAACATATTGCTGGTATGAAATATCAGCTCTTTCACCGACACCAAGAGCATTACCGCTCATATCGCAAACAGTGCCACTCGCATTATCTACACCAGCACCTCTTCCCAGCGATTCAGAAGAATAATCTTGAACATATCGATGGTGATCACCTGATGTAAGACTTGACCTACCGTCAGTAGAAACACCTTGGTGAGTTTCTAACCAATTTGCATGGTCTATTTGCCTTTGTTTTAAGAAATCATTATATCTTTTGTTAAATGCCCTTTGTTCTTCTTTTGGCAATGAATCAAAATCAGCTGGTCTTTGATATTCAGCAGGTATTGGTCGTAACATTGGATCAATATCACTTTGAGCAGTCATAGCACGCCATCTGTTACTTGCTATTTGACGCTGCTGATTAAATGCGACTTTTTGTTCATCAGTCAAGCTTGACCAATTTCTAGGAATCAAATCGTTGTTATACAAAGGATCAATGTCAGCCTGCATTGCACTGCTCCATCTAGGATCATTCGCAACATAAGCCATTTGTTGATCTGCTGACATATCAGCCCATTGAGAAGCAACAGCTCTATCAGCTTTTCTTTGTTGTCTTGTTTCTATTGCATCACCTACAAATTGACCGCCCAAAGAGAAACCTGCTGACATCAATGTTGATTGCCAAGTAACTTCTCCTGTTTGCAAGTATTCAACACCCATATCAACAGCTGTATCAGTTGCTGTATTTAAAGCATAAGTTGCGACTCTGCCAAGATTTGCACCTTTAATTATTTGCGAAGCACCACCACTTACAAACTGAGAAACACCATCAATCGCTGAATTTCTTGCAATTGTTAAATATTGTTCTGCAGTACCGCCATTTTTTGAAGAAGCCAGATCAGAAGCATCAACTGCAAACGAAACTGCAGTTTGTGCACTAGCTGCTGCTAACAGCGGAACCACACCTGCACCATAAGTACAAATACCAATAACAACTCCAGCAACAATTTTAACACCAGATTTTAATACTGTTGCACCAACTTGTTGAGAATCATTGTACTTATTTACTCTTAATGCAATATCATTTTCTGTTCCGAATGCACCTATATATGAATTTTCATATTGATTTTGAATTGTTTCAAAATCCTTTCCACCGGTTGCAGCCATTGTTTGCTGATGCAATAATTCAGAACAAGCATTTGCTTTTTCAGACAAAAATGCATACTTTTCATCTATTGAAGCATTCTCTAATCCTGCTTCTCTAAATGCATCATTGATTTGTGCCATACCTGCATTTTTGTCACCCATACCCAAAAATTCTGCAAATTTACCTAATTCCCTTTCGTAAACTTGTTCCTTTGATGTTATAGTCACTCTTGTATCAGAAGGACGACCAGGAACAACAGATTGGACATAATCAACACGTCTTTCCTCTGTCAATACTGATGAACTTCTTAAAAGACTTGTCGTGTTATTAAATGAATTTTCAACAGCATAATGATGAGCAGCATTACGATATAAATCATGCATTTTTTCATATGCTGCTACTTGAACAGGATCATAATCGATACCATAAATTTCTTTAAATTTCGCTTTAAACTCTGCTTCTGTTTTAGCATTTTTGAGTTCATTAATCTGATTTTGGAATGTTTCTATATCTTGTCTTACAAGCTTTTCACGATTTTGAGAACCCCAAGCACCACTCATACGGTCAACAACCCATCCGGCCCAGCCATCAGAATCCAATTGATTATTAAACGCATCCTCTGCTTCACCGACAACACTTTCTAATGCTGCCACCGCAGAAGCTTGTTGTTGTTCAGAGGTTTGTAATCTGGCTTCATTTACTTCATCTTTTGATAATAATTCAATGTTTCTTATTGCCTGAGCAAAACCTTGGAATATTCTGCCCATATCGCTTGCTTTATTTCTGGCAATTGCGTCATTCGCTCTTGCAGTTAATTCATTAATAACAGACTTATCTACACCTGAATTTTCTGCTCTTTGAATCAATTGATTTAGTATATATTCACTTGAACTTGCAATTGTTCTATTTGAACTGGTTAACTCCCAAGACATAGCTTCTGCAAGCGATTCATCAGGAGACAATTCATCATATGCAGCCAAAGTTTCAACAACATTATCAGGAGTAATTTTGTGCAATGCAGTTTGAAATGTTTCTTTACCAATAGAATTTGTTTTAACAGCATCAATTTCTGATTTTAATACATTTGCTATTTCTGCACCTTCTTCGGCAGCAGATTCTCTTTGTCTTTGTATAGCTGCATTTTCTTCTGCTATCCTTGCTTCTTGTTGTATTTCTGCATCAGTTTTTGCAGATGACAAAACTTGACCTTGTCTAGGTACAATATTACCATTAATTACAATCAATTCATTTGTTTTATCGGTTATCTGCTGATTTGTAGGATTCTCTATACCTTCTGATTTAAGCAAATCTTTCGCAAATTCAGTTAAATTAGCATAATCCTTATCAACTGTTACTTCTTTCAGTGGTCTACCATTAAGTCTTTCTGCAACTCTTTGAAATTCTTGCTGAGAATAAGCCGAAATTTCTTCTTCTGCTGAATGTCTACCTTGTAAACCTGCATGTTCCGGATCTAATTCACCTGCAATTCTAATTTCTTGACCAACAAGGAAATAATATTGACCATTAGCATCTCTATGTATTACACCTTTATTCGAAGCAGCCAATTCTCCTTGTGTACGATCAAAAACTTGGCTTAATTGTTGAACAGTTTCTCCGTTTTGAACAATAACTAATGTGTTGCCATTGCCATCATAATTTGCAACATATTGTTGATTGTCTTTTACTTTTACAGATTGGACTCTTCTTCCTGTTTCGGGATCAAATGCAGTTGCAGTAGCAGAATTATCATTACCATCAACTACAAGTTGGTTTAAGATTTGACCCTCAGAATTGTATGATGTTTCAGTTCTTGTATTATTTACATAGTCAATCTGTAACTCACCAACTTTAATACCGTTTTGTAATCTTACTGAATTTGCAGATACAGGTTCATTATTATTAACAGTAACAACCGTTCTTGCATTAGCAGATGTAGTTGTTTTAGTATAATTATTTTCTCCGGTATAATCAAATTCACTTACAATCTGATTGCCTGAACCATCATCAATAATTTCTTTAACAGGCTTGCCATTTGCAAAACCCTCAGTACCAATAAACTGAGTAATAGTTTCACCATCATCTGTTGTAAGAGTTTTTGTATGTTCTTTTACTGAACCATCATCATCATATAAAATAGTCTCAACAACACCGCTTTGATTGTCAGTTTTTTCTTCTTTTACTAATTTACCGTCTTTATTGTATGATGCAATTATTGTAGTAGCACCACTATTGTGAGTTACAACTTTTGAGCCATCTTTATTTATAACTTCCTGTGCACCGTCCTCATAAGTTACAATACGTTGGTCATCAACAACTTCTGATGACTTTACATTTGTAGTCTGACTCCAATTTTGCCATTTGTTCAAAAAGCTAAAAACATCACTTGCTTTAACTTTCACCTGAGAACTTTGACCACCTGCTTGCTCCTGAGCTTCTTTCTCAGCTCTTAAAAAGTTTCTGGTTTCTCTCTCACTTAGAGTTGTATCTTCTCCTGCTGCATTTACTAACTTGTCAACAAAAACTGACACCTCATTTTGGTCAAGAACTTCATTTTTATTAGTATCACTTGCATTAAAAATTTCGAGCATAGCAGAATTATCCTTAAATTCTTCTGCTTTTATGCCCGATTTAAGTTTACCAAAATCTATTTGGAATGGGTTTCTACCATTTCCAAGGTTATATTGTTGATCTCCTGTCATGCGCGCGAAACCTTTTGTAATTACATGTTATACAACGGTTTTTGACGATAAAAATTGCAGGAATCTTTAATAAATAATCTAAAAAAACGACAAATTGTTACATAAATTTACAAACTTTTTCTTTGTGCATCATCGACTTTCATATCAATAATGTAACCGCCTGCTGAAAATACAACAGAGTATACAACTCCCTGTAATGTTACTTTTCCGCTTGCGAGATATTCCATTCCTGAATCAACTGCCACATCAGCCGCAGTACATAAAGCGAAATCAGTTATTGCAGCTGCTTTACCTGACATCTTTGCAATTGGTGAAGTTACAGCCTCAATACCTTTATAAGATAACTGGTTTGCAAATGCAGTAGCCCCATCCACGGCAGCCCATTTTGCAATTTCTTTAATATCTTTTTCAGTCATTCCTTGTTTTGAAGACAATCTATCAGAACCGTAAACAGCTACATCCGCCGCTGAATGCAATGCAGCTATTTTCATTGTAGGAACAACACCTGTTCCGGCTGTACATATCCAAATTGGTATAGATGCTGCACATAAAATTGTATCTTGAACTAATAATTCACCAAGCATTTGTGAATTTCTGTAATCCGTAACTCGTTTGGCTATATCATTTTTAACACCAAATGCTGCATAGTAAGAACTGTCGTATTCTCGTTTAATTTCTGATAAATCTTTTTTACCCATTGCATTTTTAGTGTTTTGTTCAAGTCTTTTTGCATATTTATTTGCCATTTTCTGAAGAACTGCATACTTATCTTCTAATGTTGAATTTGATTTAATTTTATAATCTTTCATTGTTTTCTGGATTTGATTTTTACCGTCTTCGACATTACCTTTGCCGACAAACTCTGCAAACGCATTAAAGTTTCTGTTATACATTTGTTCTTTTGTCTCTATAACAACGGGATTTCCTCCAAATTTTGGATTTACAGGTGCATATTTTTCAGTTAATGATTTGCCTGATACCAAATCTTTCACAGAATCTTTAAAGTTATTTTCGACAGTATAACAAACCGATGCTGCAACAAATTTTTCTTCTTTTTGTTTGTATGTTGCAATCAATTCAGGATCATAATCTACTTCAAAAATTTCTTTGAATTTTGCATTATATTCTTTTGTACCTACAAGTTTATTTAATTCGTTAACTTGATTATCAAAAGCTTTAATATCCTTATTAACAAGTTCTTTTTGGTTATCGGATTTCCAAATTTTGCGAATTTGTTCGCCTAATTTTGCAGACCAACCATCATAATTTGCTTGATCTTGCATAGAACTTTCCGCTTTTTTAACAGAAGACTTTAAAATACTTGTAGTGTAGGATTGAGTATCTTTTATATTCGCATTTTTAATATCATTTCGTTCTT
>JAFWGJ010000029.1 GCA_017512405.1 bacterium | reverse complement strand
TCTGCGACAGTCAACTTACCGATAATATCTAATGCGTCTTTGATAGTAGGCATATCCAATTACCTCCTTCGGTGGTACTGTTTCTTACTATTATTATACGCTATTTCTCGTCAAAAATCAACCATTTGTTGTGACAGAGCCTAAGAAAATATTCTAAAAGTTTTATTGACTTGTTAATAGAATTTGGAATGAAGTTGGTATGCCGGTTAGTATCGGTATCAGCCGTTCAAAAACTCTTGCTAAACTTGCATCTGACAGAGCCAAAACAACAAAGGACAGGATTATTTTATTAGGTAAATCAAAATCTAAAAAATACCTGCAAGATGTTGATGCATCAGAGGTGTGGGGAATTGGTGGAAGATTAACTTTAAGACTTCAAAGGTTCGGCATAAGAACTGCAAGCGAATTCGTAAGCAAAGATGACGAATGGATGAAGAGGAACTTTGGCAAGAACGGATTAACCACTAAATATGAATTATTAGGTCATTCCGTAATCCCGATTGTAAATAATCCACCGCCTCCAAAATCTATCTGCGACACACAGTCGTTTCCTGAATTTACATCAGACTTTGATTATATTAAGAATGAACTGCAAGTTCATATTCACTCTGCATGCCGGAGACTTCGTCAGGCAAAGTGCAAATGTAATACGATTGGGGTTATTGTAAAAACAAAAGATTTTAAATGCGGTTTTTTGGAAGCTAAACTTGAAAACCCGACAGACTTTGAATTGAATATCTCTAAAACAGCCTTTGAACTTTTAGAAATGATGTATTCGCCTAATATTTTATATAGGAGCGTAGGGATTTTATTAGAGGAGTTCAAAACGTGTTCAAACGAGCAATTAAATATGTTCGAGGATCAGGTTAAGAAAGAAAAAAGCGAACGACTCGGAAAGGCTATTGATAGAATCGAAGAGAGGTTTGGCAGAAATAAAATAAAGGTTGGATTCACCAATAAAGATGTTCCAAATAAACAAGGGTTTATGACCTCACCAACTATGATTTATTGATTAAAATTAATGTAAATTAAAATCAAAAATTAAAGTTTAACTTTACCAAAAAGTGCAAACTATTTGTCTAACGAGTGCAAACTATCTGTCTATTTACATGCGTATTTTTCGACAGGTCGGAAATTTAGCCTCAAACTCGCTCATTATAGGGGTATTGCTCTGGTCGGAAGTGTCGAAAAATAAGCATTTCAAAAGTCAGGTTTGGCAGAAAAGTGTCGATTTTTGTCAGAGGGTATGACATTTGGTTTAAAATCAATAATAACAACAGTTTTAACCGCAAAAATTTTGTTGCAACTCAAATGCGTATTTTTCGCCACTTGTAAAAATTTAATAGAAAAAATTTATAAATTTTAGGGGTAAATTTTTAACTGACAATTTATGACTTTTCAATATCAATAAAAAACGCGTTTAACAAATCTGCGTTATCTCTTAAATTTTTAATAACAGGTGCGAGGTTATAACATTCCTCTATTTCAGGCTGATTTCTAACAAAATAATCAACTATAACGGCTATATTATAAACATTTTCCGCCCATTTGCTAATCTGCTTAAATTCTTTTTCCGTAATATTATATTCTGCTTCTTCCATAATCCCCTCCATATATCAGGAAACACAATATATGAAAGAAGCCCAAAAAGCGAAAAATAGAGAGAAGTTTTACAAAAGAACACATAACATGTTCATGCTATAATCAACGCATAGGAGTTAGAATGACACCGGAAGAAAAAGCTAGAATTGAAATCGATAAAAAGCTTGAACAGGCTGGCTGGGTGGTTCAAGACCGTTCTGAATTAAATATTAGAGCTTCGTTAGGTGTTGCAATAAGAGAGTTTGTAATGAAAGATAACGGAGAATCTGATTATCTTTTGTTTGTTAATGGTAAAGCTATCGGGGTTTTAGAAGCTAAAAAAGCAGAACTTTCCTTGAGTGGTGTAGAAAATCAATCGCAAGGTTATGCTTGTAGTTTGCCGGAAGGTGTCAGATATTATCAAATGCCTTTACCGTTTGTTTATGAAAGTAATGGTTCGGAAATTTATTTCAGAGATTGCAGAGATAAGGTTTGCCGTTCTAGAAGACTTTTTGCTTTTCACAAGCCGGAAACCCTTCTTGAACTAATTTCAAGTGAAGATACCCTAAGAAATAAGTTACTGACCATGCCGGAACTTAACAAAGAAGGTTTGCGTGATTGTCAGATTGAAGCAATAGAGGGTCTTGAAAAATCTTTGAAAAATGGAAAACCTCGTGCCTTGATTCAAATGGCAACGGGTGCAGGGAAAACATTTACTACTTGTAATTTTACATATAGACTATTGAAACATGCCAAAGCAAAGCGTATTTTGTTTTTAGTCGACAGAAACAATTTGGGCGAACAAACTAAAAAAGAATATGAACAATTTAAACCCAAAGGGGAAAATAAAGCATTTACTGATATTTATATTGTTCAGCACCTTCAACAAAATAAGATTGATAAAGATGCCAAGATTGTTATAACAACTATTCAAAGGCTCTATTCAATGCTTCGTGGCGAAGAAGAATATGACGAAGCAAATGAAGAAAATTCAGCTTTTGAATACAATACATCTCTCGGGAAGCCTAAAGAAGTAACTTATAATAAGGATTTACCGATAGAATATTTTGATTTTATAGTTGTTGATGAATGTCATAGAAGTATTTATGGTGATTGGCGTCAGGTTTTGGAATATTTTGATGCCTTTACAATCGGTCTTACGGCAACGCCATCAAAACAAACTTTCGGTTATTTTAACAAAAATGTTGTTTCTGAATATACTTATGAACGCTCTGTTGCTGATAAAGTTAATGTAGGCTATGAAATATATAGCATCAGGACAGATGTTGGAGAAAACGGTGGAAAAATAGACAAAGGTTTTACTGTTCCTGTTCGTGATAAAAAGACAAGAAAGCAAGAATGGGAAACACTTGACGATGATTTAAACTATACAAAAAATGATTTAGATAGAACAGTTCTTGTTCCTGATCACATAAGGACAGTTCTTCAATGTTATAAGGACACAATTTTTACAGAATTATTCCCGGAACGTGAACATACTTGGATTCCTAAAACTTTGATTTTTGCTAAAGATGATAATCACGCAGAAGAAATTGTCAGAATTGCAAGGGAAGTATTCAATAAAGGCAATGATTTTTGTAAAAAGATTACTTATAATGTTTCGGGAGTTAAAGCAAAAGATTTGATTGCGGAGTTTAGAACTTCACCGGATTTCAGAATAGCAGTTACGGTTGATATGATTGCAACCGGAACGGATATTAAGCCTCTTGAAGTTGTAATGTTTATGCGTGATGTTCATTCTGAACTCTATTATGAGCAAATGAAAGGCCGTGGCTGTAGAACTCTTAATAAAACAGACCTGAAGCAGGTTACCCCAAACGCCGAGGTAAAAAATAGATTTTATTTAATTGATGCTGTTGGCGTTACTGAAAGTAAAAAATCAGCTTCGCAGCCATTGGAGAGAAAAAGAACAGTTTCCCTCAAAAACCTGATGGAACAGGTCGCGGTTGGTAAAGTTGATGATGATACATTAAGTTCTTTAGCCGGAAGAATCGCAACTATTGATAATAATATCGATAAGGAAGATCAACAAAAAGTTGTTGAAATGACAGGTAAAACCCTATCAAATATTGCAAACGACATTTTAAATACTATTGATTACGATAGAATAGAAGGTATGACAGAAGACCAAGTTCTTGATATTAAAGACGAAGCCGTTAAACCGTTCTTTGAACCTGCGTTCAGAAGGCTTGTGCTTGAACTCAAAGACAAATCAAAACTCTATATTGACGAATTAACTCCGGCAACTATTATAAATGTTGGATTTAGCGAAAAAGATGCTCAAGAGCTCACAACAAACTTTAAAGCTTTTATTGATGCTAATAAAGATGAAATTGATGCTTTATCTATTATTTATAATCAGCAGTACAAAGAACGCCACCTGACTTATGAGAAGATAGAAGATTTGCATAAAAAATTAGCATCAGAAATGCCGCCGCTTGAAACTGCTAACCTTTGGAGAGCATATCAGCTTTTGCAAAAAGATAAAGTCCAGAGTGTAAAAGATCCGGCAAAGCTTCTGACAAATATTGTTCAACTAGTTCGATTTGCCATAGGACAAGATGAAAAATTAGAAGATTTTTCGTCTGTTGCAAATTCTAAATTCGAACTTTGGAAAGGTCGTCAGATTAAAAGAGGTGTGCAGTTCACAGAAGAACAGCAACAATGGCTTGGAGAAATCAAAGATTATATTGTTTCAAATGCTTATATGGAACTAACTGATGTTCAGGATTATTTAGGACACAAAGGCGGCATAATAAAAGCAAAACAAGTGTTTGGACAAGAACTTCAACCAATTTTAGATGATTTGTCGCTTGCATTAGTTGGGTAATCTAAAATGTAAAAAACGATTTACATGCCAATGTAAAAATATATTGACAAAACCGCAAAAATATGCTAAAATTATAATGGAGGCATAATATGACTAACGTATTAAAGTATCTCAGAGAATTGAATAATTATTCACAAGAAGAATTAGCCGAAAAGTTAGATATCACAAGACAATCTTATATAAAGTATGAAAAAACAGGCGTCATTAATGATGTTGCTTTAGTTAAAAAGATTGCAGAACTGTTTGATGTTGATTATTCGTGCATTATTGAGAATAAAATTCCGAAAGAATATTCGTATAATGTTATAGGCAAAGAATCCGAAGATGAAGAATCCGATATGAGGATAAATATTCCAATCAATAATATCGAGAAATTTAAGCAGGTTTTCTTATACATATTGAATAAAGTTGGTGCGAAACCTAATATTGGGCAAACTGTTTTGTATAAATTATTGTATTTTATCGATTTTGATTATTATGAACTTTTTGAAGAACAGTTAATGGGGCTAAAGTATATTAAAAATACTTATGGACCGACACCTGTTGATTTTGCAAAAATCGTTAAAGAAATGGAAAATGATAATGAAATAGAGGAAGTTCGAACAAAATATTTTGATAAAGAAATGACAAAATATTTACCACTTGTCGAGTCAGATTTAACCTGTCTGTCAGCGAGAGAACTTGAACATATTAATAAGACTCTTGCTCGACTCTCAGATAAATCCGCAACGGAATTATCTGAATATTCTCACAAAGATATTCCATGGATAGGAACAGAGTATAAAGAAATCATTGATTATGATTCGGTATTTTACAGAAATGAAGCCACTTCAGTAAGGGAGTATGATGACGAACAAGATTAATTACAATAAGATACCGGAATTTGAGAGGGATTTTAAAAGGTTAGGGAAAAGGTTTAAAACTTTAGACAAAGATTTTGAGCTAATGAAGAAAATGCTTTTAGAACCGCATTTTATTTCAGGTGTTCCTGTTCAGCCAAAAGCTTTGGTTGACATTGAAGGATTTTGCGGAGAAAATTACAAGTCTAAAAAAGTCAGACGGTTTACCTGTGCATCATTTCTTGTCGCCCACCAAACGGCAGTTTGAGTTTTACCTAATCCGGGATCGCCATATACTAGTCCCATTTTTGGAACTTCATTGGATTTATCTATCAGGTTGTTCATTAATCCTATGAAGTTTTTGACATTACGAGTTTTAACAAATAATTTATGCATCAATTACCTCCTTATCTTCGCCATATATTTGCTCGTATTCATCAGTGTTTTCGTATTCTTTAATCCAGTCTTGTTCGTCTTTGGTTAGATTATCTTTTTGGAGCAAATATTCATATTTTTCGTATTTATTCTGAAAAATACCGTTTTGGGACTTTTCTTCGACTTGTTTTTTAACCTCAATTTGGAATTCCTGTATCTCTTCTTCTTCCTGTTTCTCAGGTAAATCCATTGTTAACAAAGGAGTGTGAACTTGTGCTCGTTTTAAGTGATTTATATATTCTTGTTCGGTTCTCTTTTCTAATTGTTTTTTGATTTTCATTTTTTGTTTAAGATCTTCAATATCTTTTGGAGTACCCAAGTAATTTGCAAGCGGATGAGTCGGCTGTAGCATCTTGGCTTCGCAGATAAATTCTCCGTTTAATTTGTAAACTTTAATTGAACTTAAATCGAACAAGCTGTATTTTATTATTACTTTTTGCCTATAACCAAATAATGCCTCATGGAGTATATGGATTTTACTTTAGATAAATTTATAAGATTAAATAATGACAAAATTTCATCAGGTGTCAGAAAATCCATTATTCTACAATTATTAAAAGCGTGTAAATACTTACATGAAAAAGGCTATTTGCACAGAGATTTATCTCCCTCAAACGTTTTAATTAAAACTTATGATGACGTATTAGTTGTAAAAATTGCAGATTTTGGTTTAGCAAAAAATCCAACTAATGAGTTAACAACTGTTAATACTGAATTTAAAGGTTATTTTAATGATCCAAATTTAAAACTTGAAGGCTTTAATAATTATGCTATGCCTCACGAAATATATGCATTAACAATGCTAATATATTTTATATCAACAGGAAAAACAAACACCTCAAAAATTGATAATGTGAAATTAAAGCAATTTGTACAAAAGGGACTTGGAGATAAAGCTAATCGGTATAAATCTGTCGATGAATTATGTGAAGCTTTCAAAAATATTTAGGTTCCGTTAGAGTTCCGCAAAAAGTTCCGTTAAGGTTCCGTTTTGTAACAAAAAAATAATTCTTTCCGGAACCTGTGTTACTATTTTATTGCAAAAGTCCGATATCTGTCATTGGCTATTGTCTTACATAAATAAGACTTTGCGGCATATCAATATGAAAAATTTGACTTTTACCGGACTTAATTTTGATGGAAATCGGACATACCGGACTTTTCTGTAACCCTAAATTACCATAAAGAACCTTTGAGTTCAGGGGCTTTAAGGCTAGTTCCCCTTTTCTGTATTGTCCTGTTTCTTTACAATCATTCTCAATGTTCTGAAAATTGGTTGTAGTAAGACAATCAGTTTGACAGAGATGGTTAGTTTGATAATTTTTGATAAAGCCCGCTCGATGTAGGGCTTTTGGCGGTCGGAAGCAGGTTGATTTAAAAAATATCAAACTAATCTTTCTTGCACTTTATCTGCATTTTAACTGCTCGCATTGGTTTCAACTAACTGATAGTTCTCATTATTATCCAGATTATTCTTGATAACAAAAACGAGGGAATAACCATTTTTAGTATTTAATATATTCTTTTATTTCATCAAGTTTGTTCATACAATCCGAAACACCTAAGTCATATATACTTTGCAATTTATTTGTATTTTTTTCTACTCTTTTCATTTTTATTAATTTAGACGGACGCAGAACAACAATTTTATTTTCTGACTCGTATTTTTCAATCAAATCCATTGTTGCATTATATTCTTTGTAATATTTTTTTGCCGTCTCTACAAAATTTGGAAAATTTCCGTAAAAAAGCCTATATGGAAGATATGCTTTTTTCTTTCTGTAACCAAAAGGTCTTGTTAATACAACAACAATTTTTTCACTATTTGTTTCAAGCACCTTCTTAAAAGGTACTGCATCGCTTATTGCACCATCTAAATAAAAATTACCGTTGATTTCAACTGGTTTTGACACAAAAGGCATAGAACCTGATGCCCTGAAATATTCCATATCTTTTTGAGCATCATTAATTTTTATATATTCTGGTTTTCCTGTTTGTAAATTAGTTACAACGGCATAAAAATCAATAGGATTATTTTTGTATGTTTCGAAATCAAGTTTATCTAATTCATAAACGAGCTTTTTAAAACAAAAATCTTTGTTCATTATATCGCCCGTAGTAATAAGCGAATATAATCCCATATAATTCTTTTCTTTTGCGTATTTTAAATTGTATCTTAGGGCACGCCCTATTTGACGGGATTTATAATTTAAACCGAATAAGGCTCCTGCCGATACACCATATATAACATCAACATTTATATTATTTTCCATGAAAGTATCAAGAACGCCTGCTGAATACAAGCCTCTCATTGCTCCACCTTCTAGAATTAATGTTGTTTTATATTCCATTGTAACGTTGGTTCCTACTATTATTTTATAACAAAATAATATTTAATTGGTGGTTATAATAAGCGTACAGCACTTCTATAACCTACAAGACCTTATTTATACAAGGTCTTGTAGGTTATAGCTTAAAAAATTATTTTTGAATGTTCAAATCCTCTAACAATTGGATATTAACTTTATCTCCGGCTTTTGCTCTATAATTAAGTCCGGGAGTAAGGAGTCCTATGGCTCCACCAACCGCAAAGCCAACCGGCATACCTATTGCAAAACCACCGACAATGACAGCTCCTGCAGCTATACCTATACAGCAGCCTGCAGCTGTACCTATTGCCATACCACCAAGGGTTGAGCCGATACCTTTACCCATAGCATTCAGCTTGCCTCTGTATAAAAAGTCTTTTTTACTAAATATTTTTGCTTCGACAGGAATTTGAGTTCCATCAGGAAGTTCAACATATTTGAAATCCAAATAAACTTTTCCACTTCTATTAAAAGCTTTTGGTTTATCTATTTGTGATATTTTAGCAATAAATTTGGAAGATGGTGGTAAAATTTCGGTTCCTTCGGTTGTATAAGCTCCGTTTTTGAGTATAAACGTAATTTCATCACCAACATTTGCAGTTTTGCTTGTAAAATCTTCGGCAAAAGTTAATTGCATAGTATTATATTCTAAAACACTTATAAGTACATCACTGGTATTAACTATATTTGTAGGTGTTTTTTTAGCTAATTTTTTGGGCAGTTTTAAGTGTTCTGTTGTAACAGCTTCTCCGGCAATTGCAAGAGATGTTACATTAAGAAGCATTAAACTCAAAATGAATGATAATATCTTTCTCATAGACTCTCCTTTTTTCTTGCGATGATAACACATATCAATCTATTTGTAAATATTATAAATTAAATATTTAGTGTGGTGTAATAGCTTTAAATAATATTTATAACAGAAGTGGCAATAATTATTGCCACTTCTGAGTTTATGCATTAAACCAATTAAAATTTTTAAAGTAATTCAGGATTATTTTCTTTATAGTATGCGTGTACCATTTTTCTCAGGAAGTCCAAATCCAATTTCCAGTCAAGCACTTCCTTACCCAATGCATTTATAACATTTGTATTGTCAAAAGTTATATTTGATTTGAAATAAGGTAATAAGTCATCAAGCATACGTTGAACTAATTTTTCTTCTTTTGACGGGTCTTCAACACTATCAACTAAACCGAGTCCTGTTGTTTGTAACGTTTCACACACAGCAGTTGCAATCATTTGCGTTGAGACAGGAGACATACCTGTTAAGTGGTATGTTTTATTGCAAACAGGAAGTACAAACAATTTTGCTATTGTTTGCTGAACGTAATCCTGAGGAACAAAATATATCTTATCTGATGTTCCTGCAGCAAGTCTTAATTTTGTGCTGAACGGGCCATTTAACGGTAAACCGGCTTTTTTACAACCATTTATTTTTACACGAGCCAAAAATTCAAGAATACGATAAAATGCAAGCGGTTTTCTTATTACGCCGTCAGAAAGTCTGCCTACTATGATAGCAGGACGGTATATTGTATAGTCAAAACCTGATTCTCGTACAAGTTTTTCACTATCGAATTTACTTATTTCATAAGAATTGTTCCATTCTGTTGCCGGCATAGAATCTTCCATTACAACTCCGCTGCACTTTCCTGCAACATAAGCTGTCCCTACATAGTGGAAGGTTTTTAAACCAAGTTTTTTTGCAAGAGCCAATGCTGATTTTGTTCCTTCAAAATTTGTATTATAAGTCTTTTTATCAGGATCTTTCCCCAAATTAACACTTGCTGCACAGTGGAAAAATGTATCATAAGGTCCTTTTGCAGCCATGTCATCTGCCGGAAAATCTTCTAAAGTACCTTCAACGATTTCAATACGAGAAAGTATTTCTTCAGCATCGTTTTTGTCATCCATTTCGCATTGTTCTTTTATTATTTCTTGAGTTCTTTCAAGTCCGGACTTATTGCCGAAGCCTCTGCAAAGAGATACAATTGTATAATTCGGATTATTTCTCAATAAATTCGTTGCAAAACCTGCTCCTACAAGTCCGGTAATGCCAGTCATTAATATTCTCATTCTTCTCCCAACCTTATAATTTAAAACATTTATTCATGCTTTTTTATATTATAATAAAAACATTTGTATTACAATATTATGTAAAGGAGAATATAAAAATGAACAACATTGCAATAATAACAGGTGCAACAGGAGGATTTGGAAGAGAGTTTATAAAACTTCTTTTGAAAAAAGAGAATATAGATGAAATTTGGGCAATAGCAAGAAATAATGATAAATTATTAAATCTTATAGATGAATTTGGCGATAAAATTAAAATTTTTTCTTATGATTTATCTAATTCAGACTGTATAAAAAATTTCCAAACAAAATTAAATAATGAGATAAAAATAAAGTATCTTATAAATAACGCAGGTTATGCGAAGTTTTGCTCTTACGAAGATTTAGATATAGATGCTTCATTGAATATGATAAATTTGAATATTTCTTCTGTTGTTGCAATGGGACTTGTTTGTATTCCTTTTATGGATAAAGGAAGCAGAATTATTAATATTTCTTCTCAATCATCGTTTTTGCCTTTGCCTTATTTAAACTTATACAGTGCAACAAAAACTTTTGTAAGACACTATTCAAGAGCTTTAAATGTTGAACTTAAAGATAAAAATATAACAGTAACAACAGTTTGTCCGGGCTGGATGAAAACGAATTTATATGATGCAGCAAAAGTAGATAATGCAAGAAAAGTAGTCAATAGTTTTGATGGTATAACTACTCCTGACAAAGTTGCAAAAAAAGCTTTAGAGGATGCAGATAAAGGAAAATCACTTTCAATTTACGGATTTTTCTCTAATGCAACACATATTGCAGGAAAAATACTACCGCAATCACTACTAATGAAATTATGGAATTTTACACAAAAATTCTAATTCTGCGGAAAATTTAGTTTTTTGTTATCAGGCCATACAAATGTAGGAATTAAATCATATTCTCCGTTATCTATAATTAAATTTTGTCCTGACATTGACTTATTTGTCATTGTAAGAAAAACAACCCAGTCCGCAACTTCATCGGGAGTCATCCATTTTTTTAGAGGAGTTACATCCATAATTTTTTGCCAGCAGTCGGAATTATTTACAACGCAATCATTTAACGGTGTATGCACTCCGCCAAGACTAATCGCATTTACCGTTACACCTTGCGGTGCCAGTCTTATTGCAACATTTTTCATATAGCCTAATAAACCTGATTTAGAAGCTGCATATTCGGGAAATTCCTGTCCTGATACGGCAGATGCAGAAGCATTAAAAAGTATTGATTTCAATTTACAGCTCTTTATATATTTTTCAGTTACATTTATTGTACCTTTAAGGTTATTACTAATATCATCTTCGCTATTTTGCATTCCTGCATTGTTAAAAATGATATCGGCATCATTTATATCCGGTAAACAAGATAAATTTTTTATATCAACATTAAAATGATGATATAAGTCATTATTTATTGCAGATTGTTTAATATCAAAACCGTAAACAAAATGACCAAGTGATATAAAACGATTTGATACGGCTTTTCCTATTCCTCCGGAACTGCCTGTAACTATAACTTTCATTCATATTCTCCTTTAATATATTCTTTTCCGATACCGTCTTTTTGCCATTCTTTTAAAACAATATATCCTATCGGTGAAAAAATAACTTCCATAACTAATTCCAACAATGCCCCTAAAATAGAGCTATTTATGCATTGTACAGGTGTCCAATGGAAACCGTTCCAAAAAATCGGAGCAAAAAACATAAATGTAAGTGATGCGAAAATAACATTATCACAGAATTGACCAATAAAAGTTGAAATATAACAACTTGTTGCATAAGCCAGTTTCCCATTTGGATTTTTGGAAAATAGTTTTCCAATATTCCAATTCAAAAAATTGTTTATAACAGCAGAAGAAATAAATGCTATTGAACTGGAAAGTAATATAAACCAAGTCCCGCCAATAGTTTTATTAAAGGCTGAAAAATCTGTTTCTGTCGGAATGGAAGCGGTTATAAAAAACAAGATGCATACAAAAAGATTTATGAGCATTGCAAAAACTGAGATTTTAGTTGATGCTTTTGGTCCAAAAGCTCTTGTTATAACATCCATACATAAAAAAGCCAGCCAGGATATCATAAAACCGCCATCTACAGCAATCCAGTCATTTTGGTAAATTGTTTTATTTGCCAAAATGTTCATTACTATAACAGAAACAGTAAATAATGTTATAACAACAGGCGGAATACTTCGAAAAAGTAGTTTTGTATCCACCAAAACGGATTCAAATTTTTTATTCATTTAAAATTTCTCCTTGGTTTTTATTTGTATTGCGAAGGATTTAGAGCCCGAACTCCGCAGATTTAATATATCTCAATATATTAAATTTCATATTGATATTTTATCATAAAATTTATTTTTAATTTATGGCAAAAACTATTGACAATATTTAATCCTCTTGTATCATGAAATCATGGGTGGAGATTGGTTATAAACCAATTTATTCATTTACTAAAAGTTATTATTTGAAAGGGGTATGAAATGAAAAAAATTATCGTTACACTTGCTGTGTTATTATTTTCAGCAACAGCGGCTAATGCAGAATTTTTAGGCGGTTTATTATACACAGGCGCTACAACTCCTGGCGGTGGTTATACTACTGCTTCACCTTCAAGAACCGGTACTGCTCATTGTAATAATTTTATGTATTTAATCAGTATTGGTGATTGCAGCGTTAAAACTGCTATGAAAAACGGCGGTATCCGTACATTAGGCGGTTATGACGTACAAAGAGAATCTTATTTAGGTTTTCAAAAAATTATAGTTAGAGCATGGGGTAACTAATAAATTTTATTTGAAAATTTTTCAATAAAAGCGGTTTTTTAACCGCTTTTATTTTTTTTGTATATTTAAGTAACAAATTATTACAAATCTTATGTAATTAGTAGCAAATTATTTTTTGACGCTACTTAAAACGTATATGAAAGTGCATGCTGTCTCAAATCCGATAAAACCAAATCGTATAAATAACGTAGGTTTTGGACGCAAATTAAAAGAAGCCGAAAAGCCAGAATATACCAAAGCAATTCATGATGCTTTGGATTATTTGGAAGTTAAAAATCTGTCTATGATTGTTCACGGTTCAAGTTTTCCTTCTGATAAACGTGATACATCTATCGGTTCACCTTATTCAAAGGGGGCTGATAAATTTGTAGATTTCTTAAAATTAAACGGTTTTAATGCTGTTCAGTTAGGGCCCGGCGGTTCCATAGGCAAAAAGGATAATTCACCTTATATATCAAAAGTTTTCGCTAAAAATGAATTGTTTATTGATTTAGAACCTTTAAAAACTAAAAAATATGCAGATATTTTAAGCGATAAAACTTACAATGAGGTAACTACACAAAATAAGGATACAAAAGATAAGAACTACAATTATACTGATTTCAACAAAGCTTTTACAAATTATGATAAAGCTTTGAAAGAGGCTTACGGTAATTTTAAAACAAAACTTGAAGCAAATGATAAGGCCGCTGTTGCTTTAAATAAAGAATTTGAAGACTTTAAAAAAGAAAATAAAAATTGGGTAGAAAATGACGGGCTTTATAAAGTTCTGTCTAAGGAAAATAAATCTGATAAGTTTGAAGAATGGAATGAGACAGATAAAAATTTACCTCAAAATCTAAAAGCAGGTGATGAAAAAGCTAAAACCCGCTATGATGAAATCATGAAAAATCACGGTGAAGAAATTGACGAAAATTCATTTGTTCAATTTATTGCCGACAAACAATTGAAAGAAAGTAATCAAAAAAGAAAATCAATAGGCTTTAATTATATCGGCGATTTGCTTGTAGGTTTTAATAAGAGTGATGTTTGGGCAAATCAGGGCGCATTTTTAAAGGGCTGGAAATTAGGTTGTCCTTATGGCGGGGTTAATAATGGCCCTCAAACTTGGGGAATTCCTGTTCTTGACCCTAAAAAAATGTTTAAAGCAGACGGTTCACTTGGTGAAAGCGGAAAGTTGCTGAAAGAAAAAGTTGCTTATTCGCTTAAAAATTATGATAACGTAAGAATCGACCATGCATTAGGTTTGGTTGACCCTTATGTTTACAAAGAAGATTCTGTTGAAAAAGATGCTAATGGTGCAGTAAGACGTGATAAGCTTGTAGGAAACAATGTTTCTTATATGCATGAAGTTGATCCGCAAGGTAATTTCAAAAAAGTTTTGAGCAAAATTGTTTTACCAACGTTCAAAGAATATGGCGTAAATAAAAATGATGCAGTTTGGGAAGATTTATGCTCAGAAACTCAAACATTTAACGAAATTTATCATGGACAAGAACATTTACCAGGTATAACTCAAACTGAATGGCGCAGAGCTGAAAATTCACCAAAAGAAAACTGGACACTTGTAGGTTCTCATGATTCAACTCCTGCAAGTGAAATGGTGCAAAAAGATTGGGTTAAGAATTCAGATTCTTGGAATGTGGATTATCTGTCAGGTTTCTTAAATCCGGATCCTATTAAAGGTCAAGAACGTGCAGAATATAAAGATAAAATAATAAACAGTCCGCAAGAACGTGTAAAAGCCAAATTTACCGAATTATTCAGAAGTTCAAATAATCTCCAAATGATGTTTGTTGATTTCTTTGGTATAGATAAAGTGTACAATTATGGCGGTCAGGATAAGCCTACTAATTGGAAGTTACGCGTAGATAACGACTTTGAAGATGATTATTACAGAGCATTGCAGGATAAAAACAGTTATGCGTTGAATATGCCTGAAATCTTATCACAGGCAGTAAAAGCTAAGGCTGAGATGGAAGTTGCCAAAAATCCAAATAGAGCTAATGAATTAAGAAATGATTTGACAAATAAATTAAGTCCGTTAGTTTCTACTCTGGATAAGTATTCTGCAATTTTAAAAGAAAAAGAAGAAATAAAACCTGAAAAAAATATCGAGGTGCCTGTTAAAAAAAATAATGAAACTGCCGAAACTAAAACAAAAACTTCAGAAAAGAAATCTGCAAGTACAGGTTCTTTAGTAGGTGTTGCTGTTGTTGCAGCAGTAGTTATTGATATTGCACGTAAAATTAAAAATAAAATTAAAGCAAGAAAACAAGAAAAAGTTGCAATGAAAAATACTGAGAATAACCCATAGAATAAATTAAAACTTGTGTTATAATACTTAACGATAAGAGATATTTATTATGAAACTATGCGTATATTGCGGAACTTTTAACCCTATTCATAATGTCCATATAGCTATGGCTAATTATGTACGATCACATTTTGATTTCGATTCAATTTTGTTTATCCCTGCATATAAGCCTCCTCACAAAAATGTTGATGATGAATTAGCGAACCATAGGTACAATATGGTTAAACTTGCTGTTGCTGATATCGGCGGGTTCAGTATTAGTAATATTGAATTCAGAAATGATAAATATTCTTACACTTTTAATACAATAGAAGAACTTTATAAAATGAATCCCGGAATAGAGGGAAAAATAAATTTTATTATAGGTACTGATGCATTCAGAAAAATTGAAGATTGGTACAATTCTAATGAATTGAAAAAAATGCTTAAATTTATCGTATTTCCGAGAGAAGATAAATTTAAGGCAGAATCACTTGATGTGCTAAAAAATCACGGGTATGACTTTGTAATAGCAGGTATGCCTTTTATGAACCTGTCTTCAACTATTTTGCGCAGCAGAATTAGAAACAATAAACCTATCGGAAGCCTTATTCCTCCGAAAGTAATGGAATACATTGAAAAAAACGGACTTTATAAAAGTGAAACCCCTTGAAGAAATAAAAATTTGGCTTGAAGCTAATTTAGATGAAGAAAGATATTCGCATACACTTGGTGTAGCTGATTGTGCAAAAGAATTAGCTCAAAAATACGGGTTAGATTCTGAAAAGGCATATATGGCAGGACTCTTGCACGATTGCGCAAAATGTTATGATAATGAAACTTTAAGGGAAATCTTAACAGATAAAATGCACTGTGATATGACTGAATTATTAAGTCCAAAAACTTACCATTCTCCTGCGGGGGCCTATTTGGCAAAAGAGATGTTTGATGTTGAGGATAAAGAAATTCTTGATTCAATATATTGTCATACAGTTGGCAGAGAAAATATGACATTATTTGAAAAAATAATTTTTCTTGCAGATAAAATTGAACCGAATACCAGAGACAAATCTTGGAGAAAACATATTTTAGAGGTCTTAGAACAAGAAAACGGATTAAATGAAGCGTTGCTTGAATGTTTTGATTATACAATAAAAAGTATTGTTGACCGAAGGCTTAAAATGTGTTTGACGACGGTAAAAATCTATAACGAATTACTTGATAATGTCAATGCATAAATTTTCAAAGACATTTAGCGGTGTTACTTTTGCAATAATTTGTTTTTTTGCTGTTTCAACAGTTTCAATATCGTGCAATAATTTTACTAAAAATTGTTTATTTTCAAAATTTGTTTTCATTAATGAAAGAATATAGCTTTGTATTTGGTTTATTGTCTTGATACTGTCTTTTGATAAATCATTAAGCTTGTTTGCAATATCAAATACATCTTTACGTTCAAATTCAAAATAATTTTCAAAAACATCTTTGATTGGTGTCCAGTCGACTTCTTCTCTCTCAAAAGACGGAACATAAAAACATTGCGAACGAGAGATTATAGTAGATATTAAATCATTTTTATCTCTTGTAAGAAAGAAAAAAGTTGTTCTTTCAGGTGGTTCTTCTATTGTTTTTAAAAGAGCGTTAGCTGTTTCTTCCTGAAAGTTTAACTGATTTAATCCTGTAATGTCATTATTTTCATCTCTGTCACAAAAAATAAAAACTCTGTGAAAATCGGATGAATTGAGTAAAGATTGCTTAACTTGGTTAGCCTGTTTTAAGGATATAACGGTTTTTGACTCATCGTCATCCGGTTTATTATCTTTTCGAGTAATCGTTAATACCGCAGGATGCTCTCCGTTCATAATCCAGCTACAGTCAAGACAGTTGCAGTCATAATTTTTATCTTTTTTGCAGTTTAAAAGTCTTGAAATATAAAGTGCTAATTGATATTGAGCATCTAAATCATTACCATAAAAAAGAATACTGTGAGCAATAGATTTATTCGGATTTTTAATTCCGTTTTCAAAGTAATTAATCAAAAATGGATATTTATCTGATAAGAGCATTTTGCACCTCATCTTCAGGATTAATTGCTGTACCTGATTTAATTTTGTATTCAGCTTCCGTTAAATTTTTCTTTAAATTTACAAGCTTTTTGAGTGATTGTTTATTAGCAATTTTTAATATAGCATTAACTTGTTTGTCAGACATACCGGTAATCTTCATGATTTCATTTATTGGTTTGCCGGCATTTAATTTCAACAGAATTCTTTTTCTTAAAATTGTTTGCATTGCAGAGGTGATTTTAAGCACGTGATTTTTATCAAGTAACTTTTGATATTCAACTAATGCTTTATCGTAGTTCTGCGACATAATAAGTTCGGTAAAGTTGAATAAATCCTCGTTAGATATACAAATTTCGTACACCATATCAACTGTTATGTTTTTTTCAGGATAAGCAATTAGTTTAAGTTTTTCTAACTCCGTATTAATTTCACGCAAATTATTTCCTATTTGTTCGATAAGAATATCTGCTACTTCGTCGCTAATATTAATACCTTTGTCTTTTGCAGTTTTTTTAATCCATTTTCCAAGGTCTTGTTTGCCGTAATAGTTCATTTTGAAGGTTGGAAATTCTTGTGAATTATATTTAGAAAGAATTTTGAAAAGTTTTTTGCGTGAATCAACTTTTTTGTTTTCATTACGAGGCATAAGAACTGTAAAAACAATGTCAGAATTTTCAGGAATGCTCTCCAGAGCTTCTTCAAGTTCTTTTAGTTGTTTATCATCCAACGAATTTTTGTCATTACCTTCATCTATTTCTTCTTCTGTTTCAGTATTTTCCTTTGCACTTGAAGGTTTTCCGAAATAGTTTTTGCAGTTAATAACGGTAAGCATTTTGCCAAACATCATACCTTGAGCACGAATTGCATCCATTAAATCAACAAAGGACGGATTATCAAGAGTTTTATAGCTCATAGCCAGAAAATTCTTATCAAGTCCTTGCTTTAACTTGTCAATAGCTTGTTCTATATTATAATCTTCATCACCGTAAAAGAAATAAACTGACATGACTAAAATTTGTACTCCTCCTAATAATAATAGAACAAAATTTTTAAAAAGTCATGCCCGAATAGTTGAAATAGGCATAAATATTGAAAAGGCAATTTTTAAATTAAAAAATACTTTATATAGGAGTAAGGAACAAAGAACAAGAGAAACATAGAAAAGAAAAGGAACAATAAAATAACGGAACAGGCATGAGTTTATATGCTTGTCCGAAAACCAAGATTTATACTCTCTCTCTTAATATCCTCGTGTTTATTTAATGTTTGCCAATAAGTTGGCAAACTTTTTTTTTTAGCCCGAGCAGAGGCACGAACGAAGTGAGAGTCGAACATCAATAACAAAAATGTTGAATTTTTTTTTTGATTTGAGCGCTGCCGTTTATTGCGAGGGCTTATTTTACAAAGCAAGGGCATACAAGTGAACCCAGACCTACAAAAATCTGCGGACAAAAATTAAATTTTTTGGCAAATTTATACTTCACCTATTATTTCAAAATCATAGTAGTTTGTTACTTCTTCCTGTGCAAGTACGGTTAAAGTATTTATATACTGAGATAAAACAATAAATGCCATATGACGTACTTCAATAGGTACAACTACAACTATATTGTCCAATTCGTTATCTTTTGCAAATTTTAATAGTTTTAATGCAACAGTTTCTACTTTATCTCCGTCAACTCTTATTATATTATCTTCATCATCGGTTTCACCAAATAAATCAGCAAGAGTTTTTTCTTTAAATTCAATTCCTTGAACAACACTGTCAATATTTGCATATCTGCTGCATATGTATCTTGATAAAGAAAATCTTATCTTATCAAGCAAGGCTTCTTTACTTGCTTCATCCGAAAAATCATTTATCTTTTCAAATACATAAACAATGTCTTTTATTGATACACGTTCTCTTATTAAATTTACTAATATATATCTTAATTCTGCTATTGAAATAAAATCAGGAATTATGTTATCAACAAGATAAGAATTTTGTTCCGAAACAATATCAACATATTTATTTACATCATCATAATCAAGTAAGTCGTCAATATATTTTATTGCAACAAATTCAACCGCTCTTGCAATATATTCTGACGGAGTTAAACCTTTTACCCAAAAATCTTTGGTCTTTGATTCAGGCATCCATACGGTCTTCTTGCCTGTAATTACGTCTACGTCAGTATGACAATCTTTCTTTTTGCCTTTGTAATTTATATCATCCTGAAAATACATTACGTGTTCAGGATATACAAACGAATTCAAAACACTTAAACCTCTTACATTAATAGAAAATTCATAAGGCGCAAGCATTTCATCATCTCTGAATATAATTTTTGGAATGATGTATCCTAAATCGTCTGCCAGTTTTTGTCTTGTTTTAACTGTTTCACTCAACAAATCTGATTCATTATCAGGTGATACGAATTCTAAAATTTGTTCACTTAAATGAATAGAAAATTTTTCAAGTTGTAATGTTGAAAACATCGCATCAGGCGAAATTGCTTTAATGAGGTTTTGTTGTAAATTTTCTAATTCTTTTATACCCGCAGACATTTTATCATTAAGAGTTTTTCTTTGTTGAGTTCCAGCTTCTTCTTTTTCTAATTGCCCTTTTATTTTAGAAATTTTTTTCTTTTGCTCTCTTATTTTTGCTTGAATATCACGGCAGGTTTCGTAAGGTGACAGCTTTGCAGAAAGCATTTTCTCCATTTGACTTTTAAATGCTGTAATGTTTACAACATCATCAAAAGAGTTTTCTTTGTCTGCTTCTTTTACAAATATACAATTAAACTGAAATCCGTCATCTGTTTCAACTTCGTTCATACTGTATAAATCCCAGCCGTCTTCTGCCATTTCGTTAAGTAAATTCTGTAATGGCAGTGTGTTTTCGCTTGGAACAGTTTTAATAACATATTGTAATTTTGAATTTTTATTTGCCATAATTTCACCTTCGTTAACTATATTTATTTGTTCTATTTTCCTGTTTTTAATTTTGATATAACTAAGTCTGTTACATCCAATCCGCCTACAAAAATTACTCTGTAATCAAAAATCGCATCTAATTTTTGTTCTATAAGAACTTGTTTTGTAGCGGCTTGTATTTTATTATACACTTCTTCTTCTTTTTTTAATTTAAATGTTAAGTAAGCTGATTGTTTAGCTTCAAATTCTTTTTTTGTTTTTTCTTCAAAATTTTGCTTTTTTAACGGTGTTTCTAATGATTTATATTGCTTTTCCTTATCAACTAAGAATTGTTGTAATTCAAGTCCTTTATTGTCAACTTCTTTTGCAGCAGCTTTTGCAAAAGCAAAATTATCTTGAACTTTTTTATAATCAATAAATCCGACACCTTCAGCGTAAACTTTTGAACTTATTGTTGCTGCAATTGCAATAACCAATGTAATAATTTTAAATTTTAATTTCATTTTATTTCTCCTTTTATATTAATACATCATATCTCCTACACCAAACGTGAAGTAACCGTGTCTGTTGGTTGCTCCCATAGGGTTTGTAAGAGGAATACCATAGTCGATTGACATCGGTCCGAGTCCGGGTATGTAAAGTTTTAAACCAATACCGGCGGTAATTGCTTGACCCGGTCTGTTATATAAGTAATTTGTCATATCGTTCGGATGTAATACTTTACCTGCATCAACAAAGAAAGATAACTTCAAGTTATCAAAGAATGGCACTTTCTTTATTCTGTCTAAAAACAGAACAGGAGTATTCAATTCGGCAGAACCCATTACAAAACCTGCGCCGGTTCCGACAGAACCAACTTTGTATCCTCTTATTGTATATGGACCGCCTAACCTGTACTGCATTACGGCAGGTGCGTCATCCGCTCCGTGAATGATACCGCCGGCTTTTGCCATTAAACTAAATGATGATTTTTTCATTACAGGAAAGTACTTTTTAATTGAACCTTCTAACTTGCCATGAGTCTTGTTTAAACCTGATAATGAGATGTTTTCAGAAAATTTAACATTAGCAATAACGCCATCTCTTGTATTAACTAATGAGTCTCTTGTGTCATACACTAAACCTGGTGCTAATTGAACAAAGAAACCACCTTCCAACTGTTCTTTACGCCACTTTCTAAACTGAGCATCATTAAGCATAGGTATTTTAGCCATTGCTAAATTTCTTAGCTGTCTATAATTACCTTCTTTTACATTTATATTTTCTGCACCAATAGTGAACGTAGAAACAAGATTTTCATTTTCTTTTACTTTATGAGATACTGTAATTTCTCCGCCAAATCTTTGTTCTATTGCCAGCGGTACTTGGTATGAACCAAAATCTCTGAAGAAGAGTTTTGCTGATAATGAATTATCAGCATTTAAAAAGTAGGGTTCAAAGAAATTGATTTCCGCTTGTAAATTTGCGTGATCAAGAACAGAAGCATCACTCATTACAACACCGGAACCGGCTAAAAAGTTGATACCTATTCTCTGACCTTTTCCTAAGAAATTATTGTCTGTAATACCTGCGGAACCAAAGAAACCTGTTGCAGAATCCAAACCTGCACCTAATGAAATAGTTGCAGAATGCTGTTCTTTTACTTCTATCGTAATATCATAAGTCTCAGGATTTTCTAATGATGGTTCAATATCACGAGTTACGTCTTTAAAGGCTTGTGTTGCATATAATCTTACCAAATCTGCTTTTAAAAGATTTTCGTTGTATATCATTCCGGGTTGTGTCAGAATATTACGTTCTATAACATAATCCTTAGTTTTTTCATTACCTGTTATTTCTATTTTATTGATAATACCTTCGGACATCCTCAAGTTTACAACACCGTCAGGATCATCATAAAATTCGCTTATTCTTGCAAGAATATATCCTTTTTCAGCATAACAATTTTGAATACCTTCTATTGCTTCATTAATTTGAATAACGTTTTGGGGCTTGCCTTTTAGGGGTAATAAATAGGATAGAATTTCTTCTTTTGAAACAACAGTATTTCCTTCAATTGTAAAATCTGTCATTGGAATATTTTCTTCAACAATAACTTTCAGGGTAATCGTGTTATCGGGGTTTTTTATCGGGATAGCTTTTAATTTATCGGAAAAGAAACCTGTTTGGTAAATGCGTTTTAAATCTGTTTGCAGTAAATCTCTATTATAAGCGTCTCCTGAATGAAGCTGCATTTTTTCCAAAATATATTCAGGTTTTACTACGTTTGCTCCTGTAATTTCAATATCTTTGATGTACATTTTTGCATCATCATCAACTGTTATAATAGGACTTTTTAATGCTGTTTTGTGTGTTTCCTCAATGGCAAATACACTTGTCGCTGATACAACAAGCATAATAAATAAAAACAACATACTATATATGAATTTAAGTACTTTCAAAACTTAAACCCTAATCTTCTTCTTTTCGCTTGAGCTATTTATTTCGGTATATTCAAACGATATTTGCTATCTATCCTAGTTTAGTAACAGTATATACCAAAAATAACTTTTAATCCAATAAATTTTTAATGTTTAAACTATTGTTACAAAATAAACGCTATTGACTTTACAATAAGACTTTCAGTAAAAAATTTTGTAAAATATTTTTATGAAAAAATGTATATTAATATTTGGATATATAATTCTTGTTTTCATTGCTTTAAGTATGTTATTTCCTTTTTTTGCAATGCTTAATCTTGCCTTTACTCAGGAAGATGAAATTTTTAAAAATGTCGGAGTATTTTTTCACACAAATTTAACCGTGGAAAATTTTAAGCACGTTTTTGGTGAAATCCCAATTACGAGATACTTTGTAAATAGCATGATTGTTGCGATTTTAACAACTATTGGACAGGTCTTAATATCTTCTCTTGCAGGTTATTCTTTTGCAAGACTTAATTTCAAGCATAAAGAATTTTGGTTTTTGGTAATTTTAATAACAATGATGGTTCCGCCTCAGGTAAACATTATTCCGTTATTCTTTTTGATGAGAGAGCTGCACCTTGTTGATACATATTCAGCTTTAATTTTGCCGGGTTTATTTGGTGGTTTTGGTGTATTTTTGATGCGCCAGTATTTTTTGTCTTTACCTAAGGATTTGGAAGAATCTGCAAGAATTGACGGATGCAATATTTTTCAGACATTCTTTAAAATAGCATTTCCTCTTGCTTTACCTGCGGTTGTCACATTAACTATTTTTACTTTTGTTACTACTTGGAACAGTTTTATGTGGCCGTTAATTATAACCAATTCTGAATCAATGAGAACTCTGCCTGTCGGGTTGGCTATATTTAAAGGAAGTTTCAGAGAAATAACATTATGGGGGGATTTGCTTGCCTGTTCTGTTGTTTGTACGGTTCCGGTTATTATAATTTTTTTACTGGGTAAAAAATATTTCTTATCCGATTTACTATCCGGTGCGGTAAAAGAATAGCCTGATGACTATACAATTGGGTAATTAAAGTTATTAATAAAAAATTGTAATATTCAGGTATGCAGAATACTATTACTCCTATTGCAAAAGATACTTTTATTGCGATGTTTACTCACGATTTAAAAACTCCGATAAATTCAGGTATTTTTGCACTTGAAATGCTTTTAAAAAACAGTTCGGATAATTTAAATGATTTTCAAAAAGAATTACTTACCGATTTGTTAAATTCTTCAAAATATATGAAAAGATTAACTGAAAATGCTCTTTGTAAATTTAGGGCAGACAATGGTAATTTAACCTTAAACAAAGAGAAAGTTTCTGTAAAAAAACTTGTTAAAGATTGTATTGAAGAAACAAAATATATTTTGAATGAAAAAAATCAAAAATTAAAATTTTATTGCTCTCAAAAAGATATATCCGCTAATGTTGATGTTTTGGAACTTACACGAGTTATAAATAATCTTATATCAAATGCGAGTAAGTATTCAGACAAAAACTCAGTAATAGATGTAGTTTTAAAAAAAATAGATAATAAAATTTACTTTCAAATACAGGATTATGGCTGCGGAATTAAAATGAAGGAGCTTGATAACGTTTTTGAAAAGTACGTTAGACTGTCTAATAATCAAAAATCAGCAGGTACCGGCTTGGGATTATATATAACGAAACTTATAATTGAAGCTCATAATGGTAATATCAATATAGAAAGTAAACCTAAAAAAGGAACAAAAATAACTTTCTCAATTCCAGAATAATTCAAACTTTAGTTGTAGATTTTTCACCTTTTATTATAATTCACATTTGAATTTAATATTTATAAAATGTAGATGAAAGAGGTGAAAATATGACTGAAAAAAAAGAAAACAAATGCGTGATTAGTGTGAAATCTAAGGAATTAAATTTTAATTCTTTGGCAAATTTAGCAATCCTATTAAGCAAAAGCGGTTTGGATGAAAAACCGATAGCTCTTGATTTAAAAGAGGTTGAAAGCGTTACGGAGGACTTTTTTACATTTGTTAAAAATTTCTCTGAGTCAACGAAATTAACGCTTTTAAATATTCCATCAGAGTTGTTTGCTTTGTTGAATTTAAAAAGGTATGATAAAAATGTTAAAATGTTCAACAACAATCTTGATTTTATCAAAGATAAAAATGAACTTATAAACAGAAAATTTCAACTTATAAAATAAACGGATTAATATGGATAAAATTTTAAAAAAAGCAGTATATATCATTTTGGCATTACAGGAAAAATTCGCAAAAAAGAAGAAGAAAAATTTATCTAAGAATGTAAGTTCTTCTTCAAAAACCGTATTGAATAACGGATGTTCTCTTAATTTAACTGTAAAAACCGAAGAAAACAAAGCTCAAATAGAGAATAATTTATCGGTTATCTTAAAAAGTTTTGAGAATATGCCTGAAAAAATGATGCTTTATATTGAACGTAACGGCACTCCTGTTATAAGACATCCAAACGCAAGTAAAGTCCTTGATATAATAAGAGAAGAACAAGGTTATATACGTGAATTAAAAGGTTTGAAAGCTTTTATTCTTAATTTGAAATTGTTCAAAAAGTTCAGTTTTAAAACAAAACCAATGTTTCTTCTTGATGAAGGTGAAGTTGATAAATATGCAATGATTCATCAATTTTATAAATGGTATTCAATGAAGTTTGATATGCCAGGGTTTGATGAATCAACTCAGGAAAATTTCAGAAAATATATTGATGAAAATAGTTATCTAAATCTGAATAATCTTGAAGTAGATGATATTATAGCGTTGAAAGAGGCTATTGCAAGAGATGTTGATGCTATAAATTTTGTGGCAGAAATTGCAAAACAAAGTGAAGGCAGTAAAAAAGCGATGAAAAAAATGACTGACGGGGGTGCTTCCGTATAGTTGTTCAATAAAAAAGCGGTCAAGGTGAAAACCTTGACCGCTTTTTTATTTTAAAAATTAATTTTCTGCGGGTTTATTAAACATCTCTTTTTTTTCGTTGATAAAAGATTGAATATTACCTACAATTTCATCACCCTTTTTTTGTAATTCAGATACCACAGCTTCAGCCTTATCTTGGATATCTTTTACTTTTGCATCAGTTTTATCCATAATATCCTTAGCTGTATCTGATAACATTTCTCTTGTTTCTTCGCCTGATTTTGGAGCTAATAAAATACCTGTTATGGCACCAATTGCTGCTCCTACTGCGAAACCTACCAAAAATTTTCCTGCTGACATAATTAATATCTCCTTTACTACTTATATTCTAGCGTATTACTATATTTTAACATTACCCGTTTGGGCTGTTTTTATTTTTGAAACATCTTTACTACTGTTGAAAAACCTTTATATAAACCTTTTGCAAGTGAACCTGATAAAAATTTTAATTTAGAAAATGTTGCTGAGCTTATGCCAAAAACATTTTCCATTGCATCTCTCATTTTATCAATGCCTTTATCCGTAGATTTCATAAAATCATTCAAAGTGTGTAAAGATTCATTTACTTCTCTTAATGTCGGTCTTAATTCATTTCTTACTACTGTTGTTGTTTCGTCTACATTTCTTGCTAATTTTGACATATCAATAATTAATTTTATCAAAAATCCTCCAACAACAACAAACATTACGCCTGTTGATATTGCTAGAAATGCTAAACCGTTATTTAAAAGTATTTGAGATGTTTCCATAATTTTTTTCCCTTATTGATTTATATCGTACTCTGAATTTGCATCTTCAAGCTGTTTTGCTTTTTCCATTTTTTCTGACTGTACAGCATTTTTAATTTTCTTTATTTGTTTTTCAACTTTATATTTTACTAAATCTATTGCTTCAAGTGCTTGTTTTTTTGCATGTTGTACTCTTGGAGCTTGTGTTTCAACAAGATTTTCTATTGCACATTTTATATCATTGCAAGATTCTTCCCCTTTTTTAGGAGCTAATAAAATACCTGCGACAACACCGCCGACTACGCCTGCTATAATACCTATTCCAAAACATAATGAATCATTTTCTTTGCACATTTTAAACCTCGACTTTCGCTTACTATTAATTTTAACATGTAAATATAAACATACAATCTCAAATTCTGCAATCCGCCCTTAGTGTATCGTATAGTATTAATAGTAATTCAACAAACAATATTTTTTTCTTAAATTTGGTTTCTTTAAAGAAAAATAATATTATTGAAATTAATATTCCCCTTATTAATTTTCTGAAAAATCTTCTTCTTTGTTCTTCTAGTGCTCTTTTTTGACATTTAACCTGTAATTTAAATTTATTTGCGTTGTCATAAAGTCCGCGTAATTGAAATTTTAATGTATGTCTATTTACCTTAAATTTTTCTGATAATGCAATAACTTTTTTATCAAATACGTATATTACATAACAAAGCATTGATATGACTATAAATTCAAGTATAAAAAATATTGCAAATAAATAAACCATTTCTTAAATTCTTATTTTGTATTATTATCAGATTATACAAGAAAATCAAAAAAAAACAAATACCAAAAAGAACAATTTTATGGAAAGACTTAAATTTTACATATCAATAATTTTGGCAAGGATAATAGGTTTTTTAATTAAACTTATAGGCAAATCGGGAGGTACTTCTTTCGTCGGATTGTTTACCTTAAAATTTAATCCGGGCTTTTTACGTTATTGTTCAAAATATATTACAGGCAAAAAATATAGTGTCACCGGAACAAACGGTAAAACTACAACGGCAGGTTTAATTGCACAGATACTTGAAGAAAACGGTAAGAATGTAATTCATAATGCTCAGGGTGCAAATATGCTTACTGGTATTGCAAATGTTTTTGCAAAAACTATCTTGCCAACAAAACGCTTTGATAATTGTGTTTTGGAATCTGATGAAGCATATTTGTCAAAATTATACGATTATATGACTCTGGATTATCTTGTAGTAACAAACTTGTTCAGAGATCAGCTTGATAGATATGGAGAACTTGATACGACTGCAAAAAAAATTCAATCTGCCATTGATAAAAATAAAGATTTAGTTTTAATTTTAAATGCGGATGATCCGCTTGTTGCAAATATGGGTAAAAATAATAAAAAAATATATTACGGTTTCGAAAATATAGAATTTGCAAGAGTAAGGACTGTTTCAAATGCTCCTGTTGAAATGTTTAATTGTATTTGCGGAAAACCGTTAGAGTACTCCAAACGTTTTTATGCTCAACAAGGTCATTATTATTGCAATTGCGGTTACCATAGACCTGATTGTAATTACATCGGTAATGCAAAAATATATGATGATTATATTGAATTAAGTGTTACTCATAATAATGAAACAACAACTTATAACATTGATATTATAGGTTTATACAATGCTTACAATGTTCTTGCAGCAATTACAACAGCATTGGAAACAGGTTATTCACAGGAAGAAATACAAAATGCCTTAAAAACCTATAAAGCTATGTTTGGACGTGCTGAAAAAACCGAACTTAACGGGCACAAAACAATTATACAATTAATTAAAAATCCTGCCGGTGCAAGTGAGGTCTTGAAAACTGTTGATTTAAGTTCTAATATATTAATAGCGATAAATGATAATTTTGCAGATGGAAGAGATGTTTCTTGGCTTTGGGATGCAGAATTTGAGTTATTAAAGAACACACAAAAAACAATTATAACATCAGGTATAAGAGCTCAGGATATGGCATTGAGGCTTAAATATGCAGGAGTTCCGAAAGACAAAATCAGGGTTATACCGGACTTATTTAAAGCAATAGATGAAATTTCTTCATCCGTCGATAAAACTGAAAAAATTACAATTTTACCGTCATATACGGCACTTTTACAGATAAATAACAGGTGATAATATGCTTTTAGATATTAACATAAATTATTTAGCAAATTTAAGAAATTCAATTGGCGGGGGAGAACCCGACATATTAAAATTTGCACGTTATTGTGAACATTCAGGAGCGGATGGTATTGTTGTTCACGTTGCTGACGGAAACTCGGGAATATCTTTTTATGATGTTAAATATATAAGACAACATTTAAGAACTCGTTTTATTTTAAAAATGTCTATGTCAGAAGAAAATAAAAATCTTGCACTTGATTGTAAACCTGATACTGTCTGTATAGTACCTCAGACAAAGGAACCTTCACCAACAAAGGGCTTTAATGCTTTAAAATATCAGTCAGAATTAAATGATTTTATGGTGCCTTTAATGTACGAAGGAATTGTTGCAAGTGTATTTATAGAACCTGAAATTGATCAGGTTAATTCAGCATACAAAGCAGGAATGCATTATGTAGAACTGAATACTTTAAAATATGTTGAAGCGTTTAAATTAGGTGAATATGAAAAAGAATATACAGCTTTAAAAGAAAGTTCAATTCTTGCAAATACAATGGGAATGAAAGTTTCATTATGTAAAGGTATAAACTATCAAAATGTTTCAAAATTAACGGAGATACACGGTATTTCAGAAATGACGATAGGTCATAGCATAACAGCAAAAGCGGTATATAATGGCCTTGATAGCTCAATAAAAGAAATGAAAGAATTAATAAATGAAAAGTAATGAAGAAATAATTGAAGAAATGCAAAAAGTTGTTGAACAAATGCGTTTAGACGACCTTGAAGAACGTCCGGAACTTGAAGAGGAATATTTTGATTGTTCTTGCTGCGGTCAAACAAAATCTTATGCCGGATCTATTCAATATGGTGAATACAGACTCTGTAACGACTGTGTTTTACTTGCAGAAACAGGTTTTGCACTAGGTAAAATAAAAGACATAACAGAATTGATTGATGCAATGGAAGATAAACGTCTTGAAGAAATATGCAATTTTATTAAATTAGATGAGCAAAGGCATAATAATTAATTGTTTAATTCTTCTATTTTTGTTGTTGTGTTTATATCTACATATTTATAAATATTGGTTAATATTCCAATCGGAAAGTAGTAATTATTATCAGCGGGCACTATTTTCAAAATAGCGGATTTTGGATCTACTCTGTTTACTGATGCCAAAAATTGTCTGTTTGCCGCCGTAAATAAGATGTATCCTGTTTTAGATTGAATTTCGTCGATTGTGAATTTGTTTGCATTGATACTTGCAAGTGTTAAATAATATAAATCTTCAACAGGGAGCTCATATTTTTTTGTGCATTTTTCAAAAGAAATAACCTGAGGAACTGTTGGAGATACATTTGCAGGCGTTGTAGTTTCTTTTTTTACCTGAATAGTTTGGACTGCATCTGAACCGGAAGATACCGGTTTTACTACATAATTTGTTTCTGCAAAAACGCTTGTGCTTAATAAAAATGTTGAGAATAAAAATATTAATTTTCTTTCCATGATTCACCCCAATTTACATCTACGGGCAGCGGAACTTTTAATGCTACGACATTTTGCATTTCACCCGTAACTATTTCTTTTACCTGTTCCAATTCTTCTTTTTCAACTTCAAAAACTAATTCGTCGTGAACTTGCATAACCATTTTTGATTTTAGGCTGCTTTCTTTAAATTTTTTATCAACGTTAATCATAGCCATTTTGATTAAATCTGCCGCAGTTCCCTGCATTGGATGATTTATGGCTGCACGTTCCGCAAATTCTTTTACCATTCTGTTTGAATTTGAAAGTTCATTTTCAAGATAACGCCTTCTTCCGAAAATTGTTTCAACATAACCGTTAAGGTATGCTTGATGAACAATATTTGTCATATATGTTTTTACTCTTGGGTATGTGGCAAAATATTTATTGATAAATGTTTCAGCTTCTTGTACAGTTATTTTAATTGCCTTTGCAAGACCATATTTGGTTTGACCATATATAATTCCAAAATTTACCGCTTTTGACTTATATCGCATATCTTTGGTAACATCTTCAACCGGTACACCAAAAACTTTTGAAGCTGTTAAACTGTGTACATCAACACCTGAATTAAATGCATTAATTAAATTTTCATCTCCTGAAATATGTGCAAGCAGACGTAATTCAATTTGTGAATAATCCGAAGATAAAATATAATTTCCTTCTTTTTCTGCTACAAATGCTTTTCTCAATTTGTTGCCTTCTTCTGTTCGGATAGGAATATTTTGTAAGTTCGGATTAGATGATGAAAGTCTGCCGGTAACTGTTGCGGCTTGATTATAAGTCGTATGTATTCTTGAATCTTTTAGGCTTACCATTAACGGTAAAGCGTCTGTATATGTGGATTTTAGTTTTGCATATTTTCTGTAATCAATTAAATAGCGGCAAATTTCGTGTTCTTCGGCTAAGGCTTCCAAAACTTCAACACTTGTTGACATTGTTGCTTTACCGCGTTTTTTCTTTAATTGAATATTTAATTTATTATATAAAATCTCTCCGACTTGTTTAGGTGAGTTAATATTAAATTTTTCTCCTGAAATCGCAAAAATCTTTTCTTCAAATTCTTGCATTTTTGTTGTCATATATTCTGATAATTCGCTCATATAATCAATATCTATCGCGACACCTTCATATTCCATTTGTGCAAGAACTTTTGATAGCGGAAGTTCTATTTCATCGTGAATTTTTATCTCGGATGCGGTTAATTCATTTTTCCAATATTCAGTAAGCTGATTTATTGAAAAAGCATTATCCATCGTATAATCAGACCAGTTTAGGGTTTCCATTTCGGATAATTTTGTTTTTTTATCTGCTTCAAGCTCAATAGAGATATGGTTTATATAATCGAATGCTTGTGCAGAAAGGTCGTGTATTCTGCTCGGATTTTTTATGTAGCTTGCTAAAAATACGTCAAAATCAATGCCTTTAAGCTCTATATCAAATGCTTTTAGTATATTTATGCAATTTTTTGCATTATAAACACATTTTTTTATATTGTTGTTTTCAAATATTTCTTTAAACAAATTAAAATTATTATCTTTGTTTTCTACATAAAATGATATGAGTTCTTCGCTTTGAGGGCAAAAAGATACACCAAAAGTTTTTATATCTGAGGCATTGTTTATTTTTGAGGCAAAATCAAATGAAATATATTTGCTTTTGTTCAAAATACTTATTAGATTTGATAAATCTTCTTTTGTTTCTACGATTTTCTTTTCATAAGTTTTTGTTTCAATTACTTTTTTGGCTTCTGTCGTAAACAAACCTAACTGCATTTGATTTTCTTCTTTAAATTGAACGATAGGTTCTTCTTTTTTTGAAGTTGGTTCACAGTTTTTGTCAAAAAGACATAGAATATTATCAATATTTTTAACGAAACTGTAAAACTGCAATTTTTTGAAAAAGGCCATAACGTTTTCAATTTTAGGCATTGAAACTTTTGTTTCATTAAAATCGAAATCAATATCTACATCTCTTACAATAGTTGCAAGATATTTACTTAATTTTGCGCTGTCAATGCCATCTTTAAGTTTCGTTCTTACAGCATTTTCCGGAATATTGTCAACATCATTAAGCACATCTTCAAGACAGGAGTATCTAGTCAGAAGTTTTTGAGCAGTTTTTTCGCCAATACCTTTAACACCGGGAATATTATCAGATGTATCTCCTCTTAAACCTTTGTAATCAATGATTTGATTAGGCCAAACTCCAAGTTTTTCATGAACTTTATTCCAGTCATAAGTTGTTAAGACGCCCTTTGACGGAATTAAGACTTTTGTCAAACCATCTCTGTCTATAAGCTGGAATGAATCTTGATCTCCTGTAAGAATATATGTTTTATGTCCGAGAGCAGAGGCCTTAGCTGTAATTGTTCCGATAACATCATCGGCTTCAAATCCCTCTTTTGTGTAAATCGGAATATCAAAAGACTGCAGACCATCAACGATTAAACTCAATTGTGAACGCAAAGAATCGGGCATAGCTTCACGATTTGCTTTATATTCATCATATTTTTCAACACGAAAAGTTTGTCTGCCGACATCAAATGCTACTGCTATTGAATCAGGTTTTATTTTCTCGTTTTTTAATAAATCAAAAATTGCTTTAAAAAATCCGTAGACAGCCCAAGTTTGAGTGCCGTCAGAGGTCTTCATGCCGGTTCTTTCCAACGCGTAATATTCTCTGAATGCAAGTGCGTGTCCGTCTATTAAAATTAAAGTTTTTTGATTAGCCATAATTTATCTTACAAAATTTGTATGTATTTTTTCCTCTGTTTGAGGAATATCAATTCCCGATTTTTTGCCATTTTCAATACATTTTAATAGCCATGCCATATTTTGACCAAGAACTCTCATTATTTGCAGACCTTCTTTATCTTGCATAACTTCTTCAGGCGTGTTACCGTGTACCATATTCCAATAGTTTGAAGATACAACAGGCATGCAATTTATAGTAAAATGTTTCATAATTTGCTCTAACCCTGCCGTTGTCCCTGCACGTCTTGCCGAAACTACTGCTGCTGCCGGTTTATATTTAAAAGCTGAACTTCCGGAATAAAACATTCTGTCCATTGCGGAAAGTAATCTTCCTGATGAATGCGCATAATAAATAGGTGAACCGAATACAAATCCGTCAGCGTTTTTAGCTTTTTCAACAATTTCGTTTATCATATCATCTTCAAATACGCATTTCCCGCCATTTGAACGGCAAACCTTACAACCCATGCAATCTCTTATGGGTTTGTTGCCGAGTGATATTATTTCTGTTTCAATTCCGTTATTATTTAGTGATTTTTCAACTTCTGCAAGTGCAGTATATGTACATCCTCTAACATTGGCACTGCCGTTTATTAATAAAACTTTCATCTTTTTTCTCCTATTTTAAAGGCTCAAAATCTTCAACACCATGTTTACACAAAGGACAAATAAAATCTTTTGGTATATCTTTCCCTTCGTAAACATAACCGCAGATTTTACATACCCAGCCTTCTTTTTTCTTATCAGGTCTTACAACAGGTTTTATATTATTTAGGTAGTAAGTATAAGTTACTGACGGTACATCGGAAACTATTTTTGCATCTTCAACATCTGCCGTAAATTCAATGTGTGTTCCGTAATCTTTTTTATCGATAACTTTTGCGCAAATTACCGTATTTGTATATTTATTCAAAGATAATACTCCGTTATCACATCTGTCAACAAAATTGCAATCTGCAAATTTGTCGGTATCTTTTCCGGAAGCAAAACCAAATTGTTTAAATACGGAGAACGGTGTTTCTTCTGTTAATACCGAAACATTGAATACTCCTGATTCTTCAATCATTTTGCAAGTGTAATTATTTTTGTTTACTGCAATTGATATACGTCTTGGATTGTCAGTAATCTGATTTACGGTATTGATGATACATCCGTTGTCTTTTTCTGTTTTAGAAGTTAAAACATATAAACCATAACTGATATTAAACATTGGATTTGTAACAGCAGGTCTGATAACTATACTGTTAGCAATATTTTCAACAAGAGTATCAAGGGTTTCCATTTGCTCGGATTTCATTGAAGATTTAATTGTAACCATTGGTTCAATAAATTCAATATCTTTCATATCCGCAAGCATATTCTTAATCAAACCGCCAGCAGTAGGAGCCCAAGTGCCGTTTTCAATAATAGCAACCTTTCTGTTTTTAAGATTATGTGCTTTTAGATCTGTTAAAATTGTCTCCATATTGCAGAAAATACCTGCATTATAAGTAGCAGATGCAATTACAAGATGAGAACATCTGAACGCTTCTGCAACAATTACTGAAAAATGAGTTTTAGAAACATCATACATTTTGATATTTTTAATACCTTTGTCAGCAAGTTTTGAGGCCACAATTTCAGCAACATTTTCGGTATGACCGTATATTGAACCGTAAAGAACTAAAACAGTTTCTTCTTCGGGCTCGCAAGTACTCCATTTTTGGTATTTTTCAACAAACCAGCCGATTTTGTTTCGCCATATAGGGCCATGTAAAGGACAAATCATTTTTATTTCAATGTTTGAGGCCTTTTTTAATAAAGCCTGAACTTGTGTTCCATATTTTCCAACGATATTTGTATAATATCTTCTTGCGTCATCAAGCCATTCTTCCGTAAAATTAAGTTCATCCGCAAAAATATTACCGTTTAATGCTCCGAAGGTGCCGAAAGCATCAGCTGAAAACAAAATTTTATCTGCAACATCATAAGTTACCATAGCTTCCGGCCAATGAACCATTGGCGCCATGACAAAGGTTAATGTATGTTTACCGGTACTTAACGTATCGCCTTCTTTTATCACTTCTACACGACCTTCAACATCAAAGTCAAAATATTGTTTCATCATGTTTTTTGCTTTTGCATTTGTGATAATTTTTGCGTTCGGATATTTATTTGAAATAACCTGTAAAGTTGCAGCATGGTCAGGTTCCATGTGATTTATAATTATATAATCAAGATTTCTGCCGTTTAACTCATATTCAAGATTTTCTTCAAATTGTTCAAGAACAGCTTTGTCAACTGTATCAAGCAATACTGTTTTCTCATCTTTTAATAAATAAGAGTTGTAAGAAACTCCACGTTCAATTGGAAAAACATTTTCAAAAAGTGCTAATCGTCTGTCGCTGGCACCTAAAAAGTATAAATCATCAGTAATTTTTTTAGTATTATGCATGCCTTACTCCTTAAATATTCCTTTCAATGATTTTAGCATGAAAAAAGAAGCAAAAAATATTGCAAAAATGCACGATAAATAAGTATTTAATTAAAAATATGCACATTAAATTATTTAGATATTAGCTAGTTTTGACGTATTGTTAAGTTTTGTATACATCGAATAAATGAGATTTTGTTGCTTTTTCTAAATTCATCATTAAACATGCCGATGTAGAGATAGACATAGCATAGGAGAGAAAATTATGGGCATGGCAGCATCACAGGCTAGGTTTTTAAATCTAACCGCACGTAGAACAAATATAGAGTATCACGGTCAACAAATTAACCAACAAAGAACAGAGTTGGCTAATGAATCTGCGAACTTGTACAACCAAATGTTGGCATTGCAGGTTCCTGTACCACCTAATACTCAGGATTACACAAGAGTTGAATATTCATTCCAAATTCCGGGTAATTATGATACTGAAGCAAAAGTAACACAATTTGCGAAAACAACTACTCCTGGGGAGTATACTGTAATATTTAATTATACACAAAAAGAAATAGGTTTCCCTGGATGTACAACTAAACAACGTTCAGATGTATCTAATGTAACACCATCTTCAACAACAAGTCCGGTTTATACAAACGAAGATATGATTGGAAGATGTAGAAAAAACGGTAGCAACTACGAATTTTGGAATGGAACCCAATTTACACAATTGACTAACCAAACCTCTGTTCCGAGTACTGAACCGTTATTATCAGTATGGAATAAATTAGGATGTACTACAACAAATACATTACACTATAATGCCGGTGCAAATCAGTATTATACAAAAGAACAATTAGAAACTTTGGCTGCTGGTTCTCCAGGTTCAGAAAGTAATATTCAATATCACTCAGTGGATGATGTATCTGCAAAAGGCGGAGATATGTCCGGTCAATTTATCACAACGTATAAAGGTAAAACTGCTGAATTGAGTTATGTGGCACCTAATGGTATACACCAAGATGCTTATGATGAATTATCAGAGGGTGGCACAAAAGCAGTATGGGTGGCAAACGTAGGAACAGAAGATAAGCCTATATACCAATACTATGTAGGTTCCGAAATCGTTACTGCACAGGGTGCCGGCGAAGATAAACATGTTACTTACTACACTGCAAGTGATATAGATGTATTCCATGAAGATAGTTACACACCTGTAACTATAAGCCGTGATGGTAATAATCGTGTACAAAGCTTTAATTATAAAGGTGAAGACTATGCTGTAACTGCGAATACAATCACAGATGACGATGCATATAACGACGCAATGAATGAATATACATATAAATCATACTTATATGAACAAGAAATGAACCATATCAACGCTCAAACTTCTATTGTTCAAGCACAAGACAGACAATTAGAATTGAAGCTTAAACAACTTGACACAGAACACAATGCTGTTCAAACAGAAATGGAAGCTGTTAAAGCTGTATGTAAGAAGAACGTTGAAGATTCCTTCAAGACATTCGCTTAGTTTAGCTTAATTTAGTGAATATTAAATGCTTAGTGCCGTAGAGCCTTAGTATCTTAGTAACTAATACATTTAAATTTCACAGAAAAAATCCGTGTAATCGGATTAATATAAACGAGTCTCTTGGCAGAGCGTATTTTTGCTATGTCTGGCTCTGCCATTTTACTCGTATAAAATTCTTATTCCTAAATTCATAATCACTCTTATAAAAATCAAGGTGCCGAAAGGCACCTTTTTTATTGTTAAAAATTTGCACAACATTAATTTTTGATTTAAAATTAAATAAAAATTGAGGGGAAATAATATGGCAGCAGAAAGACAAAAACAACACGAACAAGACCCGATGGTCAGAAAAACAAATTTTGAACCTGTTGAGGATAATTTAACGAATGAACAAGCAAAACTTGAAGCTTCGAGATGTTTGAATTGTAAAAATCCAAGATGTGTTTCAGGATGTCCTGTAAATATTAATATTCCTGCTTTTATCCACGAAGTTAAAGAAGGGAACATAGAAAAAGCAGGCGAAATAATTAGAGAATCAAGCATGTTGCCATCTGTATGCGGTCGAGTTTGCCCGCAAGAAAGACAATGTGAAGGTAAATGTGTTTTAGGTTTGAAAGGTGATGCTGTTGCAATCGGAGCGTTAGAAAGATATGTAGGTGATGCGACAAAAGCTGCCGAAACTGAAATAAAACCAAGCGGTAAAAAGGTTGCAATTGTTGGTTCCGGTTGTGCAGGAATTACCGCAGCTGCTGATTTAAGAAAAGCAGGGCATGATGTTACTGTATTTGAAGCTTTGCACGAATTAGGCGGTGTTTTAAGATATGGTATTCCGCCTTTTAGATTACCTAGAACTGTTTTAGACAGAGAACTGGATGCACTGAAAAAAATGGGTGTCGTGTTTAATAAAAATGTAATTGTTGGTAAATCAATTACATTAAAACAACTTGAAGAAGACGGTTATGACGCTATATTTATCTGTTCAGGTGCAGGTTTGCCAAAAATGCTTGGTGTTGCAGGCGAAAATTTAAACGGTGTATATTCCGCAAATGAATTTTTGACACGTGTAAACTTAATGCACGCCAATGATGATAAATATCCAACACCTTTAAGAGTCGGCAAAAAGGCTGCTATTATAGGCGGGGGAAATGTTGCAATGGACGCTGCAAGAACTGCTCTAAGAGCCGGTTTTGAAGATGTAACTATTGTTTACAGAAGAACAGAAGCCGAACTTCCTGCAAGAAAAGAAGAAGTAAGACACGCAAAAGAAGAAGGTGTTGTATTTAAATTACTTCATTCACCTATGGAAATTTTAGGCGAAGACGGTTATGTAACAGGTTTAAAACTTGAAGTTATGGAACTTGGCGAACCTGATGAAAGCGGAAGAAGAAGACCTATCGGTACAGGTGAATCAACAATTATTGATGTGGATACCGTAATTGTTGCATTAGGCACAGGACCAAATCCTATTATTCAAAAATCTGCAAAAGCTGACGGTATAGAGATAGTTACGGATAAAAAAGGTTATATTACTATTGAGGCTGAAACAGGTTTAACGTCTATTCCGAGAATATATGCAGGCGGTGATGTTGCGCCAACAGGCGAATCAACGGCAATTAATGCAATGGGTGCAGGTAAAAGAGCGGCTAAGGCTATTAATGAAATGCTTAAATAAAATTTTTATATTTTTTATATCAATGTTGTATCTAAATCTGCCTGTAATTGCGGCTTTTGATATAGATACTTCTGTTGATGATGAAATCAGAAAAAAATACAACACAAAAAAAATAGAAGATGATTTACTTCCACCTTTACCTGATAATTTAAAAAATGATATTCCGTTGAAATCTAATGAGAATTTTTCAAAACCTGTTCTTTCGACACCTCCGTTGAAAGAGGTTAAGACACTTCCAAGTTCAAAAAATCAGCAAATAACGCTTAAAAAAGGCACTAAATTTACTGTCAGATTAACATCAGGTATTTCTGATAAAATGTCTGTTGGTACAAAGATTTATTTCAGACTTTCAAAACCCTTAAAAACAAGATATTTTTCACTGCCTGAAAATACAAGATTTATAGGTGTAGTTACGGATTCTCATACTCCTCAGTTGGCAGGTAACGGTGGATTGATTGTTATTAAAGTCGACAATGTTACCATAAATGGCAAAAGTCAGGAAATTAACGCAAAAATTACAAAAGCAAACTATAAAAATATTTATTTTAATAATATAAAAGGGAAAAGAACTTACTGGAAAAATGTTATTAACTCAACAAAACTGGGAAGAAATTTTTATAATAAAATGTGGGCAAAGACCAAAAAACTTGCAGGTGACAGTGTAACGGTAATATTCAGTCCGTTTACTTTGATTACCGGTGTTGTAGTAGTAGGGGTTAATTTTATTGGCTCTCCTGTCTTTGCTCTATTTTCAGAGGGTGGCAGTATTTCAATACCAGCAAATAGCCCTTTTGAATTAAAATTACTAGAAGATACAACTATTTACAATTAAAAAGGAGAATTTATGATTTCAGAATTATTATTGGCAATGATGATTAATCCTGATATGGAAAAATTAAATTTGATTGCAAAAGCGGAGAATGTTCCGACAATTCATGAAGTTAAAGAACTTCAAAAGCAATCTATGGTACAAATGTTTGTAATACAACAGGATAATCACACAAACATTTACTATTATGAAGAAATTCAAAAGTACTACGAAAATCTTATGAATAAAGTTATAAGTGATTTTTCTTCACGAAAAGGTAAAGTTGGTGAGTTTTTAAAATGGGTGGATTTGCCTTCGGAACAACTTGCAAAAAAAGGTACTAAATCCCATTTAGATGAAATTTATGCTCAGGCGCAAACTTTAAAATCAAGAAAAAATAGTACTGAGCGCCCACTTGTAGTTTTAGGTATCGGCGGTTCAAAGCATACCGCAGAATTTTTGCTTAATTTAAACGGTGTCGGAAACAAGGGTAAAGTTTATTTTTATTCGGATATAGACCCTGTAAGTTTTGATAATTTTTTAAAGGAAATAAATAAGCCAATTCAGGATTTGAACTTTTTAGTAGTATCAAAATCGGGTACGACTTTTGAAACAAAAGACAGTTTTGTAAGATTTGAAGACAAACTTGTTGATTATTATGTAAGACAAGGTATGTCGCTAAAAGATGCTGCAAAATCCGCACAAAGTCATTTTGCTATATGTACCGATAAAACACCCAATTCAAAGAATTTGAGAGGAAAAATTGGAAATAAAAATGGTCAACAAAACGAATATATTAAAGAGTTATATATTCATGACGGAGTAGGCGGTCGTTTTAGTATGTTTGATGATGCAGGGTTATTTGCGCTTGCTTACGCCGGAGTTGACAAAGCCATTGCAAAAAGAATACTTGAAAGTGCTGCTGAAACTTCAAAGAAATGTTTAGGACATAATTTAAACCTAAATCCTGCTGCAAAAAGTTCAATGTTTAATTTGTATGCAGAGCAATTCGGATATAAATTAAAACAACAGCAGTATTTTGGCAGATTATTTGAAGGTGGTGGAGAAAACTGGATTAAACAATTATATTTAGAATCTCTTAAAGATTTTAATTTCAATGCAACAAAAGCACCTGACAGTATGCATTATGCATCAGAAGGTTTTTTCTATCCGGCAAACAGAGATAAATATAACGTCGTAATGACCGTTATGTCGCCAAATATTTCACCAAATTACAAAAAATATGTCAGTGCAATTTTGCTTTCTTACGCAGAAAAGGTTCCTGTTGAAGTTGAAATTTTAGCGGTCGAAAATGATGCAATAAAACCGGAAGCAATCGGTGAATATATACAGGCTAAACATTTTGAGATAGTTTATACAGGCATGATGAGAAGATATGCAAAAGCTCAAATGCCTGAAAAGTTACCGGAAGTATTCCAGTCTCACGTTGAGGTATACAAAAATAAGTTTAAGCCAAACAGTCCGTTTGAACTTGAGCCGGGCGGAGAATAAATTTATAGATTTATAAATATATTCGTGCTATCCTTGACTTATGGATAGCACGATTTTTTTTAATCCGGTATTAGTTTCAATCATTTTACTTTGCATATTATGTTTGTGTAAAGTTAATGTATTGTTGTCGATAATGATTTCGGCAATAGCTGCCGGAATTTGTGCAAAAATGAATTTAACTGAAATAATGAACACCTTTATTTCAGGTATGGGCAATAATTCGGAAACAGCTTTGAGTTATGTTCTTTTAGGTGCTTTTGCAGCAGCTATGACACAAACAGGGCTTGCTGATATCCTTGCAAAAAAAATATCTAAATTGATAAATAACAATTCATTTTTATTGTTTTTTATTTTGACAATAATTGCAATGATGTCACAAAATTTAATTCCTGTACATATTGCATTTATTCCCATATTAATTCCTCCATTATTAAACATAATGAATGTTTTAAAAATAGATAGGCGTGCTGTTGCGTGCTGCCTCACGTTCGGTTTAAAAATGCCGTATATTGTTATTCCTGCCGGTTTTGGTTTAATATTTCAAGGCTTAATTGCCGATAATATGGTTCAAAACGGTATGAATATTGCAATATCTGAGGTTTGGAAATACACAATAATACTTGGTTTAGGTATGTTTATAGCTCTTTTGATTGCGGTTTTTATTTCTTACAGAAAGCCGAGAATATATAATGATGTTGAGTTATTAAATGTTGAAGAAGATGAAAATACGAAATTAACTAAACAACACTACATAACATTATTTGCAGCATTTGCAACATTAATTGTTCAACTGCTGACAAAATCACTTCCATTGGGTGCATTGGTAGGTTTGGGAATAATTTTTGGTACAGGTACTATAAAACATCATAAAATGGACAATCTTATAGACGAAGGCGTAGGTTTAATGGGATATATAGCATTCGTAATGCTTGTTGCGGCAGGTTTTGCCGCAGTGTTGAAATCAACAGGCGGAATTGAAACATTTGTAAATTCTGTTATGAGTATAATTCCTGCAAATAAACTTATAGCAAGTGCACTAATGCTTTTGACAGGCTTATTTATTACAATAGGAATTGGCACTTCATTTGGTACAATACCGATTTTGGCGGTAATTTTTGTTCCTGTTTGTATAAGTTTGAATTTTAATCCTGCACAAACGGTAGCTGTTTTGGCAGCAGCAGCAGCTTTGGGTGATGCAGGTTCTCCTGCGTCCGATACAACTCTTGGTCCTACTGCCGGTTTAAATGCTGATGGACAGCATAGTCATATTTGGGATACGTGTATTCCGACATTTTTACATTACAATTTGGCATTGATACTTTTTGCGTTAATTTCTGTATTGGTATTCTAAAATATATCCACTTGGCTAATTGTTTTATTTATGGAAAGGAATTTAAATATAATTAAATCTTTTTCATACTTCCAGCTATTCTTATGAGTCTTTTTCAATAAAAGACTCTTTTTATTTTTTATATTGCTTACCCGAAAAGTTATTTTCAAATAGCCCTACTATATAACCGTTTTTGGCAATGTTATAAAACGAATTAAAGAGCATAATTTTAAAGAAAGTCGAAGGAAACACATTTAACAATACAACCAAATAAGGAGGTTAGAAAAATGAAATTTAAAAAGTTAACAGTTGCAGCTTTGATAGCTTTGGGTATAGGTGCAACATCGGTGAGTAATACAGCAATGGCAGCTTGTCCGTGCAATAATGAAACCCCAAATGTAAGTGCACCTTGTGAAAAAGTGTCTAAAAAATGCAACAAATGCCACAAGGCAAAATCAAAATGTAAATGTAAGAAATCAGGAGAAATTAATGAACGTTGTGCTAAAAAAGCTCAACCGACATGTGCAAGTTGTGCTTCCGCACAGACTACTGATCGTACGGATATGAAACAAATCTACGGATATCCGAATGCAATTTACGGTACAAATAATTATGTTGGTGAAAAAGCAAATTCAATTACATCAAGTGAAAATTATTTAAATCCAAATCTTGCAGGTGCAACAGTAACATCAGATGGTTCAATGACAGGTGCAGCAAGTGAATTACCATATCTTAATTCAAATATGGACACTATTAACGGTGTAAATATTAATGGTGATGAAAAATATATTGACGGAGGCTGTCCGATTGATATTCATACAGAAAGTTCAATAGATGCATTAAAAAGAACTTATGAGCCTTTTGATTTAAAATCAAATTTAAAAGGTATGACCGGAGCAGCTGCTAATTTATTAAACTATTTCCCTGATGTTCCTGAACAGCACTGGGCATCTTGTGATATTGACAAATTAGCTATGAATGACGTTGTAGTCGGCTACCCTGACAGAATGTTCAAACCAAATCGAAATGTATCTCGTGCAGAATTTGCAACAATGCTTGTTAAAGGATTCAATATGGATAACTGTTCACTTGAACCTAAGTGTATTTTCTCTGATGTACCTGCAGGTAATTGGGCAAATCCTATGATTGCAAAAGCAGTAGATGAAAAATTGATGAAGGGTTATCCAAACGGCAGATTTATGCCAAATAACCATGTAACTCGTGCGGAAGCACTTACTGCAATGGCTAAGGGATTAAATAACTGTTCAATTGACGAATGTAAAGCAAAAGAAATTTTATCAAAATATCGTGATGGCGGCAGAGTTCCAAGCTGGTCACAAATTCCTATTGCAACAGCATTAGAAAATGGTGCATTGTCAGATTTACCAAATTCAGATATGATTTTACCTGATAAAGCAGCTTCGAGAGCTGATATTGCTTCAATGCTTCAAAACGTTCGTGTAGCGGGCGGTTATGACAATAATCCAAAAACCGCAAATGCAGCTTGCCCTATTGATGACAGTAAACAAGCTTATTTGGAAAATGAACAAATTGTAAAAATTCCTACATTAAAATTGGAATTTTTAGATGAAATCAATGCTAAGTCAGCTCATGTGGGTCAAAGATTTGCAGCTACTACTTTGGAAGAAGTAACAATTAACGGTCAGGTTTACCCTTGCGGTTCGCGTGTAAACGGTAAAGTTATAGAGGTTATTCGTCCAAACGGATGTAAAGAGAAGGGCGCATTAAAACTTGCATTTACTGAAATTCAACACGGTAATTGCAAAGCTGAATTGCCTAAACAAATTCTTACAGCGCAAATCAATAAAAAGAAAAATCCGCATTTTATCGCAAGAACTCTTGCATTCCCATTTACGTGGGCAGGAACTCTTGTTGGTACAACTGCAAGAACGGCAGGCGGTTTAGTTTCTAATTTGGGTAATGCCGTTGAAAATGTATCAAACGGTGTAGGTACAGCATTGGGTGAAACTTCACAAGGTCAATTCAAAGCAGCAGGCAGAAGCATAGGTGATGCTGTTGTAGAAACCGTTAAAGCTCCAATTGATGTAACCAGAACTTCATTGTCAGGTACAATGGGATTGTTCCAAACATCCGGTGACGAAATTGCTTATGTCGTAGATCCTAAGGGTGCTAAAATTTCAGCAGTAAATCCGAAAGAACATATCACAATCGCTTTTGGTTGTGCAAATAAATAATTTCTTTTTTGAAATTATTTATTAAGGGCGGCGGCTTATTAAACAAGCCGCCGCCTGTGTTATGAATATTCCGTTTTCATTTTTTTATACAAACGTAATATCTCTAATAAAAGGAATAAACCGACACAAGCGGATGAAAACCCTATTCCTATCCAAAATCCAAACAAATTTAATTTCATTTTGAATGCTAGGAATGAACCAAGTGAAATTCCGATAAGAACATAACCTACAAAATCGGCAAAAGATACCATAAATGTTTTCTTTAAACCTTTTAAAACTCCACTTAGAGAACATTGTAGACCGTCAAAGCATTGAAATAACGCAACTATATACATAATTGGTACAATTATATCAATAAGTTTTTTATCATTTGTGAATATTTTGGCGAAAAATTCAGGAAATAAAGCAAAAAATACTCCGCAGCAGGCCATAAAACCAACAGAAACTGATACTCCGGCGATTGAATATTTTTTTATGTCAATCAAATTTTTAGCTCCGTTTGCAAATCCTACCTTAACTGCAATGGCATTTGATATTGAAAGTGGTATCATAAATGAAGTTGAAGCAATGACATTAATAATATTTTGTGCTGCTGCATAAATACCGTCAACTCGTCCCATAAGAATAGCCATAGAATTAAACGCTAAAAATTCTAAACAAATTGCTACAGATAAAGGTAAGCCGACATTTATAAGAGTTCCAAAATATTGTTTTGATGCTATAATATTTTGGAATTTGAATTTAATCAAACAATAAATTAAAAGTGTTAGCCCCATAGCAGTTCTTATAAATACGCTGGCAAGCGCAAGTCCCAAAATTCCCATAGGAGGAATAAATCCCCAGCCGAAAACGAAAATCCAGTTTACGGCTATATTTAAAAATATACCAATTATTGCAATAAAATTAGGAAAAAATACTATTTCATAAGCTTGTAAATATTCTTTTAGTGCGGCATGTAAATATCCGCCAAATGCCGAAAAAGCAAAAACAAAAGTATATGTCCTTATGTAAGGCATCAATTTTTCTTCGAATCCTAAATGTTCCATTAATGGTATGCAAGCCATAATCAAGAGCATAGCAAAGAATGCTACTGTTTGCGAAAATCTGATAGTCGGGTAGAAAAATTTTTTAACAGATTGTTTGGCACCGAGTTTATTTGATAAAACAGGTGAAACACTTATTATTAATCCTATTCCAAACATGAATACCAAACTGGTTACAGCGCCTGATATGCTAACTGCTGCAAGTGCATCAGTGGAATATTTCCCTGCAACGAATACATCACCCGCAATTATAAAAGTGAATCCTATATGCCCCATTATTATTGGCAAAGCCAAGTTAATTAGTTCTTTTATGTAAGTTTTATAACTTTTTTCCATATACAATTACAATTCAAGGGTATCTTTGCTTAAATATCTGTCGTTTCTAAATTCAGCCTGATATGGTTTTGCATTTCTTATTGTATCAAGCCATTTTATGTAAACATATTTAAAATCTTCAAGACTTCTGTTAATATATTGAACTGTTATGAATCCGTCAAATGACTGCATAGCTCTGTATATATCACATTGTGCGTTCATTCTGGCATTGCCGACAACGCATCTTGTTGCGATTGCATCATTTGGAGTTATTCTTACATATTGATATTTTGCGTAATCATTAACAACTTCTAACTGAGCCGTTAGGCGTCTTAAAAATGTTAAAGAATTTCTTGCTTGTGCGTTATGGTATGCATGTATAATGAATGTTTCACTCCAATTTGTATATGTTTCACCTAACGGCACGTATTGGACGATGGTTTCGTTTGCCAATTTTTTATGATAGGCAATATGCCAATTGCCGGCTCCGTTAGGAAGATCAAACGCAAGTGTTTGATATGCCATTACTGAACCTGCTGTTATAAAAAGAATAACGATTAAACTAAATATTTTTAAATGGGGAACTTTCATTTGCAATATATACCTCAACTTTTTCTTTTATTAAACTCTGAAAAACTTTTTTTATCAAGATTTCAGTTTCAAAATGTCCGGCGTCAATTAAAATTATAGAGGATTCAACAGCTCCATGATATTTTAAATCACCTGTTACAAAACAATCACATCCGTTTTTTAATGCTTCTTCGTATATATCCATTCCTGAACCGGCACAAAAACCAATTCTTGAAACTTTTTGAATATTTTTATTATTTACGACTCTTGCATTGGGTGAAAATTTTTTTATTTTGGATATTAAATCTTTAACAATAATTTCTTTATCACAAATTCTTAGAAAATCTCCTACCGGATGGGCTGTTAAACCGATAGCTTCTACAAAAGTATCTGTTGTTCCGCCAAGTGTTTTGTCCATATTTGTGTGAGCACAATAAATGTCAATATCTGAAAAATTTATTGGAACCGAAAATAAAGGATGATGCGAAATAATCATATCACAGCCTTTGTCTACTGCCTGCTCATATACATTTTGTGTAACCGTTAGAGCAATCATAACTCTTTTAACATCGCTAATTGCAGTTTCTACAAGCCAACCGGAACAATCCCAACTCTCTTGAAGCTCGGGAGGTGCAAAATTTTCGATTATATTAATTAAATCATACTTGTTCATTTTTAATAATATTTTCTATTTCTTCAACAGCTCTTTCTACATCATCGTTTACTACTGTATAATGAAAATGTTTTGCATTTTCCATTTCTTTTTTTACAGTATTTAAACGTTTTTGTATCGAGTCCTCAGTTTCTGTACCTCTGCCTCTCAGACGTTTTTCCAATTCTTCAAAAGAGGGAGGCATAATGAAAATTAAAATTGCATTATCCATTTTTTCTTTAACTTGTAACGCACCTTGTGTATCTATTTCAAGTAAAATGTTTTCATTATTTTTCAAACCTTGTTCAACAAATTTTTTGCTTGTTCCGTAGCAATTACCTGAAAATTCAGCCCATTCTAAAAAATCACCTTTTTCAACGGATTTCATAAATTCTTCACGTGTAAGGTAAAAATAATTTATACCGTGCTCTTCACCAGGGCGTTTTGTACGGGTTGTGCATGATATGGATAACTTAAAATTTGGATTTTTTTCAAGAAACCTTTTTATAACAGTTCCCTTTCCGACACCTGATGAACCTGAAATTACAAATAACTTTTTCATCAAAAACTCCTACTGTTTTATGGTTTCTTGTTCTTCTGTTTTAACTTCGGCAGTTTCAACTGGTGCTTTTTTTATTTGATGTGAATTATATGCCAAGATAATTAAGCACATTATAATTCCTATAACTGCTGATGAAATCCAAAATATGACTGCGCCGAGCCAACCATTATTAAATCTTTTCTGGAAAGTATCAATCATAAATCCTGTGCCGGAAGCAGAAAGTACAGCTCCTACATATCCGAACATCCCTGCAAAGCCCAATGCAGCAGAAGCAACTTGCTTAGATGTAGCTTCCAATGCGCATACCCCGCCTAATAATAATTGAGGACCTGCTGTAAAGGCTCCGATTAATGCCGCAAGAATGTAATCAAAAGCGTCTATTTTATTTATATGAAATAAAAATATACAAGTTCCTAATCCCATAAAGAAATAAATGTTAATAGGAATTCTGTTTCCTGATTTAGAACGATCGGAAAGCCATCCTGCCGCAATTGCACCAACTGAACCAACAACTGCGAGGGAACTTAATTTAGCTGTTGCAATTGCAAGGGAATCACCTTTGTATTCCATCAAATATTTTACAAACCAATCTTCAGTTCCGAAACGAATTACATATACAAATGCATAGGCTATGGATAATAACCAAAGAATTTTATTGCATACAATGAATTTTCTGAACATTTCAAAATAAGACATTTTTTGAATTTCAGCTTCTTTCTTTTCTTCAATCGGTTCATTTCTGTATACATCAATATCCGGTAAACCCATAGATTGAGGTTTGTCTCTTAATGCCCAGAATAAAATTAAACCTGTAATCGTAACAATTACAGCTTCAATACCAAAGGCCATTTTCCATCCTAATTTACCGATTAAAAAACCTGATAACATTACTGTTACAAATACGCCTAATTGGTGGGAAGTTGACCATATTGACCATTTTGTCGCACGTTCAGATTTTGAAAGCCAATAAGAAAGAGCTTTTGCTATCGGAGGAAAAATCATTGACTGACACCATCCGTTAGCGCCCCAGAAGAAAGTTAATATCCATAAAAGGATTGTTGCAGAGGGTAATCCGAAAAATGAAACATGTCCCGGAGTTATAAATACAGCACTAAATGCAAAACATAAGTTTGCAATGGCGGAAATTATCATTGCGGTGGGTAAAAATGTTCTCACATTACTTCTGTCCGCTAAAATACCATTACAAAATTTTCCTACACCGTAGGTCATATAAAGAGATGATCCTAATATGCCAAGTTGAGTATTTGTATAGCCCAAATCTTGTCCGATGAATGGCAATGCTACGGCAATATTTTTACGGCACAAATGAGCGATAATATATGCAAGATAGCAGGAAATAAATATTCTCCATGTCCAATGTTTGTATAATTTATCAACTTTTT
>JAFWGJ010000006.1 GCA_017512405.1 bacterium | reverse complement strand
GTATATGTTCCGAGTCGTTAAGAAAATCTCTCATGCAAATAAAATCATTTCCGTTTGATTGGCTTTTGAGTCATGATATTTTTACAAATTTAGAAATCGTATTGAATGATTTTCAAGATTTTTTGAATAAAGATTATTTAATTCAAACAGCTGATAATAAGCCAAATGATGATAATAAAAGACATTGGAGTTATGTATATAAAAATACAAAATATCACTTGAATTTTATTCACGATTTTAAATATGGTGTTGAGTTTGAAGAAAATTACAAAAATGTTTTGAACAAATACCAAAGACGTATAGAAAGATTTTATAAATCAATAGAAGATGCAAAATCTGTATTATTTGTTTATATCGAACGACCAAAGACAGATGTGCAAATACAAGAGTTAGATTTACTTGTTAATTATCAACAAAAACTGGAAGAAAAATTCCCTGATAAAAATATTGATATTTTGTATTTCAGAATGGATTGGGATAGAAAATACAAAGACAGAATTGAAAAACAACTCTCAGAACACGTTACTTTTTGCCAATTCTATTATTCAAAATATCCGTTTGAAGTACCTAAAATCGTAGGAAATTAGTTTATTTTAATGAAAGCTTTGAAAGCAAAAGCTTCATTAAATATTCCGCTGTGGCGAAAAATTGTCAATCCGTTAATTGTTTTGAAACTGACTATTAAAAAATATTTAAAATAAAAGAGGCGGCTTTTTTAAAACCGCCTCTTTTATTTTTTACACTTCTTGCGGAACTAAAACTTTATAGCCTTGTTCTCTTAAAGTCTTTTCTTTTTTTGCTAACTCAAGGTCACTGGCAACCATATCTTTTACGAGAGCTCTTAAATCGTAAGTTGGTTTCCAGCCTAATTCCGTTCTTGCCTTAGTACTGTCACCAAGCAGTAAATCAACTTCGGCAGGTCGGAAGTAACGAGGGTCAACTTCAATTAAGGTATTACCTGTTGCTTTATCAATACCTTTTTCATTAACGCCTTCGCCAACAAATTCAAGGTCAATACCTAATTCCTCAAATGTCATTTTACAAAAATCTCTGATAGAAGTTGTAACACCGGTTGCAAGAACGTAGTTATCCGGGTGGTCTTGTTGTAATATTCTCCACATACCTTCTACGTAGTCTTTAGCGTGTCCCCAGTCACGTTTAGCATCAAGGTTTCCTAAATATAATTTATCCTGCAAACCTACTTTAATTTTTGTAGCAGCCATTGTGATTTTACGAGTTACGAATGTTTCACCGCGTCTTGGAGATTCGTGATTAAACAAGATTCCGTTTGAAGCGAATATTCCGAAACTTTCACGATAGTTTACACAAATCCAATATGCATAAAGTTTTGCAACCGCATAAGGTGAACGAGGGTAGAACGGCGTTTTTTCACTTTGTATAGGTTCTTGGATTAAGCCATATAATTCAGATGTTGAAGCTTGATAGAATTTTGTTTTATGTTCTAATTTATTCATTCTTATAGCTTCTAAAAGTCTCAATGTACCCAAAGCATCACAATCTGCCGTATATTCAGGGCAATCCCAAGATACTTTTACGTGTGATTGTGCTGCTAGGTTGTAAATTTCATCAGGTTCAATGTCGTGTACCAATTTTGTAAGGTTTGATGAATCTGATAAATCCCCGTAGTGTAATATAAATTTTGAATCTTTGTTATGAATATCTTGATATAAATGATCAATTCTGGATGTATTGAAAGATGAAGCACGTCTTTTTATACCGTGAACTTCATAACCTTTTTCCAGCAACAGTTCTGATAAATAAGAACCGTCCTGACCTGTAACACCTGTTATTAATGCCTTTTTCATTTAATACTCCTTGCTATATAATTATAAAAATGTTCATGGATATTCTACCATGAAAAAATTTTATGGTAAAATGTTTTCAAGGAGTGACGATGGAAGATTTAATAAAAAAGATTGAATTCGACGGCAAAATATTTGCAATTATAATAAAAAATGACTATTCAAAAGAAGGTGTGGATTTTTTTACCCCTAATGATTTTTCTCAACAATTGGCATATATGAAACATCCGAAAGGCAAAAAAATAGATGCTCATTTGCATAATGTTGTTAAGTGGGAAGTGTCCTACACGAAAGAAGTTCTTATTATAAGAAAAGGTAAGCTAAGAGTAGATTTTTACCGAGATGATCAAAGTTACATTGAAAGTCATATTGTTGAACAAGGGGATATAATTCTTTTGGCTTTCGGCGGACACGGTTTTGAATGTCTTGAAGAAGTTGAAATGATAGAAATTAAACAGGGACCATATCTGGGCGAACAAGACAAGATTCGTTTTACCGGAGTTAATGATAATGAGGTTAAATTAGTATAATGACAACAGAAACAAAAAAACAAATATTTGTATGCGAACCGTATTTAAACGGCAATGAAAAGGCTTATGTTGCAGATTGTATGGAAACCGGATGGATAAGTTCATCAGGTAAATACGTAAAAGCTTTTGAAGAAAGTTTTGCAAAATATTGTGATTGTAATTATGGTGTCGCTGTTTGTAACGGCACTGTTTCACTGCATTTAGCTCTTTCTGCACTTGGTATAGGAAAAGGTGATGAGGTTATTTTGCCTGATTTTACTATGATAGCGTCTGCATATTCTGTTTGTTATACCGGTGCTAAGCCTGTATTTGTTGATGCAGATAAAGATACTTGGAATATTGATGTAAATAAGATAGAAGAAAAAATTACCGACAAAACAAAAGCTATAATGCCTGTTCATATTTTTGGTAATCCTTGTAATATGAACGAAATTGAGCGTATTGCAAAGAAACACAATTTATATATTGTAGAAGATGCGGCAGAAGCTCACGGCGCAACCTATGACGGCAAAAAAGTGGGTAGTTTTTCGGATATTGCATCATTTTCTTTCTTCGCAAATAAAAATCTTACAACAGGCGAAGGTGGTATGGTTGTAATGAAAGAACAAAAATATTACGACAAATGCCGTTACTTAAAGAATATGAGTTTTCCTATTGATGCTCCAAGAGTTTATGAACACAATGATATCGGATTTAATTATCGTATGAGTAATATTCATGCTGCAATAGGCTTAGCACAAGTTGAAAAAGCTGATGAGTACAAAGAAATGCGTATTAGAAATCATCATTTGTACAAAGAATATTTGAAAGATATTGATGGAATTATTTTTCAAAAAGATGAAGAAAATGCTGTAAATGTTTGCTGGATGAATACAATTCTTTTAGAACCTGAAATTTACGGTCATACAAAAGAAGAATTAATTGCTCATTTAAAAGAAAATGGTGTAGATACAAGATTGTTATTTACAGGTATGCACAGACAAAAATGTTTACTTGATTTTGGTTGCGACGGCAGCGGTCAATATCCTGTTACAGATAATTTAACTAAGAATGGTTTTTATTTGCCGTCTGCAAGCAATCTGAGCGAAGAAGACATTAAATATATTTGCAAATTAATAAAGGAATTATAAAAATGAGTACTTGTCATGTTTATTTTTATGACGGTTGGTTGTCGGTTTCTCCGACTACAATAGGTGTTGTAAAGATTTTAAGTAAACATTTTGATAAAGTTGTAATTTATCAGCAAAAGACTCATTTCAGAAAATATATATTTAGTGAAAAAAATATAGAAATTAAAGCTATATATAATTCTTTTTATTGGAAAAAAAGCGATAAACCTAAAAATTTTGCAAAAAAAATAAAGAAGATGTTTAGCAAAAACAATTTGTTTGACAAAGAAAAAGATTGGTTTTTGTGTATAGATGAATCATCACTTGAAACAGTTTCGGAAATTGTAGGCGATAGCCAGAATTTAATGTATTTATCTCTCGAATTGCCAAGTACGGCTTGTACATACAGCGAAAAACAGTGCGAAATGTTTAATAAAATGAAAGTTGTAATGGTTCAGGATGATAACCGATTAAACACTTTAAAACAAGTTTATAAAGCTGATGATATAAATCAAAAAGCCGTTATTGTATATGTTCCAAATAATACTGTTCCAAACAAATCAAGTAAACATTTGATAGGTGTGGGTGAACAATTTGAAGATATACCGCAAGGTAAAGTAAAATGTGCAAGTATTGGTATGGTGGAACCTCCGGTTTATGCGTTAGAAATTGCTAAAAGCTTTAAAGATATAAATAATGCCGTTTTAATTTACCACGACAGAAGTAAAATACATACAAGCAAACCTTATGTTAAAGAAATTCTAAAAAACAACGACAAGAACATATATTTGTCAAAGCAGGTATATGATTTTGAAGATATTGAATTTGCCTATAAAGGTTTTGATATAGGTATAGCTTGTTATAGACCGTTAAATGATGATTTTAAATTTATTGGCAAAGCCTCCGGTAAATTATGCTTTTATATGATGTATAATATTCCTGTTATTGTAAATCGCTTACCTGGACTTGCAGATTTAGTAGAAAAATATAATTGCGGGGCTGTAATTGATGATGTTGAAAATCCTTTTCAGTGGCAAGAAGCAATAAATAAAATTATGTCAGATTATGATGGTTATAAATCAAGGGTTGCTGAATGTTATAAGCAAGAATTCGATTTCATTGAAAGAGTTAAGCCATTAGAAGAATTTTTGTCACAAAATAATAGCCAATAAGATTATTAACAAATTTATTAACATTTATATTGATCTTTTGGTCTATATGAAAATATTCAAACTTAAATCTTGTGATTGATGTAATAAGCTTCAAAAACATATAAACTTATAATGTCAAAAGACATCATAAGATGTGTTACGTATTTCATAAAGGGGTGGAATTTTGAAACGCTTAATTACAGCATTATTTATTTTATTCGTAACTGCATTATCAACAAGTGCGGCAGAGAAAGAGAATATTTTAAATGCAATACAAATAGATTCTCTTAAAGATACTTATAATATTACATTAAGTACATTATCTGAAACCGATGTAAAACGAACAATTCAGTCATCAGATAATATGATTTTAACTCTTAAAAACATTAAGCCTGCAAAATCTATGAATACGATTTACAAGAGTGCTGCGGAAATAGACAGTATAATGGTTGAACCTGTAGGTGAAAATAATTTAAACATAATCGTAAAAGCAAAAAATATTTCAAATGCAGCAGTAATTGTTGAACCTGAGGAAGTTGCAACAGTTAGTGACAAGTCTGTAATAACACCTAAGAAACACAAAAAATCAAAAAAAGAATCGATAGTTCTTGCAGCTCCTGTTGGTGCATACGCTCCCGTATATAAAGATGAAGAAAATATAGATGATATTGAAGAGGAAAATACTTTTGTAACAGCTCTTTTAGCTAAAGTTAAAGAAATTCTGTCACAAGGTAACACTTCAAATATAATTACAACAGGTCTTATAGGTTTAATTCTTTTCTGTGGTATTAAATTATTTAAGAAAGAAGAACCTGAAACAGTTGTTGGGTTGGCTCAAAGCTTGAAGGAACGCGAAAATGCATTATACAAAGATATGTCTATGTATAACAATACGAGATTACAGTTGCCTCAAACGCCAAATACATTTAGTATGCCAAAAGAAGCGTCAATAAATAAACCTGTTAATTTAAATTCAGGCTATGGTCTGAGAGCTTATAAATCAAGCACAAAAAGTCCATATATGTCGGCTGATAACACTATGATGCAAAAACAAACATCATCTATGCAGGCAGCTCCGCAAAAAACAACACCTAAACCAAGAATGATGGCAACAGCAGGTTCAAGATTAGGCAATGTATCTGCTCCGCAAGGCTTGGGAGGAAGTAATCTTGTGCATAATCTTTCAAGAACACAAACAACAGCTTCAAATATCGACAGTATGAGATTTTTGGAATCTATGACAAAAATCTACGAAAAGAATGGTCGTTCTGATTTGGCACAAGGCTTAAAAGCCGGAATGCTTAAAGCAAAATCAAATATTTAACACAGTAATAAGATTAATAAACACATGACAACATTAACACATCGGGGCTAATAGCCCCTTTTTATTATTATTTTCTTGCTACTGCCGCATCAATTAAACCTTTAAATAGCGGATGAGGTCTTTCCGGACGTGATTTAAACTCAGGATGGAATTGACAAGCTACAAACCAATCAAGCTGTGGCAATTCTATCATTTCCATTAATTTTTTGTTTGGTGATTTTCCAGAGAATACCAGTCCTGCTTGCTCTAATTGTTCTACATATGCGTTGTTAACTTCGTATCTGTGGCGGTGTCTTTCAAATATAACATCTGTGCCGTATGCTTTTTGAGCAACCGAACCTTCTTTTAAATGGCATTCGTATTGACCCAGACGCATTGTACCTCCGTATGCGGTTACGTCTTTTTGTTCAAGCATTAAGTCTATTACAGGATTTTCGCATTCTTCGCTAAATTCTTTTGAATTAGCATCTTTTATGCCTAAAACATTTCTTGCGTATTCAATAACAGCGCATTGCATACCCAAGCATAGTCCCAAGAACGGAAGGTTATTTTCTCTTGCATATCTTATAACATTTAATTTGCCTTCAATTCCTCTAACACCGAAGCCACCCGGAACAACAACGGCATCTAAACCTTTCATTAACTCCTTACATTGCTCATAGTCAACACATTCTTCCGAATTTATCCAATGAATATTAATTTTTGCTTCGTTTGCATAACCTGCGTGTTTTAGTGATTCTACAACTGAAATGTAGGCGTCGGAAAGTTTTGTGTATTTACCTGCAATTGCAACTTCAAGAGTACGTTTTGGATTGTTAATTCTATTAACTAAATCTTTCCAAGATTTTAAATCAGCGTGTTTATAGTGTGTATTTAGCATATTTAGAACAACAGCTGCCATATCTTGTTCTTCAAGTGCTAATGGCACTTCATAAATACTTTTCATGTCACGACATTCGATTACGGCATCTTTTTGAACAGAGCAAAACAGAGCAAGCTTATCTTTTTCTTCCTGAGGAATTGGATAAGATGTTCTGCAAACTAATATTTCAGGACTGATACCATAGCTTCTTAAAACATTAACACTATGTTGAGATGGTTTTGTTTTTAATTCACCT
>JAFWGJ010000028.1 GCA_017512405.1 bacterium | reverse complement strand
ATTCAAAGATTATATTGAAGGAAGTAAAAAACAAATTTACATCGACCACCACCCTCACAGAATTACAGAATGGCAAAATGCCAAAGAAGAAACAGGGTTGGATATGGACAAAATCCACAAAAACGGCTTAGCATTAGTATGTGATGCAGTTCCAGCAGCAACTCAATTAGTTACAATTGTAGCTGACAAAGCAGGCGTTTTAGGTAAGATGTTTGAAAAAGGTGGCGAAGCTGCAAAGAACTTTGTAGCAAGTGTAATCACAGGTACTTCAACAGATACTGGTTCATTTACAAGAACAGCTAACTTGTTACCACACCACTCAAAATTACCTGTTCAACAAAGACCAAACTTCTTCCCAGAAGGTATGTCTACATGGTTAACAGATAAATTATCTCAAACTGATAAATCAGTAGATAAAAAATGGTTACGTGAAAACATTGCTTATGATGTTCCTGATAAAACTTTAAGCTCAAACAGTGTAGATGGCAAAGCTTCACCTCGTGACAAAATGTTAGCTTACGCTCTTGAAGGCAGAAAAATGGAACCTGAATTAGGTTTAGGTATCATTGAAGTAGATTATGATCAAATGTATGATGTATTTAATTCTTCATTGGAACAAGATCCTGAAATCACATTGTTGGATGTTCAAAACGGTTTCAAATATTCAGAAGTATTAGGTGCATTGAAATCTGATCCTTCACAAGTTTCACAAAAACTTGCTCCGGGTCAAAAGGCTACATCATTAAGTGATAAAGCATCTCAAACTTATACAGGACCTTATGATGCTGATAGAATCGCTATCTTAGTAATCCAAGATAAGAAAGAAAACTACATTACAGAAAATTCTGATATAGCAAAACAAAACGGTTTAAGATTATCATTCAGATCATCAGCAACAAGCAATCACGCAGAATTGTTAGCTAACTTATTCGGCGGCGGCGGTCACGGCGGTGCATCAGGTGGTAGAGTTGATTTACCGGGTGTTGAAATTGATACTCCGTTAGTTGTCAAAGTTGACGGTAAAGTAGTAGATGATACAGCTGCTGTATACGCTGATTTAACTAAGAACTACGAAATAATGAAAGATAACAGTATTCCTGCTGAAAAACGTGCCGGAATGTGCAAGAAAATCGAAATCGATTTAGCAAAAGACGGTGAAAAAGGCAGAACAACTTCTGAGATTATCAAAGACGTAGTAAAAGAAATCAGAAAGAACCAACCTGCTACAAATACTCAAAAACCTGGCAAAGGTCAAAAACCTGGTAAAGGTCAACAAGCTCAACCTCAACAAACAGGTAAAGCCGGTAAAGGTCACAAAGGTCATAAACACAAACATCACGTAATTGATGTTGCAGCTTAATTTCAGAGAAGCAAATAAGGAAAATAAAGTAAATAAACATTAATATAGCGGCTCACAAGAAAAACTTGCGAGCCGTTCTTTTTTTATTTATAATTTTTTCAAATAAGGTTTTAAAAAGGGTATTATATGACAGAAAGAACTAAAAAAGCCGTAATAATAGGAGCAGGACCTGCAGGATTGGCTGCCGCATATTATTTTTTAACAGAAACAGAGGATATAAAACCAATTGTTTTGGAAAAATCAGATGCCGTAGGAGGTATTTCAAGAACAGTATTTTTTGACGGTAACGGTATTGATATCGGCGGTCATAGAATGTTTTCAAAAAATCAACAAATAGTAGATTTATGGGAATATTTTCTTCCTGATGAAATTAAAAATAAGATTAATCCTGATGAACAAGATGTTGTTATGTTGAGACGAAAAAGATTTTCTGAAATATTTTATCTTAGAAAATTATTTGCTTATCCTATCAGTATGTCGCCTAAAACTTTTAAAAATATGGGTTTAAAAAGAACTATTATTGCAGGATTTAGCTATTTGAAATCTGCAATTTTTAAAAGAAAAGAAAATAACTTAGAAGATTTTATGATTAATCGTTTCGGAAAAGTTTTGTATAGCATGTTTTTTGAATCTTATACAGAAAAAGTTTGGGGTCGTCATCCTCGTAATATTTCAAAAGAATGGGGAGAACAAAGGATAAAAGGTTTATCTCTTGTAAAAGCAGTTTTGAATGCTCTTAATTTAACCAAAAAGAAAGAAACAACTTTAATTGAAGAGTTTTCATATCCTAAATACGGTTGTGGTCAATTATGGAATTTAATGGCAGGTAAAATTATTGAGCTGGGTGGTGAAATTCATTATAATTCTGAAGTTATTGGACTTTGTAATGATGATAACAAAATTTATTCCGTAAAAATAAAAGAAAATAACGAAGAAAAATATATTGATGCGGATTATTTCTTGTCTTCAATGCCTGTAAAAGATTTAGTTTGTGGTATGACAAACAAAAATGAAGCTGTTGCTAAAATTGCTTCCTGTTTGCCATATCGAGATTATATGCTTGTTGGTTTATATCTGAATGACCTTAATTTAAAAGAAAATGGCAAATTAACTCACGATTGCTGGATTTATATTCAAGAACCGGATGTTAAGTTAGGCCGAATGCAAATTATGAATAATTGGTCGCCATATTTGGTTAAAGATAAAGACAAAGTGTTTATAAGTTTGGAATATTTCTGTAATGAAGGTGATGATTTCTGGAATATGCCTGATGAAGACTTTGTAAAAATGGCAATAGATGAAACAGTAAAGCTGGGAATTATAAAAAAAGAGGATGTTATAAGTTCAATTCGTGTCAGAGTTCAAAAGGCATATCCCGCATATTTTGACAGCTATAAAGATTTTGACAAAATTAGAGAATATCTGGATAAATTCGATAACTTATACTGTATAGGAAGAAACGGTCAACACAGGTACAACAATATGGATCATTCAATGCTGACAGGTATTGAAGCTGTTAAGGTTATTAAAGGTGAGTCAAATAAAGAAATTTTGTGGAATATAAATGCAGAACAAGAGTATCATGAAAGTAAATAAAACAGCTTGTGCCTGCTTAGTCGTTTTTGCCATAATTACTATCAATCGTATAATTCACCATATTCCTTTTGGTGATGAAGCTCATGCTTGGACACTTGCAGAACAGCTAAATTATTGGGATATGGTTAATGAAGTTAAAAATGAAGGACATTTGTTTATTTGGCATACTTTACTATATCCTTTTGCACATAGCCATATAATTCCATATCCGTATCCAATGCAGGCAATTAATTGGGTATTTTGCTTTTTAGCAATGATTTTACTATGGTGGAAAGCACCGTTTAATAATTGTATAAAGCTTCTTATAACATTTTCTTTTCCGTTTTTAGGCTGCTACGGAGTATTGGCAAGATGTTATTCTGTTGGCATATTCCTTCTTTTTTTGTTAGCAATATTGTTTGATAAAAAATTAAAATATCCGAAAACTTATGCTGTATTGTTGATTTTGTGTGCAAATACGAGTATTATGGCAGTTATTGGCGCAACGGCATTTGGGATATTATTTTTAATTGACTTGATAAAGGACACAACCTTGGATAAAAAAAATAAGGTTATTACGTTATCAATATTAAGCTTTGGTGTGATTATTGTTTTGGCTCAACTTTTAAATATCGGATATTTTGCCGAAGTCGCAAGTAACAGGCGTCCGCATGTAAGTATAAAATTATTTAGAAATACCTTTGTAGTGAATAATTTATATGCAAATGTATTACTATTATTTGGATTTGCTGTTCCGATTTTTAAATACTTACTTAAATTCAGGTCTTCTTTTTTCTTTTTAGTGTTTGTTTATTCGCTTTTGCTGGCTCTTTTAACAAGTTTTTACCCGGGTGAATTTTGGCATTCCTATTTCTTTTACGTATATTTAATAATAGCATTTTGGATTTGTGATAGTCATACTGAAACCGGAAAATTAAAAACAATTGCGTATGTTGCTTTGAGCTTGATATCAATAATATTAATTTTTCATGGCCCGATTAACAAGGATTATTTTTGGGTTTACAAAGCTCCAAATGCCAGGATATTTATGTCTGTTGTGGAAAATGATGATAATTTAAAATATGCACAAATAATTCAAAATGACGGTAACATAGCAGAACTAGCACCGTATAATTATAACAAAACTTATAAAGTAAGAACTCATTGCTACTCAAAAATAAATAGTGAATATAATTATTTGTCGGGATACAATAAATTATGTGCCGTGAAAAGTACTCTTGAGCAAGCAAAAAGATATCCTGACACAGTTAGGGCAATTGTTGACGATAATACTTATACTTATATGAATACAAAGGAATATATAACAGATAAAAATTTGTATATTGTACCGGCAGATAATTATTCAATATACTTTAAAAAATATAAATGTTATGATAGATATTGCTTTTGGAAAGTCGAAATAAAAAATGAAGAATAAAAATTTTTATATAGGTTGTATATGCTTTTTTATATATTCAGTATTTACCTTGACAAAACTTTTACACCATACTCCTTGGTTTGATGAAGCTCATGCTTGGACTATTGCTGAACAGTTGAATCTATCTCAAATTTTTAATTATGTTAAAAACGAGGGACATTTTTTTCTATGGCAATTTATGCTATATCCGTTTGCAAAAATGCATTTATACCCATATTCAATGCAGATTCTAAACTGGTTATTTTGCACAATTGCACTCGTGATTATGTGGGTTAAAGCACCATTTAACATCTTTATTAAAATATTTATTACTTTTTCTGCCCCATTTCTCTTTTGTTATGGAGTTATTGCAAGATGTTACGGAATAGGGATATTATTATTATTTACTCTTGCAAGTTTATTTAAAGATAAGCTAAAATATCCTAAAACTTATTCATTATTGTTATTATTGTGCGCAAATTCTTCTTTGTTGGCTCTTTTTGGTGCTATACCTCTTTGTTTAATGTTTGTTTATGAAATTTTTAAGACAAAGTCATTAAATAAAGTGAATCTTATAATTTCATTAGGTATCTTGATTTTTGGCGCTTCGTTGATTTTATATCAGGTTTTAAATATTGGGCAATGGGATGTTACGGTTGGTCGAAGAACATTACATCTTAGTATTAAAATATTTCGTTCGGTTTTTGTTGACAATCGACTTGCAATTAATTCAATATTATTAACCGGTTTTGCAATACCGATTTTAAATTATTTTAGACAAAAAAAATCAGCTTTTATTTTTATTTCAGTTTCATATTCATTATTTTTAATTCTTGCAACCGGGGTTTATGGATGTAGTTTTTGGCATACCTATTTCTTTTTTATCTTTTTAATTGTTGCTTTTTGGATTAGTGATGATAACAACGTAAATGAATTAACTGAAAAAAGTGCATACATAGCTTTTGGGATAGTATCTTTATTGTTTGTTATTCATATTCCTGATTTATCTCGTTACGAATACATATATAAATCTCCGGCTATAAAGATTATTGATTTTATAGAAAAAGATGAGATTTTAAATAAAGCTAATTTTATTCAAAATGATGGCGCTTACTATGAAATGCTGCCATATATCCGAAATAAGTCTTTTAGAATGCGGAATTACTGTTGGTTAAAGGAAAATACAGATTATAATTTAATTAATATTTTGGATAATAAATTCTGTCCGACAAAAAATGCAATGTGGCAGACAAGATTGCATCCGGAAATTGTAAAGGAATTGATAGATAATAATACTTATACATATATATTAAATGAAACACTTGAAACAAAAGGTAATTACATTGAAATGAAACAGAAAGAATACTCGTTTGTATTTAAAAAATATAAAGATTTTGATAAATATTCTTTTTGGAAAATTGAATTGAAATAATTGTAAAATTTGTTAATAAATACTCTGAAAACTAGCAAAAAACATGTGTTTTTATACTTTATACTACTGTAAGTGTGTAAAAAATAGGGGCAAATTGTGAGAATTAATCCCATCTCAAACAAGGTCGTAGCGTTTCAACCAGCTAAGGAAGTTACTAAAAATCCGAAATTAAAATATGCATCTGATGTAGTAAGCATTAATAAAAACACGATAGGGATAGAACGTCAAGGTAAAAACCTTCACGTATCATTTACCGGCAATTTTCAAAATCCGGTAGATACAGGTATCCAATTTAAAATTTCCGGTGTTACCCGCCACCAAAAAGGTATGGCAGGTGCTCACGCTGCTGCAACTGATGATAATCTTGTAAAATTAGCTAAATCAGATTGGAAAGATGGTAAGAAGTTAGATTACACTTACAATGAAATGTATAAAAAAATTACGCTTACCGACCCTCAATTTGGTGAAATAGGTACTGTTCCTTCTTCTGTGGCTGAAAGCTTTATGAATATTATCAATACAGATAAGGATAATTTTCAATTTGAACTTTCAAATGTTACAGGCGGTGTAACCTCTGATTTCCCTATTATTGCGGCAAAAGCTAATTTAAAATATACCGGTAATGATCCAAAAGTTAGGGAAAATGCCCAAAATGCATTTAATGCTTTAATTGATTCAAAAGATGCTAATGTTTCTCCATACCAACCTGATTTTACACCAAAACAAGTTTTAGAAAAAATCTTTGATGTAGAAGGCAAGAGAAATGGTCTTGGTGAAGTTAGAAAAATTAAAGATGCTGTAGATACGATTGTAAAAGAAATAAAAGATCCTAAAAATAAAAATATTTTAATTTTGGGCCACTGTTCACCTGATGGAGATACAGTAGGTTGTGTAATCGGTATGAAAGCAGCTATTCAAGGTGCTTATCCTGACAGAGTTGTAGATGCTTCAATTGATGATGATATTCCAAATTCATTTAGTAAAGTTCCGGGTGTTGAAGATATTAAACGTCCATACAATGCAAAGGCTGTAAATTCCGTAAAGAAAAATATTCAAATGCTTGAAAGAAGCACGGAACCTGCAGCTCAAAAACAAATTGAAACTTTAAATAAAGAATTAGAAAGATTAACTGACAAGTCAAAATTATTTGACCCAAACACTGTTGATGGTAAAGATGCAAAAAAATATGATTTGGTAATTATGCTTGATACTCCGACAGAAGGTCGTTCAAGCAGAGCTTTCAAACCTTATTTTGAAAATGCGGGTAAATCAATTTTTATTGATCACCATCCTTTAAAACAAGCTGAATGGGCAAATTCAAAAGCAAATTTAGGCTTTGATATGAATAAAACAATACAAGATAAATTAGCACTTGTTGTTGATTCTGTTCCTGCTGCAACTCAAATCGTTACAGCTGTTTGTGAAAAAGCCGGCATGTTAGGCGAAATGTTTAAAAATTCCGCTGAAAATGCTAAAAAATTCGTAGCAGGTATTATTGCAGGTACTCAAACTGATACTTGCGGATTTAAAAACCAAGCAAATTATCATCCAAGTGAAGCAAGACTACCTCAATCTCAAAAAGCAAATTATTATCCTGAAGGAATGTCTAATTATTTGATGCATAAATTAGATGGTGATATTGATAAAAAATGGATGAGAGAAAATCTATTCTATGAATTACCAAATCAGCCATTAACAAATAATTTAGGACCAAAAGATGCTGTATTAAAAATGGCATTAAGAGGTCGTGAAATGTACCCCGAAATCGGTTTGGGTATGATGAGCGTAAGATATGCAGTAATGGATAATATTTTGCAGGAAGCTAAAAAACAAGACGAAAACGTACAAATGACAGATGTATATAATTCTTTCAAAAACTGCGAAGTTATGGCGGCTTTGAAAACTAATCCAATGTTTTCAAGACCAAATCCAAATCCTGTAACTGATGCAGAAAAAGCGGCAGAAACTTATCGTTCACCATACGATAGTGACAGAGTTGCAGTATTTATGGCTCAAAACCAAGTTGAAGGTTCAATTAACAAGTTCTCTCAAATAGCTGATAAGAATATGATTAGTTTCTCATTCCGCTCAGGTGGAGAAACAAATGCAGCACAAGTATTAGCGGCAGTATTTGGCGGTGGCGGACACGCAGCTGCTGCAGGTGCTAATTTATCTATGAAAGGTTTAGATTTTAAATCTAAATTAGTTGTAAAAGTCGATGGCAATGTTGCTGATGCAAAAGCAATTTATGAAGCTGCAAATAACAACGTAAATGTTTCAAATAATAATAAAATCAATTTTAGAGATAAAGCTAAAATGATGAAGAAAATTCAAATAGAAATGTCACAAGATGGAACAGGCAGAACTTGTAGCGAGTTAATAAAAGATGTTTTAACAGAAATGAGAGCAGCTCAGCCTGCGAAAACATCAACAGGTAAAAGAGCTTAATAATAAAGATACATAAAAAAAGACTAAATCCTAAGGATTTAGTCTTTTTTTATGTATAATTTGAATATGAGTAAATTAAGAAATCAAAATTGGATAATGATAATATCATTAGTTTTATAGTTGGAAATTTATCGCATGATAAAAAATCGATCTTATGGTCGATTTTTTTTATGGAATATCAACCGTTTAATGTATGGTCAAACAATAATAAATAATGTAATCTTGTAACGTGATAGATGTGTAAATCTATCGGGGCAAGAGGTAACATTTGAAAAAATATTCATTCAGATTACAACCTGTGCTTAATTTGAAAGAGAAGGCACTGGAAGACAAGCGGTTAGAAATGGCGAAAGTCATAAAACTATTGAATGATTATCAATCAGAGTTACAAGCTTTGGAGGAAACTTATTTATCTTACAAAAATACGGCAGTAGAACTTTCAGAAAGTGAAGAAGTAATTAATATAACAGAACTTGCAAGTTACAATTCTTATATGATAGAACTTGAACAAAAAATAAAAGATAAAAAAGTTACGATAGAAAACACCAGAAAAGTTCTAAAAATAAAACAAGATGAAGTAAACGAAGCATATAAAGATGTAAAGGTTTTAGAAAAGTTAAAAGAAACTCAATCAAAAAAATTTTATGATGCTATATACAAAAAAGAAGCAGAAGAAGTAGACGATATAGTAACAGCAAGATATAAATTGCAAGAAGTATAGAGGTAAAATGACACAACAATTAGATTTAGCATTAAATATGACAAGTACAACCGACAAAATGATGTCGAATTCTACATTATCCTATTCCAACAAAGATAGTAAAGAATTGAATAATCAATTTGGCAATTTTTTAGATAATGCAAATAAAACTTATTCAAACAATGCCAAAACAAATGATAATAAATACGAAAATAATAAATTATACAAACATAATGAAAGAAAAGATGTAAAAGCTGATAAAAAAGAACAGTCAACTATAAAATCAGAAGAAAAATCAATAAAATCATATGTTCAAGAAGATAAATCAGATACGCAAAATGTTTCTGATATATCGGTAAATGAGCAATCAAATGTTCAAACTTTTGGTGTAGAAGAGTTTGTGCAAGTTGATGCTGTTGAAGAAGCTGAAAATATTGATGAAATTTTACAAGAATCAATTTTGGCAGCTAATATTTCAGATGCTGTAAAATTGGTAAATTTAGATGCTGTTAGTACAGTAGAAAACTCAGTTATATTAAATTCTGATACGGTTATGGAATTACCTGCTGATGCTATAAGCAGTGGTATACAGTTCAATACCGATTTAACGGATGTCGATGTTCAAGATGTGGATGTTGATGCAGTTAATAATATGACTCAAAATATGAATGCTTCAAAAGAAGATATGATTGCATCTTTATATAATAAAAATGTTTCTGCTGAAAATTCAAAACCGGATGCTAAAATTTCAGAAAATGTTTTAAAAGCTTCTGCTGAGGATGTAACAGGTAAAGATGATAAAATCGTTAATACGGAAGT
>JAFWGJ010000027.1 GCA_017512405.1 bacterium | reverse complement strand
CTCTAGTAATTATAGCACAGTTTTAATTATTTTTCAAGAGAGTATTTAATTCTCTTACGGCTTCTTCATAATGAGGGTCGTCTTCATCGAGGTTCTCAAGTTTGGTCTGGAGGGCTTTGACCTTGGCTCTTGTTAGTTCTTTTGAATTTTCATTTATTACAAAATATATTAAATCACTTACGTCAAACTCGTTAAGTAAACCAAGAGCCATCTTTGAACCAACACCTGAAACTGATGTTAATACTTTGAAAATATCCCTTGCTTCTTTACTTAAAAATCCGCATAAATACATACTGTCTTCTTTATGAATTAAAACAGTATATATTTTTAATTCTTCATCAACATTTTTTTTGTCAAAATCAGATTGACTAACTTCCAGCAAATACCCTATTCCCATAGCTTCTACTGTATAATAGCAAGCTTTTTTAGATTGAGTTTTAGCGGTAAGAATTCCTCTTATATAATCAAACATTTTAAACCTTTTTAAAATTATATGCTATTTTATTTTTATTATACTACAATATAAATATGGACAGCTTATTAATAGAAAAAATAAAAGTCAAAATAAAACAAATAAGAGAAAAAATGTCAACCTTTGATGCATATTTTACAAAGGGACTTGAATTATATGAAAATAAAAAATATAAACTTTCGATTGAACTTTTTAAAATAGCCTTATCACAAAGTAATTCTCAAGATTTTGCAAATTATAATCTTGCACTTGCATACCAACAAATAAATAATGACGATGAAGCATTAATATATTATGAGAAATTTCTTAAATTTTATCCAAAAGACCAAAGTGCATTATATAATACAGCTTTGATTTATTTTAATAAGGAAGATTATAAAAATGCCGCAAAATATTTTCTAACTTGTTTTGAAAAGGAACAAAATAAAAAAAATGTCGTTGCACTGACAAAGTGTTATACAAAACTTGAAGAAATTGAAAAACTGCAAGATTTGGCGGATTATGCTCTTAATTCAAAATGCAAAGATGAATGTGTATTTGAAATTGCAAAAACAATAGAAGAAGAGTATGAAATAAGTAATCCAGAATATTTGGAAATTGCACTCAATATATATTCAAAATTATATGAAGAAGATAAAAACAATTTTGATGTAACACTTTCATTGTCAAAAGTTTTTTCTAAAAAAGGAGATTGGAAAAGCGCAATAAAATATTGTATAAAAGCTCTTGATATAAATCCAAAATCTTATGAAGCAAATAATCAATTGGGATTAACATATTATTGTTCTGAAGATATGGATTCTTGTATTTATTACTATGAAAAAGCTTTTAAATTAAATTCAAAAACTGATTACAGAATATATTCAAATTTAGCTTATGCATATGAACAAGTAGGAAAAACAGATGCAGCAATAAATTTATTTAAAGACTTAATCGTAAAATTTCCAAATTGTCCTATAAAAGATAATATAAAAGAACATACAAAAATGCTTATTCAACAACAAAAAGAAATTGTTTAAAATAAGTCATTTTTGTGATACATTTTTACTGACATTATTTAATAAAAGAGGATATAATAGCTATGAAAACAATTTCACCATTACAAGAAGAAAGATTAAAGTATCAGCCAAAATTACCTGATTGTTTGTCAAAAGGCATAAACAAGCTTGAACTTGAAGAAGGTAAAGCAACAGAATCAGTTAGAGATCAGGAAGAGATTAAAAAGTTATTTGAAAAAACATACGGAAAACCTATCGTAACTTTCAAATCAACATCAAATGAAAAAAGTTCACCTGTGAAAAATGTAGGTGTAATTTTGTCAGGCGGTCAAGCACCGGGCGGACATAACGTTATTGCAGGTTTATTTGATGCCCTAAAACAGGCAAATCCTGAAAATAAATTATATGGATTTTTAGGTGGTCCATCAGGTATTATTGATGGTAAATACAAAGAAATTACAAAAGAGTTTATTGATGCATACAGAAATACAGGTGGTTTTGATATTATCGGTTCAGGCAGAACAAAACTTGAAACGGAAGAACAATTTCAAAAATCACTTGAAGTATGCAAAAAATTAAATATTACAGCCGTTGTTATTATTGGCGGTGATGATTCTAACACTAATGCAGCATTATTAGCAGAATGGTTTGTTAAAAATAATGCAGGTATTCAGGTTATCGGATGTCCAAAAACAATTGACGGTGACTTAAAAAATGAACAAATCGAAGTTTCTTTCGGTTTTGACACTGCTACAAAAACTTATGCAGAGTTAATTGGAAATATTCAACGTGATGCAAATTCTGCTAAAAAGTATTGGCACTTTATTAAAATCATGGGTAGAAGCGCATCACACGTTGCATTAGAAGCCGGTTTACAAACTCAACCAAATATTGTTTTAATTTCAGAAGAAGTTGAAGAAAAGAAAATGTCACTTGACCAAATCGTAACTTCAATGTGCGAAACAATCGCAAAACGCGCCGAAATAGGTAAAAACTTTGGTATTGTAATCGTTCCTGAAGGTTTAATCGAATTTATACCTGAAATGAAAGTTATGATTTCAAGCTTAAATGACTTAACTCACGAACTTGAAAATAATGAAGAGTATAAAAATGCAGCAAATGAAAAGAAATTTGAAATTATTACATCAAAACTTGATGAAAATAATGCAAAAGTTTTCTCAAGTCTGCCTGCACTAATTAAAGCTCAATTATTAATGGACAGAGATCCTCACGGCAATGTTCAAGTATCAAGAATTGAAACTGAAAAGCTTTTAATCGAAATGATTAGAACAAGATTAAATGAAATGAAAGCACAAGGAAAATACAACGGCAAATTCTCAGACCAAGCACACTTCTTTGGTTATGAAGGACGTTGCGCTTTCCCATCAAACTTTGATGCAGATTATTGCTATTCATTAGGATTTAATGCATTTGCTTTAATTAATTTTGGTCTAACAGGTTACTTATCATCAGTAAGAAACCTTGTAAAACCTGCAAAGGAATGGATTGCAGGCGGTGTTCCTTTAACAATGATGATGAACATGGAAAAACGTCATGGTGAAATGAAAGCTGTAATTCAAAAAGCTCTTGTAAAACTTGACGGACCTGTATTTAAAGAACTTGAAACACACAGAGAAGATTGGGCAATGAATGACAGATATTTATTCCCTGGCGCAATTCAATATTTCGGACCAAGTGAAGTTTGTGATTTAACATCAGTAACTTTGCAATTAGAGCATAAGTAAGCATTTTAAAAACTTATATAACAAAAAAGCGAGAGATTTTTATAAACCTTTCGCTTTTTTAATGTCTGCCAAGAAAACCAAATCTTAAATTTCCGGATCTTACGCCCGTATTATCATTACCGTGCGGATGATTACCGGTATTTTGAGGATCCTCTACCACAGGTGTTCTGTGAGCATTAGGATTTCGTTCTTCTCTAAGTTCTCTAATCATTTCTCTATCATCCGGCGATAAATATCTGTTCAATTCTCTTAATTTTTTAGTATTTTGAGGAGATGGATGCGTAACAAGATATTGAAGAATTTCGTTTTTAAGACCGCTATTCATTAAAGATTCTAATTCAAATCCTTGAGCATTTTCAACGATTGAACTAATTGCATCTTTTCTGTTAGTAGTATTTAATGAATTAATAAAATCTTCTTTGTCTTTATTTTTAAGTTCTTTAAATGCATCGCTTGAAACGGCTGTTCCTATACCATCATGCGCAGCAAGACTTCTTAAACTTGCCGAAGAAGAAACAACTGTTCTTTGAGTATTTCTATTATTGTTTTCAACTCTAACTTGTTGATTATTATTGCTTTGTTGTTGAGCTTGCTGTTTTCTTTCTAATTCAGCCTTTCTGGCTTCGTTCATAGCTTTTGATTGCGCATTTTGCTCTTCATACCTTTGACGTGCTCTTTCTAATGTATTTAAAGCTTCATCGTTGCCAAGCTCTTGAACCATTCTGATAATATCATCACGATTTGACAAATCATAATTATAAGCATTCTCTGCTATACTGTTTGTATAGTAATCCTGCATTTCTTGATCGGCATTTTGCATAATATAATTGGTGTTATTTTGAATAACCTGCATTTGATATTCAGCATCGTCGATATATGTCATATATGCAGTTGATAAATCGGCTGCACCATGTCTAACCTCTTCAGATTGACTTTCATCTGCTGCAACCTCTGTTTGAACAGTTGAAATTGCATCCAATGTTTCATCTTCTATTTGTTGTCGGGTTTCTTCCGGCAAATTAGCATAGTAATCATTTGCTTGCTCAGCACTCAATCCGTATTGATTTCTCAAAGCTTCTATTGTAGCTTCTCTTCCGTGGAATTTATTAGCAACGATTGCATCCCCAATAGCTGTTGCTACATCATCAGATATACCTGCTGCTTGTGCTGCTTCTGCAACACTTCTCGTAACAGCTGTTTGCATTTCCGGACTTTCAGCCATGTCTACATTGTCTACAACACCACTTAAAAATGCTGCTTGATCTTCCTTAGTATACAATCTTTGTGAAAAATCTCTAATTACTTCATCAGCTTCTTCTTCACTCATATGTAATACTGTTATAGCATAATCTTTCATATGCTGAGCATCCATACCTGTGTTTTTAACCAATTTATAAAAATCAGCTTTTGCTACTTTTTCGCCATTAGTTTTTTTACACCAATCAAAATAACGTTCCTCAAGATTTCTTCTTTCTTCCGGAGACATATTTTTGATTTTGGCTACAGCACCTTCCGGATCTGTTTTATATGATGCATAGTAAAATCTTGCTAACCTTTCTTCAATAGATTCACCGTCTTTTTTGTAACCTACTTGACCGGCTGCTGCATCATCTGTACGTATAACGTTTCCATCCTGGTTTTTTTGAATTACTTTTCCATCTTCAAATTCAATACTGCCAAGTCCTTCTTTGAAAGTACCAGCAATATTTAACGGTCTGCCTGCCGTATCTGTTAATTCATTTCCGTTTTTATCAAAAGCGACCATTTTGCCATTTACAAGACGTATTTCGCCCAAATTCGGATTTTGCATAAGATCATCAACAGAAATCTGTGGTGAACTATTGTCTCTATTATCATTCTGTACAGCAGGATTTACTGGATTTCTTGAAATACTAAGTCCCATATCACCAAACATATCACCGCTACTTGGAGCTGTAATATTTTGAGATGGACTATTTAATTCTAACCCCATATCACCATATATGTTACCCGCACCTGATGCAGGAACATTGTGAGATGAGCCGTTTAGTGCTAAACCAATATTTTCGTTTGCACCAAAACTTACACTTTGATTATAATTACTGCCTGTAAAATCAATTATAATGTTCTGTTCGGTTGCAATGCGAATTACCTCAGCATCTGAGACATTCTTCGGAATATTAAATTGTTGCCTGATTTGTTCTAATGTTAAGCCCATAGGCACGCCCTTAATATTTGTGTTACATGTTTATAAAGTGTTTTTTTTTTGAATTTTTGACTTATTTTTTTACTATTTAAAAAAAAATTTACAAAAATTTACAATTGGCTAAAATCATGATGAATTCATGATTTCAAACCAATTTTTCCAAATTCAATTTTATATTGTATTAAATTTTTTGTAAATATTTGTTAAGATATAATCATTCAAAAAGTCAATTTTTTTCAAAACAAAAACTTTATATAAATACGAGAGGTATTAAAATATTATGAACGAAAACAAAGTTGTTAGATTACAAGTTTTAGATAAAGTTGAAACTCCTGTTGAAGAAAAAACAGTTAAAACATATAACGCTTCAAATCCTATTTACAAAAATATGTTAGCTTTCCACCACGCTAAAATTGGTGAAAAATTAACAATTTCTGACATTTTGCGTTAATATTTATGTATGTCATATATTAAAAGTAAAATATTTTTGAGTTTATCCAAAACTCAAAAATCTGCTTTGTGTAATTATTTAAGGGCTTTGGTTAAAAAAAGTCCCGATTTTTGCGTGGATGAAATTTTTAAAAAATTTATCGAAGATGAAGAATATTATTTCAAAATGAATAATCCGCATTTTGAATTTTTGAGTAATTTTCTTTTTGATGAAGATTTTAAAAAAGAAACTTTGTTATACCTAAATGAATGTAAAAAATATTATGACTATAAAAAATCACAAAAACCTTTAGTTGAAGCGCAAAAGAATTTTGAAAAAGAAAAAAGAAATTATCTTAAAAAAATTAAAATGTCAAAAGAAACACCAACAAAAAAACAACTTTATTATTATGATTGTTTGTGTAAAAAATATAGTATAGACAAAAAAGATACGTCAAATTTGTCAAAATTAGATTTAAAAAACATGATAAGCGAGATTTTAGATGAGTATTCGAGAAATAGTGAACATATTGACCTTTGCAGGGATTGAAGAAAACGAAGCTAACGCAGAAGTTAAATTATTAATTGAAAAATTTTGTAACCTTAGTGCTGTTGATATCGTTATGGGCAAAAAACTTGATGAAAGCAAAATGAATATCGTTCGACAAAAAGCACAAGAACGAGCAAGAACAAGAAAACCTATTCAGCATATAATCGGTTATGGATATTTTATGGGTGAAAAATTTGAAGTAACAAAGGACACTTTAATACCAAGAGATGAAACTGAATTGTTAGTAAGAAAGGCTGTTGATATAATTAACAAAAATAATTATAAATTAGCGCTTGATGTAGGTACAGGAACAGGGTGTATTGATTGTATGATTGCACAATACAGTCTTGCGCAGGTAATCGGTCTTGATATATCTTCAGAAGCCCTGCAAATTGCCTTAAATAATGCCTCAAGGTTAAATTTATATAACAAAGCAATTTTCAGAAAATCAGATATTTTTTCAAATGTAAAAGAGAATGAAAAATTTGATATTATAGTATCAAATCCGCCATATATACCGCTGAAAGAAAAAGCCAACATTCAAAAAGAAGTAACCTTCGACCCTGATTTAGCACTTTATACAAACGATGAAAAAGGGCTAGAATTTTATGAAAAAATTTCAAAAGATGCTCACAAAGTTTTAAATCATAAAGGTCATATAGCTTTTGAAATAGGATTAGGACAAAGCGAAGAAGTTAAAAATATTTTAGAGAAAAATAATTTTGAAAATATTGAAATCGAAAAAGATTTAGCCGGAATTGACAGAGTAATTTCAGCGCAACTCATTTAAGTTAGCTGCAGCACCCACCTTTACACTCCCCTTTGCAACTTTCGCATTTTTTTGTAAATTTTTGAGTTTTTGCATATTCTTGCATATTTTGTATCCATTTAGGATTTTCACAGCTACAAATTTGCATAAAATTTAAAAATTTTACAAATCTGTCTATTGCAATTTCAGGAATTGTATATTCAAATTTATCGGCAATTTCATCCGTTTCGTTTTCATTTATTGCAAGAACAAATTTCAGAAAATTACAAATTATTTGATGTCTTTTCATCTGCAAATCCGCAGTCTTAACACCAAGCAATGTCAGAGTTATCTGCCCGTAGCGTTCATATTCGATATAACCCTTTCGTTCTAAAAGTTTCAAAGCCTCTGATATTGATGAACGCCCAACATTCAACATTTTTGATAAGTCTTTTGCCTGAACATTTCCACTTTCTTCAATAGTTTTATATATAAATTTCAAATATTTCATTAAAGACGGTGTTAAATCGTTCATAAAAATTCCTCATTCTTGATTTAAAAATATGTTTATGTGTCAATGTTTAATATATGTTATGGTATACCGAACATTTTTACGAGTAAAGGATTAATTATGAAAATATTAGTTGGAATTTCAGGCGGTGTAGATTCTGCTGTTGCAGCATATTTATTAAAACAACAAGGGCACGAAGTAATTGGCGCAACAATGTCTATTTGGGGCAAAAACGGCGTGCAAAAAAAAATTCAAGAAAAAATGAACAGATTAAAACCAAAATCTACACATGGTGCTTGCTACGGCCCTGATGAAAAAGAAGATATTGAAGCAGGGCGAAAAATTTGCGAACAAATTGGAATACCTTATCACGTTTTTGATTGTGCAGAACAATATGAAAAAATAGTTTTGGAAAATTTTAAAAAAGAGTATTTGCAAGGAAGAACACCAAATCCTTGTATTTGGTGTAATAGTCTCATCAAATTTGATGTTTTGCCACGTATTGCAAAATTAAACGGAATTGAATTTGATAAGTTTGCAACAGGACACTATGCAAAAGTTATTGAAGAAAACGGTAGATTTTATTTAAAAAAAGGTTCAAATTTAAAGAAAGATCAATCTTATTTTTTGTATAGATTAACACAAGAGCAATTAAAAAATATTATTCTGCCGCTTGGTGAATACACGAAAGAAGAAATAAGAGAAATTGCGAAAAATGCCGGTATTACAGTTCATGATAAACCTGACAGTCAGGATTTTTACGAAGGTGATTATAACGAATTACTTGAAGTTCAGGATAAGCAAGGAAATATTGTGGACAAATCAGGAAAAATCTTAGGAACACACAACGGAATTTGGAATTATACAATTGGTCAAAGAAAGGGGCTTGGTGTATCTTCAACTGAGGCTCTTTATGTTATTGAATTACGTAAAGATACAAATGAAGTTGTTGTAGGATTTAAAGACGAAACAATGAAAGATGAACTTGTTGCTACAAAATTAAATTGGATAGCTTTTGACGAAATGCCTAAAAATTTAAAATGTATGGCAAAAATTCGTTCAACGCAAGAATTAACCCCTGTTGAATTTTTACAAATTGATAGCGAAAATATAAAAGTTCATTTTGAAAACATGCAAAAATCAATAGCAATAGGACAGTCCATTGTTTTTTATGATAATGATTTAGTCCTTGGCGGTGGAATTATTGATGCTTAAATAAAACTTTATTTGGGCATCTATATAAACAACATTTTATAAGAAGTGTTATTTAACATATTATTATATTTTTACACCACATTTCTTTGACCGCAAAGAAACGTGGTACAAAGAAACTCCTGCCCTACGCTTCATTCTCTCATAATTTGTAAATGTTCTGTATCAAGTCCGCAAACTCACATAAAATTGTAGTTGTTCAGACAATGCGGACTAATTTTCACAGAACATAACAATTATGGTTCATTCCGCAAAGGGCGATTTTTTATTATAACGACCATATTGTAATGAATAATTTTCACTTAATGAAACAACAACAAAGCAAGCATTGTTTGAACGTAGTGAGTTTGCTTGCTCAAGTTGAATTTAGTGAAAATTAATGAATGGAAATTTGGTCGTGGCTTTTGTGGAACTTTTGCCACCAAAAGTTCCCTCTGTCCGAGCAGGACAAGTTAAATTGTATATAAAAATATTCATAAATAACACTTCTTATAAAATGTTATTTTGTATAATTATAGACTATTACAATAATTTTTTATTGTAAAATACAATTATGAATAAACGTTTAAGCATTTTTGATTATATAATAATTTCGTTATTGTCATGCGGCATTGTGTGCTTAATTTATCATTTTTTGTATGATATTGTAGGATATACAAATTTAAATGATTTTTATGTCGGAGATTCAATATATAAAAATCATAATAAATACTTAGATTTAGCAATGTTTCCCTTATATGTTGCACTTTTTTTTGTAATTATTCCAATTTATAAACCTCTTCCAAAGATAAATTTTAAATTTGAACTTCCTGATATAAATTTTGATATTAAGTATCATATACAAAGCCACAAGCATTTATGTATGGCAATTCAAACAGTTTTGTCATTCGGCTATATAATTTTACATCCCTTCAATGGACATTTTTACCCTATACTTGCGGGTTTAATAATATTTTTTATAATTTTATCAATAATATCTTCTTATATAAATCTTTATAAAAAAGAAAAAGCAGAACTTTCAATATTTGCATTCATCCCACTTTTTATCTTGTTTTTTGGCAACGGTTATAATTTTGAAAATATAACAATCGATATATTTCATGAGGGTGAAAAGCTGGCAACTTGGCTTATGCACAGCAAATTTAATTTAACTTACTACAAAGATATATCGTTGGTTCATGGTTTTTGTGATATTATACCGCCATTGCTTGGAGAAAAAATATTTGGCGAAAATTCTTTGAATGCATTTTTTTTAGGAAGAAGTCTTTTTGATAATTTTATACTTATATTAACGATAACTTTTTCATATTATATCTTTAAAGAATACCCCATTTTAATCTTTCTGTCAGCATTTAGAGCATTTAATATTCCACAATTGTATATATTAAGCTACTTTTTTTTCTTAAAATCTGCATTTAAAATAAAACCATTAGTTTGGGTAATCTTATATATAAATTTCGCATACATTGCATTATTTTTCTACATAGGTCATGGTAATTATTGGATTCTTGCAAGTTTACCACTCGCAATATATGTTTTTATAAAACAACCTCATAAATATATTTCTGTAATATTAATCGGATTAATTATCTATTTTAATAAAGATTTTATTTATTATTACTTAATTGAATCAGCTAATTATATACAAAGCAATATATTCTCATTTGGAAACGATTTTCCTTTATTCAAATGGCAGCAAATACCCTCTGATTGTATAAAACTTTTTGCATTATTAGTGGTACCGTATTTCATAATTAAACTTTTTGAAGAATTTAAAAATAAAAATGTTAAAAATATTTTTCTACTCATTTTTGCAATTTTATACGTATGCTTATCGACAAGCTATTCATTAGGCAGAATAGACGGAATTTTAATGTTAAGAATTCGAGAAATTTCGCTGTCATATTTAACTGTAATTATTCCTCTGTTATTCATAAACAGCAAAGCACCTAAGTATGTTGCCTCAATAATGGCTATCTACTTGATATTTATGAATTCTACGACTTTAAATAAATGGAAAAGCTTTAACCTCAAACTACAAAATAATAATGAAATAAACTCTATTTTTGAAAAATACCCCAACGCAGATTTTCTCGACTTAAATAGTGGGGCAAACTATTTTATCTTTAATAAAAAAATGCCAATACCATATACATCATATTTTATTATGACGAATTCTAAACAAAGTTACAAAATTGCACACGTCCAACCTAAAATAGTTCTTTTAAAAACTTATCTTAACAGATTTGATAATATTTATCCATCACTAAGAATTAATCCGTTATACAGAAATTTAGTTTTAAATAATGAATACTCAACATTTAAAACAGAAAATAACGTTTTCTTTATAAAAAATAATAAAAATAATAAAGATATGTACTTATTGGACAAAGTACTCTCGACAAATAATTTAGAATATTTACCTGATGCTTGGTTTAATTCTATAAACTCATTGCCTGTTAAAAATTTAAATATAAATTATTCTTTAAATGGTAATATTATTAAATTTGATATTCCTCAAAACGGTAAAAATATCGATTTAGTTGAATTAAATACTGATAACAAAGATATTGAATATACTATTTCAATTAATAATAGTAATTCCGATTTACATTTTAAATCAAAACAAACATCCGTATTGTTTCCGTTTGATAATTTTCCGTCTTGGCTCTTAAATACTGATATCAAAACAATTACAATAAAAACAAATAGGCCTATAACAATAAAATCTGTTAAATTTTATAAAAGAAATTAATATAAATAAAGCCGGATAAAAATCCGGCTTTGTAAAATTTTTATGTAGTATAAAATTACATACCTTTAATAATTTCAAGAAGTAATGATTTGAACTTACTTTTTGCAGCATTAGCAGCTTCTATAACTTCTTGATGAGAAAGAGTTTCGCCTGTAATACCTGCTGCTGCATTTGAAATACAACTTATACCCAAGACTTTTATACCGCAATAATTTGCAACCATTGCCTCAGGAACTGTTGACATACCGACAGCGTCAGCACCTAACAATTTAACCATTTTTGTTTCGGAAGGCGTTTCGTAATTAGGACCTGTAAGTGCCATATAAACACCTTTTTTAAGGTTAATATTTAACTTTTTAGCAGCTGCCATAGCTAATTCTTGTAAATCTTTTTTGTAAACATCTGTCATATCAGGAAATCTTGGTCCCAAATCGTCATCATTAGGTCCAATAAGCGGATTTACATGCATAAAGTTAATATGGTCTGTAATTAGCATCAAATCAGAAGCCTGAAAATCTCTGCTAATTCCGCCGGCAGCGTTCGTAACAATTAAATTTTTAACACCCAATTTTTTGAAAACTTTAACAGGATAAACAACTCTTTGAATTGGATGTCCTTCATAATAGTGATATCTACCCTGCATCATAACTACTTTTTTGCCGCATATTGTTGCAAAAACTAATTGTCCTTTATGACCTTTTACAGTTGAAGCTTCAAAACCAGGTATATCACCGTATGGAATAACAAAATCACTGAAATCATCAGCAAAATCGCCTAAACCTGAACCTAAAATTAAAGCAATTTCAGGTGTAAAATTATTTGTTTTCTCATTAATATACGTAACCGTATCTTGTAACTGCATTATACTTCTCCTAAATTATTAATTTGAATTAAATTACACTAACCAACAAGACTATCTTCGTCAGATTCTGAATATTTAACCATAATAGCGTGTTCAACAGGATTTTCTTTTTTATATGATGAACTTTCAAAACCGTATTCATCAAAACCAAAATCCTCTCTGGCCTTTCTTGCTTGGTTTTCATCTACCAATTTTTTTGCAAGCTCAGAAATTTCATATACCAATTGGTATCTGTTTTCTGTTTTTTCATTTAAATCCCACGCAGTTTTAATTATTTGATCCATTTTTTACCTCATATCTTTAACAAGTTGATTTTACAATAGAAAAAATTATTTATCAAGAACATGTTAATAATCTCATTCTTCAATAGTATATTATCTTATTCCCCTTATGGATATTACCTTATCGGCTAATATAATACTACTCTTTTGCCTAATTTCCCAATTGCAAAAAATATAATTTAATTTTATTTGTAAACAGACCAAATAAGGAGAAAAATATGACAGTAGCAACAAAAACCATTTCAGTTATTATTATTGAAGATTTCAAATTAACAAGAGTCGGTTTAAGATGTGCGCTTAATGCTAATGAAGACATTGAAGTATTAGCCGAGTGTGAGGATGCCAATGAGGGGCTGAATTTAATCCAAAAATATAACCCTGATGTTGTACTCATGGATTTAGGTTTACCGGGTATGAACGGTATTGAAGCAACAATAAAAGCAAAAGAAATAAATCCGAAAATAAAAATAATAGCGCTTACATCTCACGATAGAGAGGAAGAAGTAGTAGCTGCATTAAGTTCGGGAGCAACAGGTTATTGTATGAAAGATATTGACCCAAATAAACTTGCAGATGTAGTAAGAGATGTTGCAAACGGAGTTTGCTGGCTTGACCCTGAAATCGCACAATTGGCATTAAGTTCCTTTCCAAAGCCCGAAAATACAAGACTTTTAGCAGGCAATTCTTCACAAGAAGGCAGAGTTCCGCTAACAGAAAGAGAATACGAAGTTTTAAAACATCTGGTTACAGGTAAAAGTAATACTGAAATTGCAAAAGAATTAATTGTAAGCGTTCATACAGCAAAAGCACATGTTTGTTCTATTTTACAAAAAATGTGTGTAAATGACCGTGTTCAAGCAGCAGTAAAGGCAGTAAAAGAAGGACTGGTATAAATAAAAACGGCGGAACATATGTTCCGCCGTTTTTATTTGAAAAAGATGATGAATGATGATGTTTAAAATGTTTTTGTCTTTCTTCTAATATCCTTATTTTCTCTCTATTATTTTTCCTCGCTATAACTCTACTCAACTTTCTTGGACTTTTAAGCTGAGTACAATCTCGTAAACTTATTAGTCCATATAGCAAGCTAAAACTTCTTGTGCTTGAGCTTTCATTTTTTTCAAAGCTCTGATTTCTGTTTGTCTGATACATTCTTTTGTTACGCCGTAGATATTGCCAATTTCTTCCAATGTTTTCTTAGCAACATTACCTAAGCCATAACGCATTCTTACAACTTCTTGTTCACGTTCTTTTAATGTTGAAACAACCATTTCGATATCTTTCTTTAAGCCTTCAAATTCAACTGATGAATGAACGCTTGCTTTTTCATCTGCCAAAATTTCTGCTAATGATGTTTCTTTACCGTCATTGTTTTCAAAACCGCCTTCTAATGATACTGATTTTGAATATGCTGATAAATATGTATCAATTTTATCTGCAGAAATGTTCATTCTTTGAGCAACATCTTTTGTATTTACTTGACAGTTGTATTGTTTTTCCATTTCAGATTTAACTTTTGAGAATTTTGATAATGTTTCTTGAATATATACAGGAATCTTCATGCAGTGACCTTGTTCAGAAATAGCTTTGAACATAGATTGTTTAATCCACCAGCTTGCATAAGTTGAAAATTTGTAACCTAATTTCCAGTTAAATTTTTCAGCAGCAATCATAAGACCTAAGTTACCTTCTTGAATTAAATCAACCATAGGTAAATTTGACATGTGAATTGCTTTTTTTGCAATTGTGATAACTAATTTTAAATTAGCTTGAACTAATTGTTTTTTAGCTTCCATATCACCTTCAGCAGCTTTTTTTGCAATTTCTTTTTCTTCAAATGGTGATAATGTTTTGATTGAAGCTAATTCTCTTACATAAACTGATAATGTAGAATCATTTTCGCTTGCAACAACTTCGCTTTTTGCAGGATTTGTAAAACCTTTTTTCATTTCAACAGGACAATTTCTCATAAGCATCTCTCCTCATCTTCTTATTCTCTCATCTCTCATTTTTTGTTTTTAATGATGATTTTAAAAAAATCAACATTTCAAAATTTTCGCAATACAAAGTAGACCATTAAAACATAAATTTTAACAGACAAACTAAGCTATACGATAGATATACTCTTCGTATTTGCGATTTTGTGGTTTTAATTAAACAGACTTAAAAAATAATTCTATGCAAGACTCCCACTTGCAAAATTCAAATGCATAATATGTACATTTTTATTATAGCATCTTCTAAAAAATTCCGCAACCCTTTTATTAAGTTTTGTTAAAATGAATTTATTTTTTTATTCCATTTCTTAACATTGCTTAACAATTGTAAAGAGAATCTATTTTATTCTATAATGTAGCAATGGATACATTGGCTCAATTTGTACAAAGAAAAAGAGAAGCTCTGGGACTTACTCCGTTTGGCTTGTCAAAAAAATGTAATGTTCCTGCTGTAATTATTGAAGAAATTGAAGCCGGACGTGAGTTATTTTTGTCGGTTACGGTTAGGCAAAATTTAGCCAAAGGGTTACGCTGTCTTGCTGATGAACTAAAAGTTCTTGAAAAAGATTTTGAATTTGAAGAAGTACCAATGGAAGTCATGGATGTTTTAAAACAACGTATTCTTAATGGTGAAACAGAATTATATTGTCCAAAATGTAAATCTCTTCTAAAAGTAAGAATTGAACAAATGTATGATTTAGAAGATAATATGGTTCTTACACCCAGGGGTTACTGCACAAAATGTGTATTTCAGATTAAATAAATCTTATTCTGTATAATTATCCAATCAGGGTATAGGAAATTTTTTATGAAAGAGCTTTAATATAATTAAATCTTTTTCATACTTCCAGCTATTCTTAATTTCAAGCTCCAATTTTGGAGCTTTTTTTTGTTTTGTAACGAATTGTAAAACATGTTTACAGCATGGTAGCAAAAAAAAATATTACGGATTTTGTATGAATGCAACGAGAAAGGAGTTGCATAAAAAGTATAAATTTAATAAAGGAAATAAGGTTCTGCAATGGTAGATAATAGAGCAGCGGGATTTTATGGTATCGGAGGCGCTTTTAATTTTAAAAGCGGCGATGCGTCGGGTACCGCGAATAACTTGCAAGACGATAAAATGGGGCAAGGTAATGAGTATTCCCGTCAAGACAAAAAAGATGATAATCCACTAAAAGAATCAGTCATGCAATATTCTGACAGGAGTGCGCAACTCAGGGCGACACTCAATTCTCTCGCGATGATGAATGTCGCGGGCGTCATTAACACGAAAAAGCGTCCCGGAAGACTGGATGACAGTGATGAAAAGTTTGATGAAAAAGAATTTTACGCAAAAACACGTAAAAAAAGACGTGAATTATTGTTAGAACATTCGCTCGTCGATGATGACGAATTTGTATGATAAGTTACGTAAAATTAATAATTTCACCTTAGTGTATGATTACTCGCATTAAGGTGCTTTGTGTTGCAGAAACTTCAAATTCTACTTCACTATTCGATTTTGCCCAAATTTTAATTTCTTTGTTATTCACAAATTGCGGACTATAATCATACGAAGCAAATATCCAATAAGAACCTTTTCTCAAATTGTTTAATAACTTTGTATTAGTTTCTTGTCTTGTTTTATCAGGTTTTAGAAATTCTATTTTATTTTGTAATCTGAAAAAGTTATTATAATAAAAGAAGTCTGTATTAGAACCTTCACTTATTACTACGGTATCATAATTTGCAATATGTTTTGACATAATAAACATCATTTCTCTTGAAAAATCACCTTTATTCAAGTTCGGCAAAGTTAAAAAGTCATAAGCAAAAATAAAATGAGGTATAAGCAGGAAAGTAAGTATTAATGCACCCAAACACCATTTTTTTATATCTGTTATTTTCACAAGATACAAAATTATAATAGGTATTAAAAATATTATCATTCTTCTTGAAAACGGATAATATTTCAGAACTGATGCAAAAATTAAAGTTGCGAAAGTTAAAGTTGTAATTTGAACAAATAAAATTTCAGATTTTTTTATAAATATAACAAACCCGACAATAATAGCTATTGCAGCAATAAAGAAAGAAAAATGCGGCACATTTGAAAAGAAATAATTGAAATTATCAATAACCAATTGATATATATTAGAAAAATCAGATTTTACAAAATAATCATGCCAAAAACCCAACATTCCGTTTGAATTTTGAGAATAAGATTTTGATACAAACAAATTAAGATAAATAAATCCGCTAATTATTGGCAATGACAAAAGATAAATAAACAATTTCGGACTTTCTTTTTTAAAGCTTAGTGCTAAAAATCCTGCCGCTATTACAAAAGCACATCCGAACGAAAACCACGGTAATATTGCCAAAATAAAACCATACAAGAAAATTTGTTTTAAATTATTTCTATTAAAATCAATGCTATAAAACACTAATATTGCGACTAAGGAAGCAAAAACATCTAGACTGTACGGTTTAAATTCAAAGCAGTAATTTATTAATACCGGATTCATAGCAATAAATGCCATGCCTGCTAAAATAGACCATTTTGATTCAAAGAGTTTTTTGCATACAAAATAAAACACTATCATTGATAAATTACCAAAAACAAATGGTAAAAATCTTAATACCATATCACATCTAAAAACATGACTATATCCGTCAGTTATAAATACCATAATTTTGGTGAATATTAAAAATAAAGGAGGTGCTATTTGCAAAAATCTTAATTTATCAAAAAGTTCAATATATCTTTTATTTAAAATATTCCAACCCAACGCACTCTCATCATGCCATAATGACGGATTAGACAAAAAACCTTTTAATCTAAGATAAAAACCTAAAATTAAAATCCCTGCAAACAATATACCGTATATATTTTTCTTTACCCAATTAATCATTGCTTATCTCCGTTAATATAAAAAATTCTGCCGCCTTCTTTGCAAATATTAATATAATCCGGTTTTAAACCGGTATATAAACCGGAAACCCAAGGAGAATAAAACCAATATTTTTTATTTTTTTCTATATTCAAAGGTATGTTCTTATCACGTTTGTATAATAGCTTGCCATTTTTTACATCTATATTAAAATTCGTGATATTTTTTAAGTTAAAATATTTATTGTAATAAAGAAAATCAGGCGTTGATAAAGTATCCACAGTAATTATATCTTGCGGATTAATTTTGTTTGACAAATCAATCATTAATTCTCTTGCACAATCTCTTTTTGTAATTTTTTGGAAGGTAATAGATTTTGCATATCCAACTGATGGTATAAGTAAAAAGGATATTAAAATTACCAAAATAAAATTTATAAATTTGTTTTTAAAGTTATAAAATTTTTCAAAGTTATATAATATTAGCAGCAAAAATAAAGGGTATAAGTAAAGTACAAATCTGTTAAAAAAGGGATATTTATGTAGAAAGCTTAAGGTAATGCAACCTAAAATGTTAAACAAAGAAAATTTAAAAGCAAAATCGGATTTTTTTGAAAAAAAGCCATAAATGATTCCTGTAAAAATTAATAACAAAGGCAATATTGAAAGTTTTAGGTTGAAAAGAAAATTAAGAGCCAAAATAATTTTAGAAATCAAAACATCAAATGTTATAAAACTATTGTAAAAAAAATCATTCATAAATTCAGAATAAAAATTATTTACTTTCAAATAATAAATAATAAATAGTATCATAGAAACAAAAAACGGTAAGAAACAAGCAAACCATTTTTTATAATTTTTAATTGAAAATATAATAACATAAGCAATTGATATTGTTATTGCTGAAACAAAAGAAAACCAAGGCAATATTCCCAAAAAAGCCCCCAGGATAAATATCTTTATATAAGATTGATTAAAATTAATTTTTGTAAAAATATATAACACTAAACACGTTGCAAAAGTATCAACAATATATGGTTTAAATTCAACAGAATATTTAACCATTTCAACATTAAGACAAAATAATAGCATTCCTGTTAGAATTGTAAATTTGTTCTTAAAAATACTTGTTAAACAAAGTCCAAAAACTACCATACACAGATTTCCGATTATAAATGGAAATAATCTTAAACTCATATCACTTGCACCTAAAATGCAAGTTAAAAATTTAGCAGTAACTAAGAATAATGGCGGCGCAATTTGCTGCAAATGTAAAATTCCAAATAAATCTTTGAATTTGAGTTCCAAGACATTAAATCCCAGAGCACTTTCATCAAACCAAAATGAAGGATTGTCAAAAAATATTTTTAGTCTTATTAAAAAACCGATTAAAATAACTAATATTGTTGATAATAGATAGATATTTTTTTTAGCAAATTTAACCATTGTAAAATAATCTTACCATAATATCCACAAATTGGCGGATAAATTATAAAATTTTTCACAAGACTATTGTAAAAAAAACATTTTTTTGCTATTATACAAATAGCTTATTAGAATAAATGAGGTTGACATGTCAGAAAATTTCGATTTAGATACAGGCAAAAATATTGTAGATGCTTTAAAGGCAGAAACAGAAGATCTTGGACAAACAGAAGAACTTGATTTTACGGAAGAAATTCCTGAATCAACAGAAATGGAAGAAGTTTTTAGCGAAGATACAGAAGATATCGCAGAAGAAAACTTTGAACAAATTCCCAATGTGGAAACTTTTGATGCAACAATGAAACCAAGCAGTGATTTTGAGAATAATATGTCTGAAACAGCTTCTAATCACGCTGTTGTAGATAAATACGCAAATGATTTATATAATTTTGAAGTACCAAACAACGTAGCAGTATTGAAAAAACTTATTGCAAAATTGCCATCAGGTGTAACACGTCAAACAGGTGCTCAGATTATTAAGCAAACAATGGAAGCTCTTGGAATTTCAATGAAAAGTGTTTTACAAGAAGCTCAACAATTACAAGAACAATTAAGTTCTTCCACAAAAGAATGTCAAGCTACAATTTCTGAATATAAAAGACAAATTGTAACACTTGAAGAACAAGCTCAAAGTTATAAAAAGCAATATAACAACTTGAATGAATTAGTAAGTTTATTTATACAAACTGAAAATTAATAAAGTATAGAAAATTATTTATTCATAGGCGGGGCTTTGTATGTTCAAAGCCCTTTTTCTTAGGTAAAATATATGCAAGTACAAGGTATTATTTTTGATTTTAACGGAACATTATTTGAAGATTCAAAGCTTCATGAACAAGCCTGGCATGATTATTCTAAAATTCTCAGAGGAACAGCTTTTTCCGATGAAGAAATGCATAAATACATGTTTGGTCGTTCAAATGAAGAAATAATAACTTATGCCATAGGCAGAAAACCGACAAAAGAAGAATGTTTAAAATGGGCAAACGAAAAAGAAGCTTACTATCGCAATCTTGTACTGCAAAATTCGAATATGATACATTTGACAGAAGGTGCAGAAGAGTTCTTTGATTATGTTTGTAAAAATAATATTCCTCATACAATTGCAACAGGTTCCGAAAAAACAAATGTAGATTTTTTTGTTGAAACATTTAATTTAAAAAAATGGTTTGATATAGATAAAATCGTATATGATGATTACAAAACGCCGGGAAAACCTAATCCTGCAATATATTTAAAAGCTTTAAATATATTAGGTCTTAGTGCAGAAAAAACTCTCGTTTTTGAAGATTCTTATTCTGGAATAACGGCAGCAAATAATGCTAAAATAGGAAAAATAATCGCAATAAATGAAAATCCTAATAACTTTCAACATAAAGACAAAGTTTATAAAGTAATTAAAAATTTTAAAGAATTAGATGAAGAAATAGAATTAATAAATTAATGTTAACTACTTAAATTCTATTTCTGTTTATCAACCATTTCAAAAATTTTATCAAATGCTGCTTGTGTGATTACATGTTCTATACGACATGCATTAATTTCGGCTTCTTCATGGTCTATTTTTAAAATTTTTGTAAAAAAATCACACAAAATTCTATGCTTATGCATTACTTCCTTTGCAATCTCATTACCCTTTTCCGTAAGTTCAATCGGGTGATTTTTTTCATATATAATATATTCTTTTTGAGCAAGTTTTTGCAAAGCTTCCGTTACCGAAGCTCTTGAGATATTGAGTTTTTTAGCAATATCAATAGCTTTTATACGATTGCTCTTTTCAAGCTGTTCGTATATTGTTTCTAAATAATCTTCTATACTTGCAGATAATTTTACATTTGTCATAATATATATTATATATAAAACAATATTTGATACCTAAATTTTTATTTGTAAACTTTTATGTAACAAAAAACAATAAAGTAGCAAATTTTGTATTTAGGACACTTAAAATCGTATAAAATAATATTAATAAAAAGAAAGGATAACCATGCAAGTTAATTCTACTCAGAAATCAGCTCCTGTTAAAGAAACAAAAGCTGCAAAAACAGAGAAAAAAGAAGAAATAAAAGAGGAATTACAACAAGAAGAAAAACCGATGCCAAGTGCCTCAACATTACAAGCCATGGCAGGTGTTAAACCTCATAAAGGCGGATTACAATCAGGAAAACCGGCTCCTGAAATGTATGATTATAAAGGTGCCCTCGATTTGGTTATGGAATCCGGAGCTCAATTGACACAAAGAGAATTTAATAACTTACGACAAGTTTTAGCAAAAGGCGACGAACAAACAAGTAATGTTGTTATGCAATTAAAACTTATGAAAACAGGAGATATAGATCCATATTCCGTAAGCTGCTATTGGGAAACAGGTAAAATGAACGATAACCTTGCGAAAGATTTAGATATGATTTATGAAGCAAGAAAAGCAGGTAAAAGCGTTGAAGATGCCTACGTTCCAAACGTAAAATCACAAGAAGAAGGTAATAAAACAACTAAAATCGGTGATGTTTTCAAAGTTGAAAATGAAGAAAAAATATATGTTAAAACAGATGAAAACGAATCCAGACAACTTGATATGGACAAGAAAATGTTTATTAAGTTGTTCCCGCCTGCAAGAAGATTTACTTCTCAACAACAAAGAATAGGTGATTGTTATCTTGTTTCAACACTCGGAACTTTAATGAATAACGATAAAGCAAGAGTTGCATTGTATGAAGCTTTCCATCAGGATGGTGATGATGTAACCGTTAAATTTAAAAACGGATATGGCGAATATAAATATAAAGATGCAAAAATACCAAAAGACAGAGTTCAAGATTACTCTTTAAGAGGTTCAGAAGGTATAAGAATTCTGGAAGATGCTTATGGTTTAGATTCGGTAAACAAAGCAGATGTTAAATTCAGAGAAATCATGACAGATAAAATTGCTAAAAAGCGTGAAGAAGTTGAAAAAGCTCCAATGGACAAAAAAGCTGAAGCAATGAAATCATTAAAAGGTCATCAACAAAGATTGAATGACTATTTAGAAGCAAAAGCTGATCCAAACAGAAAAATTGTTGTTTGTCGTGATGATAATTATTACAATATTTATTATGAAGAAGACGAAAATGGCTTAAAATTTGCTGATTTAGCAGAAGACCCTGATAATGCCAAGAAAAAATTCAAAAGCGCTGCTGACTTTTACAGAGGTTCATTAGGCGGATATAATTTTGAAGTTATGGAAAGATTCGGTTTTGGCGGATTCAGACAATGGAATTTGAATTTTGAAGAAAAAGATGTCAAAAAACAAATGATGAAAGATAATTTCAATAAAGATTTTGTAATGATGGGCGGTACCCGCGCACACGGCGCAAGAGTTGAAAATCCTGTTGCAGAAAAATCCGGCATTTATGGTTTCCATGCTTATACACTTGAACCACACAAAGATAAGGATGGCAAATTAACAGTAAGATGTACAAATCCTTGGAATACATCTTACGATGCTGATATTTCGTATGATAAATTCCTTGAATACTATGATTCCGTATCAATCGTTGATGTAAATTCTTACGGCAAAGATTTACCGTTAAATGAACAACCTTTCAAATATGGTAAAAATGGTATTATACCGGATTCATCAAACGAAAAACCTGTAATTTGGTATAACAACAAAAATAAATCCAATAAAGTAAAAGCATAATTAATAAATTAAAAAAATATATATAAAAATCCTAAATCTAAAATTTAGGATTTTTTTCATACAATGTTAAAGGTTGTATTTTGTAAACTTTTATTTAATAAAACACAATTAAATAGCAAATTTTGTATTTAGGACACTTAAAATTATCATAGTATTAGAATAGTAAGGAAAGGAATGGCATGCAAGTTAATACAACTAAACAAACAGCTCCTATAAAAGAAACAAAAGCTGCAAAAACGGAGAAAAAAGAAGAAGTAAAACAAGAAGTACAACAAGAAGAAAAACCTATGCCTGAGGCGTCAACATTGCAAGCAATGGCAGGAGTTAAGCCTAAAAAATGTGCAGCAGCAAAACCAACACCAGAAAAATATAATTATAGAGATGCATATGATTTAATTGCCGAATCAGGTGCCAGCATGTCTCCTAAGGATTTTATGAACCTTAAAAAGGTTTTGGCAAGAGGTGATGAACAAACAAGTAATGTTGTTATGCAATTAAAGTTAATAAAAACAGGTGATATTGAACCGTCTTCCGTAAGCTGCTACTGGGAAACAGGTAAAATGAACGATAATCTTGCAAAAGACCTTGATTTGGTTTATGAAGCAAGAAAAGCAGGTAAAAGTGTTGAAGATGCCTACGTTCCAAACGTAAAATCACAAGAAGAAGGTAATAAAACAACTAAAATCGGTGATGTTTTCAAAGTTGAAAACGAAGAAAAAATATATGTAAAAACAGATGAAAATGAATCCAGACAACTTGATATGGACAAGAAAATGTTCATTAAGTTGTTCCCGCCTGCAAAGAGATTTACAACTCAACAAGGAAGCATAGGTGATTGTTATCTTGTTTCAACACTCGGAACTTTAATGAATAATGATAAAGCCAGAGTTGCATTGTATGAAGCTTTCCATCAGGATGGTGATGACGTAACCGTTAAATTTAAAAACGGATATGGCGAATACAAATATAAAAATGCCAAAGTACCAAAAGACAGAGTTGAAAAATATTCTTTAAGAGGTGCAGAAGGTATCAGAATTCTGGAAGATGCTTATGGTCTTGATTCTGTAAACAAAGCAGATGTCAAATTCAGAGAAATCATGGCGGATAAAATTGCCCAAAAACGAGAAGAAGTTGAAAAAGCTCCAATGGACAAAAAAGCAGAAGCTATGAAATCATTAAAGGGACATCAACAAAGATTAAATGACTATTTGGAAGCAAAAGCTGATCCTAACAGAACAATAGTTGTTTGTCGTGATGATAATTATTATAATATTTATTATGAAGAAGACGAAAATGGCTTAAAATTTTCAGATTTAAGAAGAGATCCGGATAATAAAGAAGATAAATTCTTAAGAGCTGCCGATTTTTACAGAGGTTCTCTGGGCGGATATAACTTTGAAGTTATGGAAAGATTCGGCTTCGGCGGATTCAGACAATGGAATTTGAACTTTGAAGAAAAAGAAGTTAAAAAACAAATGATGAAAGACAACTTCAATAAAGATTTTGTAATGATGGGCGGTACTCGTGCAAACGGTGAAAGGGTTGAAAACCCTGTTGCGGAATCAGCTGGTGTGTACGGATTCCATGCTTATACGCTTGAACCGCAAAAAGATGAAAACGGAAATTTAAAAGTAAGATGCACAAATCCTTGGAATACTTCTTATGATGCCGATATTTCATATGATAAATTCCTTGAATACTATGATTCCGTATCAATCGTTGATGTAAATTCTTATGGTAAAAAATTACCATTAGAAGAACAACCTGTTAAATATGGTAAAAACGGAGCTATATTAGACAAAAATTCAACAGATACTCCTGTAATTTGGTATAACAACAAAAATAAATCCAATAAAGTAAAAGCTTAATTTATAAATTATAAATATAAAAAAGAAATCCTAAATAAAAATTTAGGATTTCTTTTTTATTATTAGTTTGAATACTATTAAATTTCTAAATTAATTTGAGAGAATTGAACAATTTTGTTTTTACCGCGTTTTTTAGCGTTATACAAAGCATGTTCTGCATATCTGATAACAGTATTAGCATCTTCTTCAACATTTTTTAAGCAAGGATAAGTTGAAATACCACCGGATATTGTAATAGGATGTCTTTCCTCTTCACCTGCCGGAATAAATTCCATTTTTTCAATTTCACGTCTGAAACGTTCACCGAAAATAAATGCATTGTCTTCTGATGTATTTGGTAAAATTACGATAAATTCTTCATCGCCATATCTTGTTAAAACATCTTCTTTTCTGATGAATGATTTTAGTTTATCAGAAAGATTTTTCAATAAAACATCACCCCATTCATAGCCATACATATCGTTTACAACTTTGAAAAAGTCTATGTCAAACAATAAGCATGATAATGGAGTTTTGTAACGTCTTGCACGTGAAATTTCTGCATCAAGACGTTCTTGCAAATATTTTCTGTTATGAAGACCTGTAAGTTCATCTGTTGTTGAAACTTCATCGATTTTGTCATGTAATTCTTTTATTTTTAATAAAGATCTTATTCTTACAATAAGTAAATCTTTATTTATAGGTTTAGAAATATAATCATAACTTAAAGCTCTTACAGTAACCTCGTTAATAGGATCACCTACAAATAAAACAGGAACTTGGAATTTTGTTGTCATCAAAACATCTAATAAATTAGGAACATCTTCAATAATCAGTAATGAAGGATTTAAAAGTAAATATTCTTTTAAATCATCTGACAATTCAACACGAATTTGAAGTTCCTCGATATTGTCTAAATGTTCAATTGTATCCTTAATATCAGATTGCTTCTTTGTAGTGTAAATAATTATATTTCTCATAATATCTCCTAATTATTTCTTTGAAACAATTATAACAAAGAGATTTTTAAAATGCAATACTATTTACAGTTAGATGTTATTTCAAGTCTGTTGTAAACTTGAGAATTAATCTCTGCACCGATAAGAATCAGTATTGACGTATAATACAACCAAACCATTAAAACTGCAAAAGCACCTATCGTTCCGTAAACAAAATTATAAGTATGTAAATTATTGATATAAATTGAAAAACCCCAAGAACCTAATAACCAACTTGTGCAAAAAAAGAATGTACCCGGAACGGTGCTTCTTAATTTTAATTTTTCGGAACCTTTCAAATCCGGTAACAAATAATACTGTAAGAATGCAAGTATATACAATGCTAAAAATGCAATCGGCCAGCGTAAAAACATCCACATAGAAGCAGTACCTTCACCCAAATTCAAATAAGTTACGCAAAAACCAAGTAACAACTTACCGAAAATGATTAAATTTATTGTTATGAATAAAACAGCTGTATTGACACACAGCATTAAAAAAGCCATTATTCTCGTATATAAAAAAGATCGTGTTTCTTCAATTTTATAAGCTCTGTTTAAGCCTTTTGAAATTATCGCAATCATATTTGTAGAAAGGAATATAGTAATAAAGAAGCCCAAAATTGCCCAAAAACCACCCATTGAATAAAACAAGACTTCTTTTATAACGGTATTAATAAGCCCCATTGTATCACCAGGCATAATAGATGACATAAAAGCAAAAACAGGACGGATAAATTCGTGTTTACCTGCCCATCCAAAAACGCCTGTTAAAAAAAGCATTAACGGAAAAATACCCAAACAACACATATAACTCATTTCGGATGCCATACCGAAAAAATCATTATCCAAAACAGATTTTATAAGTCTTTTTAAATATATAATAGTTTTTTTCATTATAAATCCTGTTTTTTAATTTCTGTTAAAAGTTTTTTTACACATTCATCTGCGCTATATTTTAAGACACATCCTGCAGCGAATTTATGACCGCCACCGTTAAATACTGCTGTTACTTCCGCAACATCAATGTTTTTACTTCTCATTGAGACTTTGAACATTTTATTATCAATTTCTTTTAATAAAAAAGCAACTTCTGTAGAATCCATCGAACGTAATTTCTCTACAAGTCCTTCCGTTAAATCATCTTCGCTTGCGAATTTTTCCAAATCCTTTTTATAAACAGTAATATATGCTATTTTATCATTTTCTGCGAATCCTGCCTTATTAAGACAGTATGCCTGAAACATTATAAAATTTTTAGATTTCATTTCATAACAATTTTTATAAATCCATTGAGGTTTAGCACCTGCTTCAACTAATTTTGAAGCAATTTTAAGAGTTAATGCACTTGTATTATCAAACCTAAACCCGCCGGTATCGGTTAAAATAGCAGTATATAGAGCCTCCGCTATTTTATCATCAATACTCCAACCGTGATTTTGAGCTATTTCATATATAACTTCGCCTGTTGAACTTGCTTCACCTTTTACAAATTTTATATTTGCATCATAATTATTAGTTTTATGATGGTCTATTGCAACTTTTATTTTTGCTTTTTCATAAAAAATTTGAGCATCACAAATTCTGTCTAATGCTGCTACATCAACAAGAATTACCATGTCATAAACCATAGAATTATCGAATTGTGAAAAATGTTTTGCATCTTTTAATTCGTTCAAAAATTCATACATTTTAGGAATTTTTGATATAAGCATCATTTCCGGTTTCTTCTTGTATTGTTTATATATTAAATCTCTCATCGCAACCATTGAACCCAATGTATCTCCATCAGGGTTTACATGCGAAATTATTAATATATTTTTTGATAATTTTATGCTATCATCTAAGTTTAAATATTCCATTTCTTTATTTTAACATAAACATAAAACGGATATCAAAATGGCAAAAAAGGTATTATACACAGAATTTTCAGGCATCGACGAAATTGTTTCAACAATTCTCAAAGAGTCCGCAATAAAAAAAGGTATAACCAGAAGTAATTTATTCAAATTCTGGGAAAAGGTCGTAGGTGAAAAGTTTTCAAATAATTCAAAACCTTATTCAATGACAAAAAATTATGTTATGGTTGTGGCATGTAAAAATTCTACCGTTGCGCAGGAACTAATGCTAAGAAAAGCCAAAATTTTGAAAGAATTAGAACCTTACTTAAAATCTTTAAAATTGACTGTAAAAGATTTACATTTTGATGTTAAGAAATGGACTTACGAAGAAAAATAATAGAGTTATCCTTCGACTACCGAAATACTTGTAATTCCGGAATTTCTCGCATTATCCATTAGTTTTACAACAGCACCGTGAGTTGAATCGGGTTGTGATTGAATTAAAAGCCCATCAGGTTTTTCTACTGATTCTTTTTTCAAAACATCAGGTAATTCTTCTAATGTTACCTCTTTGTCATCAATAAAATATTTGTCATCATTAGTAACAAGAACATTCAACAATTTAGCATCTTTTTTAAGATTTTCTTCTTTGACTATTTCCGGAACTGTCAGATTAAGTCCTTGATTATCCAACAATGGTGCAATTACCATCATAATAATTAACAGTACCAAAAATATATCTGTTAACGGTGTAATATTTATTTCATTAAAAGTATCTCGTTTATTACCTGCCATAATTATTCTGTCCAATCTTCATCTTGCGGAATATTCAATTTTGATTCTTTTACCTTTGGACGGTTTGGAATTATTGTTTGAACTTCCGCATTATTTTCTGAATTACTGCTATTTTTCAATTCATTTTGTTCTTTTTTGCTTAAAGGTTCACCTGCAACGATTAATTTTTCATAACCAGCAGCTTGGGCAGCATCCATAATTTTCAAAACAACGGCATTTTTAGCATCCTGATCAGCTTTAACAACAACTTCTTTCTTTTCCAGTGAATCTTTCACAGCTTCCAATTCTGAAGTAAGAGCTGTTTCTGATATTTGTTTGCCGTTTATGTAAAGAAGTCCTTCTTTTGTAACAGAAACAGTACAATTTTTCTGTTCAATTGAAATACCGCTGTTAATTTCAGGAATATTTATATCGTTATCCATTGACTGAAACGTAGGAGCTACAACCATCATAATGATTAAAAGCACCAAAAATATATCTGTCAGCGGTGTAATATTTATTTCTGTAAAAAGAGCTTCTTTACCCTTATTGGTTTGCATTGCCATGTCAATTAATCCTTATAAAGCAATATTTGTAGGTGATTGAGTTTTAACTTCGTCATTTGAATCAACAAAGCTTAAGAATAGTAATTTGATTAAGTTGAAATCGTCTTCGTAATGTTTAACAACTGATTGGAAGTAGTTGTAGAAAATTACGGCAACAATAGCAACTCCAAGACCGAAAGCTGTTGCAATCAAAGCAGAACCAATACCCATCGCTACTGCTGCTGATTGGTTACCTTGTGTTGCTAAATCTTGGAAGGTATAAAGAATTCTAACAACAGTACCGAACAAACCTAAGAATGGACAAACACCACCGATTGTACCGAGTACTGTTAAGTGATTTTCTAATTTTCTTGTTGCAAGAGCCGATGCAATATCAAATGAACGAGAAAAACCTGCTCTTTGCTCTGTGAAAATTCTGACAGCTTCTTCTGTTACTTCACCGATTACACCGCCCAATTGAATTGATAAACTTTGAGCGCCTGAAAGATTTTCTTTTGCAAGTTCTTTTTGTAATTTTGGTATAAATTGAACAACATCTCTTTTGTTTTGTTTGTAAAAAGAGTATCTGTTAATTGCGACTGCCACAACCAAAATTGAACAAATCAATATCGGTGTCAATACCGGCCAGTCAAGTTGAATTGAATGAAGTAGTAATTCCATGTTTTTGTCCTTTTCCTTTATTTTAATGTACTAACTGATTTTTTATCTGTAACTACCGCCAAATACGTTGTAGTCAAATGTAAATTGAATATCTACGCTTGAACCTCTGAAATTAGCAGGCAGAGGTTTAAACGGAGCTGTTAAGTGAACAGCGTTTATTGCTGCCTTATCTGCCGCAGGAAGTCCTGACGATTTATGAACTGTGCAAGAAAGCAACCTTCCGTCTTTTGCTATTTTGAATAACAATACAACACGTTTGCTTTCATTACCTTTTGGAGGATCCCAATTCATCTTAATACGACGTTGCAAATCTCTCATATAAGGTCCGAAATCAGGTGCGGCAATTGTATCTATACCCGGAGCACCATTTGGATTACCCGGTCCCGGATTACCGTAATTACCGGTACCGCCTTTGCTTCCGGTTGCACCTTTTGAACCTGTACTTGTTCCTGAACCGGTACCAGTGCCGTTTGACTTATAAGTAGGAGCCAATGAAGGTGTCGGAGCATAGTTACCACCTGCTGATTTGTTTGATGTACCTGTTGAACCAACAGGACCTGTCGATAAACTTCCTTTATTTGCACTTGGAGGTACAGGTACAGTAAAGTTTGTTTTTGGATTTGTAGTAACCTTTGGTGCTGCAACAGGTTTTGTACTAGGTTTTACACTTGGTGGTGCAGGTTTTGGAGCAACATTTGTTTTTGCAGGCTGCGGTGAAGCTTTTTTAGGAGCTTGCTGTGTTGCTTTTGGCGCAGCAGGTTTTGTTACTTTTTTTTGAGCTTTTGCAGCAGGTGCTGCTTGTTTTGGTTTTTGAGTTTTTGCAGGTTTAGGCGATGGCATTGACACTTTTCGTTTAGGGTCATGCTTTCCGCCTGCACGTGAATTTATATCTGCTCTGTACGGTGTTTTTTTGTTAATTGGTGGAGCCTGTTTTTCAACCAAAACAAATTCTAAATCATTCATTTTTGGTTTTGGAGGTTTAAGCATGAATAAATCTATACCAAGAAGCATCAAACCAAAAGATACCAACGCTATAACAGCTACAACTGCGGGATGCAATATTGTTGACATTATACATGCTTTTTTGAAAGATATATAATTTTTATTATCCCGAATTACCGCCGGCGTGGTATAAGCACCTTCGTTCTGTTCGTCCTCTAATATTTCATTTAAATTTCCAAGAATTGACATTTATTATCCCTATTTTATGATTTACTTTATACTTTTAAAATTAAATATAAGATAAAATTATTCCCCTACTATCTATTCTTCGTAACTATAATTTGATGGTTGAACCGTAATTGGCTGAGTAAGAATAATATCGACGGAAGAATTAACAGGTATTTCCACATCAGCACCTTTTGTAGCACCACCTTTAACTAATCCGCCGCCTGCACCGACAGCAGTGCCTAATGCAGCACCTCTGCCTACACTACCACCTGCCAATGCCCCAAATACAACACCTGACAATGCCCCTATTGCAGCACCTGCTGCTGCATCTTTTGTATATTCTTTGGCAACATCAAGTTTGGTTCCGCCGACTAAAAGTCCAGAACCGTCTGTTGTTTTAATTATCCCATTAATAGGAATTTGTATTCCCTGTGGAGTCGTTATTTGCGTAAATGTAATTTTTAATTTACCGTTTATACCACCCCATGTTGCTTTTTTGCATGTTACAACAGTGCCGGTTAGCATACTACCTGCCGGTGCTATTAATTTATTTTCATAATAAAAATCTGAACCTAAAGCCATTTGAACTAATTGACCTTGTGTTAAAGTATTTGATGAAAAATCCATAGTAGTTACGGCTGGAACAACTGATCCTGCTGGAACGCTTACCAAATAGCCTCTTAATGGTTTACTTGATGAGTAAGGTTCCGGTTTATTAGGTTCTTCAAAATTGTAATTTGTAGCTGCAAAAGAAGCGTTCGTTACAAACATAGTTGATATAAGCAATAAACTTAATTCTTTTTTCATTTTAATTCCTTAATAAATTACAACAATAACATTGTATTTTTTTTAGTTATTCTTGTCAATTTGTTAAGGTATGTGTAATCCATGCAGGAGATGTAAGTACTATCATAAGGTCTGCACCTGCTGCAACAGTGAGATGTTCACCCATTTTACGTTCCTGACCCGGAACATATTTTATTGTTCCTAAGCCAAAACCTTGTTGAAAATGGGGTTGTTTATGCCAAGTAAGAGGTGCTGTCAATCCGCCGCCAATTAAATTTTTATTATTTGTATATATATATCCTTTCATAGGAATTTCAAATCCGTCAGGCAAAACCATTTATGTAATTTTAACAACCATAGAAGCGTTTGTTCCAACAATTGGTTCATTCATTTTTTCAATAAACCCGTGAAAAATAGTACCCTTAGGAATTAAATTCATATCCTGCATAAAAGTATCATTTCTAGCGGCAAAAGAAACTTTTGTTGATTCATCACAATATTTTGTAGAAAACTCTCTTAAATTAATAACCTGAATAAAAGTACCGGTAGGCAATTCAACCCCGTCGTAATCTCTTAAAACAAGGTCAGAATTATCAACTTCAACGGCTTTTGTACAAAGTCCCGAAATTACAAATATAAAACTTAGTATGACTAATAATTTTTTCATATCATAAGTATAATTATATTTTTACAAAATTCAAATCGTTAATGTATATGATTTTTAAAACAATTCTCTTATTGAGTTAAAAATTTTGTCAGTAATTTCAACAATGTAATCCTGAGAAACAAGACCGTTTATAATTACATCTGCAATAGGATAAGTCGGTCTTATGTATTGTTGAGCTGTTTTGTTTACATCCTTAAATTGCAAATCCGCAGCTTCACCTGTCTTACCACGGCTTTCTGCACGTCTGTACCAACGTTCCTTCAAAACTTCTAATGGAGTAAATACATAAACTTTTACATCCATAATATCCCTCACACTTTCGTGAAGCACATATAAACCTTCCGTTAAAATAATTTTTGCAGGTTCTTTTATTTCTCCGTCAGGTTTTGATTCACAAGTTACAAAATCATAATTAGGTGATTGAACAGTTTGTCCGTTTTTTAATGCTAACAGATGTTCTCTCATAAGCGGTAAATTTATTGCATCAGGAGTATCAAAACTGAATCCCGTTTTAAACAATTCTTCGTAACTTCCCGCTTCTTGAAGTTCTTTTGAAGTGTCTTTATAATAGTCGTCTTGTCTTACTACCGTATAATAACCTTTTCTGTTTTCATCTTTAATACATGCTTTTGTTGTATTATCTACAAAAACCGTCTTACCGGAAGCACTTTCACCTGTAATTGCAATTAGAAATGTTTTCTTTTTTTCTTCAACAACTTTTCTTGCAATATTCATTATAAAACTGTCAGTTGTTCTTAAAAATAGCGGTTGGGGCTGTTTTTTATCATATTCCAAGATACTTTTAAGCGTGTCAACGATTTTTGTAATCATTTCCATATCACGACCGCTTGAATAGAAGTTATATCCTGTTAGTAATTCATCCATAATTTATTTTCCATGCTATCAATAATATTGTACTTTAAACAATTAAAATTTTTCAATAATATGAAAAAAATTTAAGTAAACAGGATTTTCTTTATGTTAGAATTAAATTATTGAAGATATTTTTTAGTAAAAAGGAGAGAATAAAATGAAAAAATCAATCAAAGACTTAGGTGATGTAAAAGGTAAAAGAGCATTAGTCAGAGTTGACGTTAATGTTCCGCTGGATGCAGACAAAAATGTTACGGATGATACAAGAATTCAAGCTATTTTACCGACAGTTAAATTTTTACAAGATAAAGGTGCAAAAATTATATTAATGGCTCACCTTGGCAGACCGCAAAAATTAAAAGAAGGTCAAAAACTTGAAGATTTATCACTTGAACCTGTTGCAAAATATATGTCAAAAGTTTTAGGTCAGGAAGTTAAATTTGTAAAATCACCAATCGGTGAAGGTGCAGACAAAGAATTGGCGGATTTACAAGACGGTCATGTTGCTTTGTTGGAAAATATTCGTTACTACAAAGCAGAAGAAGCAAAAGATGACGATATGACTTTTGCTCAAGAACTTGCAAAACTTGGTGATTTCTATGTAAACGATGCATTTGGTGCAGCTCACAGAAACCATACATCAACTGCAAAAGTTGCAAAGTTGGTTAAACCTGCTGTTTCAGGCTTATTAATGGAAAAAGAAATCCGTTGTTTATCACAAGCTCTTGATAATCCTGAAAGACCATTTACAGCTATCGTAGGCGGTGCAAAAGTATCTTCTAAAATCGGTGTTTTGGAAAACTTACTTGACAAGGTTGATAATATGATTATCGGCGGAGGTATGGCTTATACATTTGTTAAGGCAAACGGCGGTAAAATCGGTAATTCAATCTGTGAAGACGACCAGCTTGAAGTTGCAAAAGCTATTGAAAAGAAAGCACAAGAAAAAGGTGTTAAATTAGTTATGGCAACAGATGTTTTAGTTACAGACGATTTTTCAGGCAACGGAACAAACAAATTTGTTAAAATCAATGAAATACCTGACGGATTTGAAGGTGTTGATGCAGGTGAAGAATCAAGAAAGAACTTTGCAGAAGTTGTAAAATCATCAAAAACAATTCTTATGAATGGTCCTGTAGGTGCTTTCGAAAATCCTAAATTTGCGGAAGGTACAAAATCTATTTTACAAGCCGTTGTAGATGCAACTAAAAACGGCGCAACTTCTGTTATTGGTGGCGGTGATTCTGTTTCAGCAGCTAAAAAATATTTTAAAACAGAAGATTTCACACACGTATCAACAGGCGGCGGAGCTTCATTAGAATTTATTGAAGGTAAAGTTTTACCGGGCGTTGCAGCTCTTGACGAACAATAGTTATTAAGTTGAATTGAATTATTATAAAAAAAAAGACCTGAGAAAAATCTCAGGTCTTCTAATAATTGCCTTAATCGTATTAAACAAGATTTAATGCGATTGAAGGTGCTTGGTTTGCTGTTGCTAACAAGCTTGCAGATGTTTGTTGAAGAATTTGTTGTTTAATGTAGTTAGAAGATTCTTCAGCGATATCTGCGTCTTTAATCAATGAACTTGCAGAAGTTAAGTTTGTAGCCATAACTTGAGCTGATTCCATTGCTGATGTGATAGCTGCTTGCTTACCACCGATTGCAGTCTTAGCATTTGTTACGCTCTTAATAGCTTCATCAACAGTTGTTAAGAAACCTTTTGCATCTGAATCTGATGCCCAATCAACATCATCTTCAAGATTTAAACCTTCTCTTGTACAATCTTGGAATACAGATGAATCCAAAGTAATAGTTGAATTATCATCATTGTTAATACCAACTTGTAAGTTTACAGATGAAGTTGTTCCGTCTAACAACTTTTTACCGTTGAATTCAGCAGAACTTGCAACACGGTTGATTTCCGCAAGTCTTGCATTAACTTCGATTTTGATTGCTGACATTGCATCTGAACCGTAAGTACCGTTTGCAGCTTGTTCAGTCAAATCTCTGATACGAGTTAAGTTGTCATTAATTACACCCATTACACCCTCCATAGTATCTAACATTGAAACACCCATTTGAGCGTTGTTTTGTGCTACTCCAAGTGAGCTAACCATATAATCTAATTTGCTTGATACAGCTAAGCCTGCTGCATCATCCTTAGATGAATTGATTTTCAAACCTGTTGACATACGTTCCATTGCGGTGTTCATACTGCTAGTTGCTTTTGTCAAAGCGTGTTGTGCTGTAAGGGATGCTACGTTTGTGTTTACTGTAATTGCCATAAGCGGACTCCTTTCGTGATTGATACACCACTATCCAATGTGGTGCTGTTACGCTCCCTGCGTAACATCAAAGTGACAACGACACATAAAATGTTTTTGTTTTATGTACAAGTTTAATATTCCACAGAAAAAATTTTTTATAACACCATGTCAAAAAATCATTTACATTTGTTTACAATTTCTAAAATGCATTGTTTCTGATATAATTCATGTTGTATACAGGATAAAGGATTAAATATATGAGCGGACATTCAAAATGGGCAACAACAAAACATAAAAAAGCTAAAGTTGATTCACAAAGAGCAGTCGTTTTTCAAAAATTTTCAAGAGAAATCATTGTTGCCGCAAGACTTGGCGGTGGTGATTTAAAGGGTAATTTCAGATTAAGAACAGCAGTTGAAAAGGCAAAAGCTGCAGGTTTACCTAATGATAATATTAAACGTGCAATAGACAAGGGCTGTGGTAACGGTGCAGCAGAGAATTATGAAGAATTAACCTACGAAGGATATGGCGCAGGTGGTGTTGCTATTGTTATTGAAGCTATGACAGATAACAGAAACCGTACAGCAGGTGATATAAGAAGTTATTTTACAAAATTCAACGGTAATCTTGGTGAAACAGGCTGCGTAGGTTGGATGTTCAAACAATACGGTATGATTACATTTTCTTCTGATGTTGATTATGATAAATTAGTTGAAGAAGCAATAAATTTAGGTGCGGAAGACTTTTTAGAAGAAGAGGACGAATATAAAATATTAACTTCAATTGCTGATTTGCAGGCCGTTTCGGAAGGTCTTGAAAAAGCCGGCTTTGAGCATATAACAGCTGAATTTACAAGAATTCCAGAAAATACAATCGAAATTACTGATGAAAAAACCGCAACTCAAATTATGCGTTTAATGGATAAAATTGAAGAACACGATGATGTTCAAAACGTATATTCTAATTTTGATATTCCTGACGAAATTATGGAAAAAATAGAAGGTACATATTAATAAATCATGAAATTACATAATACTTATACTGATAAAGTTGAAGAATTTACGCCTATTGACGGTAATAAAGTAAAAATGTATGTATGCGGTCCAACCGTATATGATTATGCACATTTAGGACATGCCAGATGTTATATTACCTGGGATGTTTTATACAGATATTTAAAATTTAAAGGTTATGATGTTACATATTGCCGTAACGTTACCGATGTTGATGATAAAATTTTAAAAAAAGCAGAAAACGAGGGAAAAACACCTGAAGAAGTTTCAACTTTTTGGTATAAATCTTTTACAAAAAGCATGGAAGCATTAAATAATTTAAAACCTGATATTGAACCGTTTGCTACCAAAACTCTTGGTGAAATGATTTCAATAGTAAAAGATTTAATAAAAAACGGTTATGCTTATGAAGCTAACGGAGATGTATATTTTAGAGTTAAAAACTTCAAAAATTACGGTATGCTCTCAAAACAGCCTATTGACCAGCTTGAAAGCGGAGCAAGAGTTGAAGTAGGAGATTTGAAAGAAGATCCGCTTGATTTTGCCCTATGGAAAAAAGACGAAAAATTCGGCTACAATTCACCATGGGGTGTAGGAAGACCCGGCTGGCATATTGAATGTTCAGCTATGAGTAGAAAACATTTGGGCAAAACCATTGACATTCACGCAGGCGGCGCTGATTTAATTTTCCCTCATCACGAAAATGAAATCGCTCAATCTGAATGCGCAAACGGTTGTAAATTTGTAAATTATTGGCTGCATAATGGTTTTGTTACTATTAACAAAGAAAAAATGTCAAAATCTTTGGGTAACTTTTTAACCATTGACAAAGTTCTTGAAAAATATGATTCAAATACAATCAGATTGTTTATTTTAACAAACCATTACAGAATGCCTGTCGAATTTTCGGAAGAATCTTTAAATTCAGCTCAAGCCGGTGCAAAACGCTTGTTAAATGCTAAATCGACACCAATTGATGAAGCTTTAGATATTACGCAAACAGAAGAATATAAACAATTTGTAGAGGCTATGGACGATGATTTGAATACGTCTAAAGCTCTTGCCGTGTTGTTTGATTTGGTTAATAAAGCTAATAAAGATGAGGCAGGCGCCTATACTTTACTTGTAAAATTGGGTGAAGTTTTAGGATTTAATTTTACAAAAACAGAATTATCAGAAGATGAATTAAAAGAAAAAATCAAGGCTGTAAGCGAAGATTTAGATTTAGAACTTAATTCAATGGCAGAACTTATTGAATTAAGACAAAAATCGCGCGCAGAAAAAAATTGGGATATGGCAGACAAAATTCGTATGGCACTTGATAAAGTCGGAATCATTTTAAAAGATTCAAAGGACGGAACTACTTGGGAATTAAAACATTAAAAAAAATTTTTTTAGGACTTGCTATATTTTCATTAGTATTTGTAAGTTCTGAAATTTTTGCACAAAATACAAAACAATCCGTAAATAAATATGTGAGAGTTGCTATCGGTAATCAAAATTTTCAGAACTATGTTTATCAAACAACAACTGTTTTTGGTACATCCGATATTTCAGTTTACGATAAAAAAAATGATGTCTTAATAGCAGAATTTCCTGCTGATACTTTTGTGGAAATTTCAATGAGAAACAATACTTTTGAAGCAAAAACTACCAAAACAGAATTAAATACAGAAGAAAATACTACACAAGTTGTTACTGCTCTTACGGATAATGATATTGTTATACTGTGTAACGGAGGTTTTTTAGGCATCAAAGACCTTAAACGTAAAGGAAAACAGGCTTTATACAGAACATCATTAGAACTTATAAAAAAACCAAAAACAGAAAATCTTTTTTATATAGTGAATGTTCTTGATATTCAGGATTATTTAAAAGGCGTTGTTCCGAACGAAATGCCTACAAGCTTTGGTTTGGAAGCTTTAAAAGCACAGGCAGTTGCAGCAAGAAATTATGTTTTAAGTCCACGCACAAGACTTGTTAATGAATATGATGTAGTTGATTCCGTTGCAAGTCAGGTATATTACGGAGCAAATACGGAAGAAAAAATTTCAAACAAAGCAGTTGATGAAACAGACGGAATAGTTGCAACACACAATTGGGAACTAATTTTAGCGCAGTACAGCTCAACAGCAGGCGGATATACAGAAAGTTTTTCAAATGCTTTTTCTGATGCTAATAATAAAAAATTTCCATCAATTCATAAACCATATTTGGTTGCAAAACCTGATATGATTTCTCAATTGCCGCTAAAAACTGAGGAAGAAGTAAGAGAGTTTTATACAACAAAACCTGATTCTTATGATATCCGCTCTCCATATTACCGTTGGCAGAAGAACTGGACAAAAGAAGAACTGGAAGAAGTTTTGACAAGAACCCTGAAAGAACAGTCAAAAACAGGATTTGTAACTCCTAAATTTGAAAGTGAAGAAAATATAAAACTTATAGATTTAAGACCGAAACGCAGAGGTGATTCCGGTAAACTTATTGACCTTGAAATAGTTACAGATAAAGGAATTTATACAGTTCAAAAAGAACTTGTTATAAGAAGAATTTTTCAAAAAAATAACATATCATTACCAAGTGCAAACGTAGTTTTTGAATTTGTCATTGACGAAAATAATGAAATACTTGAAATAAATGCATATGGCGGAGGTTTTGGACACGGTGTAGGAATGAGTCAATATGGAGCAGGATTTATGGGCAAAGAATTAAAAATGCCTTATGATAAAATTCTGAAACATTATTACACAGGAATATCCCTTGGAACAGAACCGATAATTTTATCTGCATACCCAACTCAACAAAAGGTTACACAAAGATTTTATCTTGATTATAAAGCAGCAGAATTAGTTATTGATAATAAATTCAGACTTTCAAAAATTAATTTAACCATCAACGGCAGAGAAATGGTTTTGCCATTATCACAAGAGTTATTTTCTTTTAAAACTCCAATAAGGATAGATATTTCTGATTTTATAAAAAAAGGTGAAAACGAAATAACTTTTTGCTATCCTTTAGATGAAGGTTCCATAAAAGCCGTAAGATTATATGTAGAGGCAATAAACCCACATGCAGACAAATTTGGATTCTGATAACAAAACAACAAGTATATTAAAAGCCGCATGGTTAATTGCGGTTGTTACGGTTGTAAGTAAACTTGTCGGCTTTTTCAGAGATATTATTGTAGCAAATTATTACGGCGCAACAACTGTTTCCGATGCATATTTTTATGCATATCAGTTTCCTGCATTGGCAATAACTCTTTTAGGCGGAATTGGCGGCCCATTTCACAGTGCAACCGTTGCAGTTTTTACAAAAATAATCCCTAATTTAAAAGAAAAACCACCCGAAGTTGCAGAAAAACTTTTTAATACTTTTTTAACTACAAGTTTTGTGTTTTTCACCGTTTTAACAATAATTTTATTCTTATTTTCTAATCAGATAATGGGATTAATAATATCTGACGGAAGTGCGGAATTAGTTAATCTTGCGGCATTACATTTAAGGATAATGTGTCCGTCAATGATTATCGGCGGGTTAATAGGTATATATTACGGAATTTTGATAACATATAAAGAATTTATGCTACCAAGCTTATCACCAATTGTCGTAAGTATGGTAATTATTGTAGCATTATTATTTACGGGCGGTGATAAATCCGGAGTTGTTCTTGCAACGGCAACTGTTGTAGGTGCTTTATGTCAATTAATCTTGCAAATACCAAAAGTCCGAATGATTGGTTACAAAATAAAGCCTAATTTTAATATTATTAACAATCCTAATTATAAAAGCATTTTAGAGCTATTGTTTCCTGCTGTATTAAGTTCAACAATAGGTCAAGTTCATATATATATAGATATGTTCTTTTCTTCTTGTCTTGAAGAAGGTGCTTGGACAGCAATAGGCTTTGCAAACAGAGTTTTCCAATTCCCTGTCGGAATATTGGTTACTGCGTTTTTAGTTCCTTTGTTTCCTTTATTTTCAAGACTTGCAGGTGAAAAAGATTTTGACGGCATAAGAACTTATTTTAACAAAGGCGTCGGAGTTTTATTTTTTGCTGCAATACCTATTATTATAGGCATTTTAATTTTAGGATATGACGGAGTAAAAGTTGTATTTGAAAGGGGAGCGTTCAATGATAACGCCACATTTATGGTAACTCAGGCATTATGGTTCTTATCTTTTTCAATATTGCCTTACGTTTTCAGAGATTCTATAACAAGGGTTTATTATTCGTTTAATGACTCCGCAACTCCGTTTTATGTTGCCTTTTCATCAATTGTTTTGAAAATTTTGTTTAATTATATTTTGGTTAAAAAATTAATGCTTGGTATCGGTGGTATTACATTATCAACATCACTCGTAACTCTCTTTAATGCAACAGTTTTAGGTATTTTAATAAGCAAAAAAATCAAATTAAACTATAAAGAACTATTTATTAATTTGTTTAAAATGTGTATCGCAGGAGCAATAACGTTTGTAATTTGCTATTTTGCATCAAAATATCTGCACACACATGAACTTGTGAGAATAGCATTAATAGGTATTCTTTGCCTTATTGTTTATACAGGCTTAAATTTAGCAATGAAAATGGAATATGCGGGTGAACTTGCAAAACGTGTAATGGAAAAAATTAAGAAATAATGGATACAAAAAAAATAGCGGAAATATTGAATAATGACGGTGTAATTGCATTTGTAACTGATACTGTGTGGGGTATCGGGTGTTTACCGACATCCAAAAAAGCAGTTGAAAGAATATACGAAATTAAACATCGTGATATAAAAAAACCATTAATATTAATGTCAAATAGCGATAAATATTTGAGAAGATATGTGAAACCATTGTCAATACTTGCTAATGAACTTATACAAAAACATTTTCCGGGAGCATTAACTCTCGTTATAGATAAATCTGATAACACGCCTGATTATATTACAAGCGGATTAGAAACTGTCGGTATAAGAGTGCCTAATAACAAGACTTTTGTAAAAATTTGCGACTCAATAGACGGGCATGTGCTTGCAACAACGAGTGCAAACCTTTCAAACGAGCCTGCTGCTTTGACTTATGAGGAGGCTGTTAGATACATAGGTGATAAAGTTGATTTGGTAATAGAAGATAACGGCGAAAAAGCACAAGGCAGAGCCTCAACTGTTGCAGGTATTTCACAAAATGGCATCACCATATTCAGACAAGGTGATATAAAATTAACTGATTAAGCAGCTTTCTTTATCGCAGGAATAAATGTAATGGTTGACGGATCAACTTTACCGCCTGATGTAACTGATAAGAACGGAGCTTTGTTTTCAGGGCTGAATGTATCTCTGCATAATCCGTGGCGCCACCAAGTACAGCTAGAACATAAGCTTTCGTGAATTTCAGGTGTTACAGCGAGTTTCATTCGGCGCATTATTTCACTAAACTTATATGTTTTGCCGGTTTCAACACCAATCAAATCCTGAACTTTTTTATCAAGTTCATTAACGGCATTATCTTTACAAATAGCAGTTCCGGTACCGTCATTCGGACATTTTTTACATAAATCATCTTTTCCGCTCAAAATCAAAATGTCTGTGTCGGGATTATCTTTTAAATGTTTTGATATAGTATCCCAACTGTTTATTTGAGCCTGATTGTAATTATAACCTTTATATCCGGGTAAACACAAAAAATGATGCGGTCTTAACCCCAAAGTTACACTGGTAACCATTTTTTATTGCCTTCGTTTTTTCCTTCTTCGTTTTGTTCATCAACTTCTAATTGAAGCATTTCAGCCATAAGCTTTTCATATTGTTCAGGATGTTCATCAGCTAATTTTTTCAAATCGGCAAATGTTTTATTATCTTGTTGATAATTTTGTTCAAGAACTTGTCTTGTACCTTCAATGAAGGCTTTAACAGGATTGTATTCACGAGTTGAATACTTCATAGCTTGATTTACGCCACCCTTTGTCATTGATAATATGTCTTTTAACATTTTGTCTTCCGGTTTAAGATTTCTGAATGTTGCAGAAATAATCAAACGAGGAATAATTTGGTTCTTAGCCCAAACACCTTTTTTAAGTTTTTCTGATACTAAACCGATACCTGTATCAACTAATGCTAATTCTGCTTGATTTAAGCCGTAATCAATAAGTCCGTGACCTGTACTGATTTTAGGAATGAATGAACTTACTCCGCCTGAAACAAATTTTTCAGCTGCACTGATTGATGCACTTTTAACAAGTTTTCTAACTGCCTCAGAATTAAAATCTGCTGAATTATCAACTTTGTTAGTTAATTTATCTGAACCGTCAACTGCAACTTTAACACCGAAAGTCATAGCAGAATTGAAAACAATTTTTGCCAAACCTGAAGGAGGACTGATTAATGTTGCAGCAGTCATTAATGCTGAACGAGTTGCACCTCTTACAGCTGCGGCACCTATTTCTTGAGAATGATTGTAATCATCTACACGTTTTTGAATATTGTTTTTATTACCATAAGCTTTTTCATAAGCTGATAAATAATCTTCTCTTATTTCTTTTAAAGATTGACCTTTTGTTACTTGTTTAGCGGTCTCCTTAGATGTTTCAATCAAGAAGTTTGCAACAAAACCGTAAGCTTTATATTTTTCTTCTTTTGTAGCTGTTTCAGCATCTAAACCGCCTGAAGTTAAAATTGTATCTAAAACTTTTTTATCGCCAAACATACCGATTAAAGAATTTTCCATATCCGAGAAAATTTCTTCTTTTGTAGCGGTCTTGTTATAACTTGTAACAAAACCTGCAGATACGTTTGTAGCAACTTTTCTTTCTGTAATATCGTCTAATTTACCTGATAATTTATTGTATCTTTCAATATCCTTAGATAGTTTTTTCTCTGTAATTTTAGCCATATAATCACTTGCTACGGCTGATTTGTATTGTTCTGCTTTTTTATTGTATTTTGCTATGTTTGCATGATTGTATTCAACATCAAACATTTCTTTAAATTTCTTTGTAAATTTATCTTCTTTAATAGAATTATCAAGTACATTAACTTGTTCTTTGTAGCTATCAATGTCAGCTTGAACTAATTTAGCTCTGTTTTTAGAATTCCATAAAGCACTAACAGCATCAGCAACTTTGCCTGCCCAACCATCCATTGCAAGTTGACCGTTAAGAGCAGCCTGAGCGTTTTCTGCTGTTAATGAAAGTGCGTTTGTAACTTTTTTATATTCTTTTAATCTGTTTGATTTACCTGTAAAGCTTATAGGACAAGAAGTTGTTTTTTCAGTATTTGAGCGTTCAAAAGTATCAGGTTTTTGAGTATAAAAACCACGTAACAAACTTTGGCTTGATTGTGTATTATAAGCCTTTTTAGCAGGCATAATTTTATTAAATGATACTAAATTAAACACACTTTTACCTAATTACAGAACTATCTAATATAATAAAAAGTTCTGAAACGGAATAATTGCCATGATTTTAGCCTGATGTTAAATTTTGTTACATTTATTCATTGCAAAAATTTAGAAATAAAAAAGGCTTTGATTAATCAAAGCCTTTTTTACTTATTTGGTTTCTACCGTTTCAACATCAAATATATCTATAAAATTGAAACCTTTCGTTGAAAAAATACCTTTATCGGTAATCTTTATTTCAGGAATTACAGGTAATGATAAAAAGCCCATTGTCATAAACGGATCATCCACAACACAACCTATTTCTTTTGCAGCTTTGTTTAATGCTTCTGATTGCTCTGTTACATAATTGATATCTTTATCCGACATTAAACCTGCAACCGGTAGCGGTAATTTTGCAAGAACCTCGCCGTTTTTAATAACAACCTTACCACCCTGTGATTTTACAAGTTCTTTTTGTGCTAATAACATGTCTTTATCGTTTGTTCCGATAATAATCATATTATGCGAATCGTGAGCAACTGTTGATGCTATTGCACCTTCTTTAATCCCAAATCCTTTAACGAAGCCTTTACCAATGTTACCACTTGCTCTATGACGCTCTACTACACAAATTTTAAGGACATCTTCTTTCACATTTGATATAGCAAAACCATCTTTTTCTTTAACATTAATTATTGTTTCCTTTGTAATTAACTGATGAGGAATAATCTCTATTGCCTTTGCTTTTTTACCCCGAGCTTCTATTTGAAAACAATCATCTTCAAGCCAGCCAACATTTACAGAACCACGAGTTGCAGGAATTTCAATATTTTCCAAATCGTCAAGTAATTTACCGTTTTCTGCAACTACTTCACCACCTTTGAATACCATTAAAGGTTTTTTAAATTCTTGTAAGTTTTCAAATACGTTAAAATCTGCTCTATAACCAGGGGCAATAGCTCCTAAGTCTTGAATTTTAAAGTATTCCGCAGTATTCAAACTTGCCATTTGAATTGCTTTTATCGGATTTACCCTGTTTTCAACGGCTCTTTGAACCATTCCGTTAATATGAACAGTTAAATCCTCAGGATGTCTGTCGTCAGTTACAAACATTATTTTACGATTATTATCATGTAAAAGAATTGGCATTAAAGCATCTAAATCTTTTGCTGCCGTACCTTCACGAACCATAATATACATACCTTGTCTTAATTTTTCAATTGCTTGTTGAGGATCGGTACATTCGTGGTCTGATGTTACTCCGCTTGCAATATAAGCACACAAATCTTTTCCTGAAACTTGCGGTGCATGTCCGTCTACGCGTTTTTGATTTTTCAATGCAAGATCTATTTTTGCCATAACATTTTTATCTCTGTGAATAACACCGGGGAAATTCATCATTTCTGCAAGACCTACAACCCAATCACTATCCATTAATAATGACAAATCATAAGCATTTAATTCAAAGCCTGATGTTTCAAAAGGAGTTGCTGGAACACAAGAAGGAAGCATAGTATAAACTCTCAATGGTAACTCTCTTGTTGCAGCGTGCATAAAACTAATACCGTGCAAACCTAAAACATTAGCTATTTCGTGAGGGTCGATAATTGCTGTTGTTGTACCCGCCGGAACTACTGCCTGTGCAAATCTATGAGGAAGCATCATTGAACTTTCTATATGAACATGGCCGTCAATAAATCCGGGTGTCAAATAAGCACCTTTTAAATCTATCTCTTTTTCGCCTTCATAATTTTTGCCGACTCCTGCAATACGACCTTTTACTATTGCAACTTCCGATTCATATATTTCTTCTGTTAATACATTAACAACTTTTGCATTTTTAATAACTAAATCTGCTTTTGTTTCACCTAATGCTACTGCAATAAATTCTTCCTGATGCATTTTTTTCCTTTCTTAGTGTACCGAATTTTTAAATTTTCTATATTTTATCACAAAAAACCAATAATTCTTCTATTTTGTTTTCATTTATTACTTCGTTTATTTTTGAATTAAATAGTTCGATATCCTCTTTTGATGCATTATTCAGTTTACCAACAAGTTTAATTTTATCAGTGGTATCTGTTTTGGAAAATCCTTCGTTTGCATCGACAAATTCTTCGTATAAATCAAGAATTTTAAGTTTATTTTCATCAACTTTAAACGGCTTTCCTAAATAATATTTTGAATCTCTGTCAAAACTTTTAACAAAAGCTTTCATATAATTTATTTCTTCAAGTGAGCGTTCTTTTTCATAAGTTCCACCTAAAAACGGATTACCTTCAATTTTTTCATTTTCCATTGATTTTAAGCAAGCACCCCAAAGCATACAGCCCAAATAAAAACCTAAATAAACATCAAACAGACCTTTTCCTTTTTGAAAAGTCAATATAAATTGAGTTTTTTTCTGACCAAAATTTTTAATTTTGTTTAAATTGTAATAGAGAATTTCAATGTTATAAATAAATCCTGAAATTAAAATTTTTGAAAATCCGGGATCAAACAATGCTTTTGACATATTTATACAGCTCCTTTTTAGAAAATTATAGCATAAATAATTTTTTGATATAAAATAAACTTATGGCGAAAAAGATTTTACTTATTTATCCTAAATCACCAGTAATGAACAGAGAAGACCGTTGTCAACAGCCGACAAAAGACCTTCTTGTAATTCCTCCGCTGCCACCTACAGATTTATTATATCTTGCAGCAGTTGCCGAAAAAGCAGGATTTGAAGCTTTCGTAAGAGATTACAGCCTTGGAGGTGATTTTGAGCAGGATTTAAATGAAATAAAACCTGATTATTTACTTGCAAATATTGCAACGCCTACTTTATACAACGATTTAGAATGTTTTACGACTTCTAAAAAAATTCTGCCTAAAATTATTAATATAGCAAAGGGTGCAATATTTTTAACAAAAAATGATGAAATTATGCTTAAAAATAAAGCCATAAGCTATATTATTTCAGGAGAAGCGGAGGAAACTTTAAGAGAACTTCTTGAAAAAGAAAAAGAACCGAAAGATATATTGGGATTATGGTACAGAGAAGGTTTTGTAGTTAAATTCTCTGGCGTAAGACCTTTTATAGAAGAACTTGACACTCTTCCATTCCCTGCAAGACATTTAATTGATAATACTATCTATCGCCGTCCTGATAATAACAAAGTGCAGGCTGTAATAAAGGTTTCAAGAGGATGTCCTCATCATTGTTTTTTCTGCCTTGCAACTCCGACATCAGGCAGAAAAGTTCGAATGCGCTCTGCTGAAAATATTATTGCAGAAATCAGAGAGTGTATAAACAAATATAAAATAAGAAATTTTATTTTCTGGTCTGATATTTTTAATCAGGACAGAGAATGGACTGTTAATCTTTGCGAAAAAATTATCAAAAGCGGATTAAAATTTACCTGGTCTGCAAATACAAGAGCTGATACGGCAGATGAAAAAATGGCAAAACTTATGTACAAAGCAGGTTGCAGACTTGTAAGCATAGGTTCGGAAAGCGGTTCTCAATTTATTCTTGATAAAATTGGTAAAAATATTACACTTAACGATATTCGAGATACTGTAAAAGCTTTCAAAAATGCGCATATAAAGATATACAATTATTTTGTTATAGGTCTGCCTTGGGAAGACGAACAGACTGCACAAGATACAATTGATTTTGCAATTGAACTGGATACGGATTTCGTAAGTTTTTATACCGCTACTCCGCTGCCCGGAACGAGATTTTATAATTATGCAATAAATGAATTACATGAGGATATAGAAAATTATGACAACGCTTATTATGAGCCAATTATAAAAACTTATTCTCTATCAAAAGAAAGAGTTATGGAACTTCATAAAAAAGCTGTAAAATCTTTCTATTTAAGGCCTTTGTATATTTTGAAAATGCTTACAAAAATACGGTCGCTTTATGAAATTAAAAGCTATTTTATGGCAGGTATGAGAGTTCTTTTAAGCAGATAATTAAAATCTGAAATCACGTTTGCCATTTTCTATTTCTTTAAGGATTTCGGAAGTTTTTCTGCGTGTAACATCATTTTCTATGCTTGAAAGTTCTTGTTCAAGCAGTTTATCACCTGTTTTTTTAGTTTTTTCAGATGCGTAATCTTCCAAATATTCTTTCATTGTGATTATTGCGTTTGGATGGCAACAGTTTTGGATTTGTTTTGATTTACAAATTTCCATAAATCTTTCACCTGTTCTGCCCTCACGGTAACAAGCAGTACAAAAACTTGGTAAATAGCCTATTTCCATAAGCCAATTCAAAACTTCATCAAGCGGACGGTTATCAACGACATCAAACTGTGATGAATCTTCTTCGGTGTAATCTTCTTCATCATAACCGCCGACAGATGTTTTTGAACCGCCTGAAATTTGTGAAATACCTAAATGTAAAACTCTTTCTCTGACTTCTTTGGATTCTCTTGTTGAAACAATCATGCCTGTGTATGGAACGGCAATTCTAATGCATGCAACGATTTTACAGAAAGTTTCATCGTCAATTCCATTGTCGAATGCTGATGGGTCAATATCGTCTGCGTGTCTTATTCTTGGAACACTAATTGTATGAGGTCCGACACCATGAACTGCCTCTAAGTGTTCTGCGTGCATTAAAAGTCCTGCAAATTCGTATTTGTAACGTTCAAGTCCGAATAAAACGCCTAAGCCAACATCATCAATTCCGCCGTCCATGGCTCTGTCCATAGCTTCTGTGTGATAAGCGTAATTGTGTTTTGGCCCTGTCGGATGCAAGCGTTCGTAACTTTCTTTGTGATAAGTTTCCTGAAACAAAATATATGTTCCGATGCCTGCTTCTTTAAGTTTGCGGTAATTTTCAACTGTTGTTGCCGCGATGTTTACGTTTACACGGCGAATAGCCCCATTTTTATGTTTGATTGAATAGATTGTTTTAATACTGTCTAAAATATATTCAATAGGGTTATTTACAGGATCTTCACCTGTTTCAAGTGCAAGACGTTTGTGTCCCATATCTTGTAGAGCAATAACTTCACGCTTTATTTCTTCCTGTGTCATTTTTTTGCGTGGAATGTGCTTGTTTTGTGCGTGGTATGGGCAATATACACAACCGTTCACACAATAATTTGAAAGATAAAGCGGCGCAAACATTACGATACGGTTTCCGTAGAAATCTTTTTTAATTTGTTCTGCAAGTTTGTAGATTTCCTGATTTTTTTCTTCTATGTTGCACGACAAAAGGACGCTTGCCTCTTTGTGGGATAAGCCTTTTCTTTCTTTTGCTTTTTCAATAATTTCGTCAATTAATTGAACATTATCTTTGTTTTTTTCAGCAAAATCCAATGTTTCTACGATTTCGTTATGGTCAATAAATTCTTCAGCTTTGAGTGATTTTTTGTCGTACATAATTTCCCCTCTGACTATATAATACAACAAAAAAATTATTGTTATTTTTCACAAATTTTTATTAAACTTTTAATTTCCGATTTGAATTGTGGTAGTTTGTCTTTAATTGTTTTCCACAATATTTCATAATCAATACCAAAATAATCGTGGATTAATTTATCTCTCATTCCCGCTACTTGTTTGAATGGTATATTCGGATATTGATTTCTAAAATCTTCGTTTAAATTTTTAACAGCCTCGCCAATTATTTCAAAATTTCTCTCAACAGCGTCTTTTGTAATATCACTTTTTAAAAAATCATCATAAGAAATGTTTTCTGTATATTTGAAAATCTTTTCAAGCGAATTATAAATATCTTTTAGAAAAAATATAGGTTCTTTTTTCTTCATATAGCAAGGGCTTCCTTTAAAATAGAGTCTTTTACAAAAGATTTTAAACCATTGACTGTGCCTAAATCTATTTTTTTATTAAAAATTTTTTCCAAATATTCCTGTAAATCAATAAAAATAAACATATCAACAGGTTGGGTAAAATTCACCAGCAAATCAATATCACTCTCTGCTGTTTGGAGATTTTTTGCGTAAGAGCCAAATAACAAAAAGTTATTTACATTATACTTTTCTGCAAAATAATCTTTGTTATCATTCAATATATTTTTTATTTCTTCTATCGTATAAACTTTATCCATAAATTTATTATAACATACTGTATTGTAAAAACAAACCTTGAATTAGCGTATTGTTTGTACTAACATTTTTTTATGGCTAAGATGATTACAGTACAAAAAGGAACAAAAGATATTCTGCCAATAGAAATTGACAGTTGGCATTTTATAGAAGAAACGGCTAAAAGAGTTTTTTCAAACGCAGGTTACAGCGAAATAAGAACACCTATTTTTGAGGCAACAGAACTTTTTGCTCGTGGTGTCGGCGACACAACAGATATTGTAAACAAAGAAATGTATACGTTTGAAAAATCGGAACGTTCGCTTACATTACGTCCCGAAAACACCGCAGGTGTTGTTCGTTCTTATATCGAAAACGGTATGCACAGACTTCCTGCACCTGTAAAACTTTGGTACAAAGGTCCAATGTTCAGATATGAACGTCCTCAGGCAGGTCGTCAAAGACAATTCCATCAGGTAGGTATGGAAATGTTCGGTATTTCTCAACCTACTGCCGACGCTGAGGCTATTTCACTTGCAGTTAATTACTTAAATGCTATCGGCTTAAACGATTTAGACGTTGAAATTAACTCTCTTGGTTGTCCGACTTGCAGAGAAGAATACAAAAAACGATTAAAAGAAGTTCTAAAACCTTATTTATCAGAACTTTGCCCTGATTGTCAAAAAAGATATGAAAAAAATCCTTTAAGACTTTTAGACTGCAAAGTTGAAGAATGTAAGGCTATTTACGAAAAACCGGAAGTAAAAGAGGTTATAACATCAGATTTTGTTTGCCCTGAGTGTCATGAACATTTTGAAAGCGTAAAAAAATACTTAGATGTTTTAGGTATAAAATATTCCGTAAACAAACTTCTTGTAAGAGGTTTGGACTATTATAACAGGACTGTTTTTGAAATCAAATCAAACAATTTAGGCTCGCAAAATGCAGTTTGCGGCGGTGGTCGTTATGACAGTCTTGTAAGAAACTTAGGCGGTGAAGATACTCCCGCCGTTGGTTTTGCAATGGGTATGGAAAGATTAATTTCACTGCTTCCGCAAAAAGAAAGCCAAAAACTTGATGCATACGTAGTTTCAACTAATATTGAAGAAACGCTCAAACTTGTTGAATATTTAAGACAAAACAACATTAAAGTTGATTTTGATATGACAAACAAAAAATTCACAAAACAACTTGAAAAAGCTTCAAAACTTGCTCGTTTTGCTTTAATTTTAGGCGAAGACGAAATTAATAACGGCACAGTTTCTGTAAAAAATCTTGCAAACTCCGAACAAATTTCTGTTCAGAAGGATGAATTGGGGGGCATTTTAAAAAATGTCAGATAAAATTGATGAAATTGTTGTTGAATTAATAAAATCTTTGAAATGTGAATTTACTGATTTTAAGGGAATTTATCTTTTCGGATTGTTTTTAGATGGACAAATGCATCAAGATGAGGATATTGAACTTGTTGCAATTTTTGATAATGAACAAGATAAAACAAAAAGAGAACAAATTTGGCGAATTGTCGGCAAAATTGAAGAAATTTTCAACGTATTTATAGATTTACACCCGCTCACAGCAGAAGCATTAAAAAAAGAAGAAGAACTATACGAAGAAATTACAACAGAAGGTATATTCTTTAATGCTGAATTGTTTTAAACTTTCCCTAATATAAAATCTATGTCATCTTTTGGCGTTGATATAATTTTTACGTCATAAATGTCTTTAAACGCTTCTGTAACCATTGGGTTTATTGATAATGGCGAGCAATGACCCAAGAATATATTCTCTACGCCTAATTCTTTTAAGTTAAGCATATTTGAAATAGCATATTTATCACATTTTGTCAAAAAGACGCTTACATCAAAATTTTTTTCAGGCATTTTGCGGGATAAATCTTCCAAAATTTTATACATAAGCATAAAATCATAACCTGAATTTATCTGGAAAGTATTTGTTGATGGTGTATAAGTTGAAAGTGTTATAGCATGAGTATTTGCCGGTAGGGATTTTAACAATCTTGAAAAATATCTTTTTTGCAATGATGTGTGATTTAAAATACCGACAATCAACAAATGTTTTATATCTCTGGAATTGATTTTTGTAATTACTTCATTTACACGTCTTTCAATGACTTCTTCTTGATAGCCGATTTTTAAGGAATCTCTTATCTGACCTTTTGCAAACCCTTTTGCATCAATTGCGGATTTAATCAGAGGTTCAAAATTTTTATCTTTAATTTGCGCAACACCTTTCGGAACGTTAATGTCGGTTGTAAAAAGTCGTCCTCTGTAAAGATATTCAATATTTTGCAGAGAATTTTTTGTCATTAAAATTGAGCCTGGAAAAGTTGCAAAATCAAGCAGACAATTTTCAACTCCAAGTCCGAATTGACCTTTTAATTGAGGGTATGCTCTTAATTTTGGATATGTATGTCCCATAATCATTGAACCATGAGTATAGACGTCTAAATTAAGACCTTTTGTAGCTTTTAAAACATCTTCAAGTTCTTTTAAATTAGAACCTGAAACTAATATAGCTTTGCCGTTACGGGTTGAAAATGAAACTTCAACCGGTTCTTGTTTACCAAATGCTTCTGTTTCCGCCTTATGAAGTAATTTTACAAGTTTATAATTAACTTTGGTAAAACTATTTATGATTTTCTTTAAGTTATCTGACGGCGTTTTTTTATAATTCATCATACTCAATACCTGGAGCATTGCGTAATACGCTTCATTATATTCTTTTTCATAGCTTTTAAGCTGAATAAGATTTATGCAAACATTTTTTATTAAAACGAACATTATTTCAAAAATATGTCTGTGTTTTGAATCAAGCACTTTATTTTTTTTAATAAACTCTTTTTCACCTTGCTTTATCGCTGTATTCATATCAAATTTTTTACTAATTTTTAGTTGTGATTCGAGTTTATCCGCACTTGCATTATTATTTTTGCAAATTCTCTCGTAAAGAATTTTTGATTGTCTTAAATTGTCATAAATTGTTAAAATAATACTTTGAAACTGCTCTTTTGAATAATCCGTATTTGAAACAAATCCTGAAAGAGTGTTTAAAATATTGTCTTTTATAACTTTATTCGTTACTCCTCTTTTTTTTAATTTTAAAGTGTAAAAAGCTAATTGCTTTAAATACATTATAATAACTTCCTGTAAAGAGGAAATTGTCGGGTCGGTAGAACAAACACCCTTTGCTACGCAACTATCAAAATTATATTCATCATACTGATAATAGTTATAAAACATACACACACACCTTTTTTAGGTATGATAACTTATGTTTTTTATAATTTAATGCGACTTTTGGGCTATTTTAATATTTAAAAGACGATTATTTGGATTTTCTTTTAAATTTTATTTCGTCGTCTTCTGCATCTATTACTAATGTATCGCCTTTTATGAATTTTTGAGCCAAAATCAATTTTGATAAAGGATTTTCTACAAATTGTCTTATCGCACGTTTCAAAGGTCTTGCACCATATATTGGATTAAACCCTTT
>JAFWGJ010000026.1 GCA_017512405.1 bacterium | reverse complement strand
TATAAACCAATAAATACAATATAAATTCATATTTACAACAAATAGCTAAACCGGCCAAAAATAAACTTGCATATATATATATATTATATACATGTTTTTTACAATTCAGATAATAAATTAAAAATAATAATGAAAAAATAAAAGCACAAAATCCGTATGTCATGCCAAAAGCGTACGGAAATACATAATTAAATACATAAACAGAAGTTATACCTGTTATAACGGCAAAGAAACTGATATAAAAGGCTAACTTGTCATTAAACAATATTTTTGTAAGTAAAAAAATTCCCGTTATAATTCCAAACGCACAAAAGGCACCCGAAATACACAAAATATTTAAATTTATACCAAATATTTTATATAAAAAAGCATTAAACAAATATGCAAACGGTGCGTAAATATTGAATAAATTCTTGTACAAAACTTTTCCGTTTAAAATTTCCTGCGGATAATATGCTTCTCTTCCGCAATCTATTATTAAACCTATATTATGATAAAAAGTTATACAAATCGCAGTAATAGCAAGCAATACCGTCAATAAAACATATTTATATTTATTTAATATATTAAGCATTATGTAATATAATTTAACAAATAAAAAATAATTAGGCAATTTTTTTATAAAAAAAAACTTTATAAACATGTAGTTATAGGAGTAAGGTTAGGTTATCATGACATTGTCAAATTCAGTAGATTATTTAACTAGAAATGGTGTAGTTGATTTTGACGTAGATGCTTATTTGAACAACCCTAATGCAAAGGGTGTTAATTATACTCCTAATATGTTGGGCGGTACAACAATGCAAGCTCAACCTCAAAAAGATACTTTTTCTTCAAAATTAAAAGCAAAAGTATCAGATAAAGGTTTTCTTAAAAAAGCTGCTGCGACAGTTGCAGTAGCAGCACTTGCAGTATTCGGAATTAAAAAAGGTAAAAATCTTTTATCAACTGCTAAAAATTCAAATGTAGGTCAACAAGCTTGTAACTATTATGGAAAAGCTAAAAACTGGGTTACAAACTTGTTTAAAAAAGCTTAATTAATAAAACCAAACCAAAAATAACCAAAACCAAAAACCAAATTTACAGCCGCTCTTAACCTAGCGGCTTTTTTTTATTTTTCCGGATTAAAAAATTAATTGAAATTGTTAGAAATTTGTATATAGGACTCTGCCGAACGAAACGATTAAGTATCTTTTTGTGAGAGGGAAATAAGGAAATATTTGCAACTTTGTTGCAAAAAAAAAGCCACCGACCGGTGGCTTGAAAATTTGTGTATAGGGAAGGAAATAAGGAAATCTGTTTAAGTAAAATATTAACCAAATAATTTGAATGTATTATCTACATTATCTCTAATTATTTCTTTTAATGAATCACGTTCTGTTTTTAATGCTTCGTGTTCTGTATCTAATTTACTTTGTTGTCTGTCTAATTCTTTTTCTTTTGCATGAATTTTTGATGTTGCTGCATTATATTTAGCTTCTGCCTGTGCTAATGTCGCATTATCTACTGAATCTATAGTTACAGTACTTTGAGTAGAAATATCAATTTCTTCCCACTGACCTTGTTCATTCTTTGCTCTAAAAATATACTCACCAGATTGTATCATTTCATACAATGTGTAAGAATCATATACACCGGTATCTTGATGCCAATGACCATCTGCTAATTTATGATATAGCTTGAAATCACCTGTTGAACCTGTAAGATAAGTTTGTTGAGGTGTACCTGAAGAATATGAAGTTAATACAAACCTTTGTTTACCTAACTCTTTTGTATAATCCTGAGCAATCTTATCTGATTCATCAGCTAATCTAACTTTAATGTTTGCAATATTTTCAGCTTTATATTCCAAATCGTTCATACGAGATGTTAAAGCTAATAATCTTACTTGTGATGTTGACATACCCATAAGCCATACTCCTTATATACACATTTAAGGTTTCCCTTACATGGTATATATCGGCTAAAATCATGAATTCTTTAGGGTTTTAATATGTTTTGTTACATTTCGTTACAATAAAGTTTAATTTTTATTTAATTTTTTATAATCCAGCCTCCGCCTAAAAGATGACCGTCTTTTTCATCATACCACACCGCAGCTTGCCCCGGAGTAATTGAATAAACAGGCTCAGGAAATGTCATTTTTGCAATATTTTCAAAAATTTCAACATGTGCTTTTACAAATGGCATATTGTATCTTATTTTTGTAAGAACATCAAAAGAATTTTCTTCAAAAGGATATGTTTTGTGAAAATTTTTTAAAACTAATTCGCTACCATAAGCTTTATCTTTTTCACCAACATAAACGGTATTTGAATTCATATCAATTTTGACAACATACAACGGATTTTCGGCAGCTATACCAATACCTTTTCTCTGACCGATTGTATATTGGAAACACCCGTCATGATTACCTAATTTTTTACCCGATGTAATATCAATAAAATCGCCTTGTTTTTTACCAAATTTTTCATACAAATAATCTTTTAACAATTTTGGTTTTGGTATAAAACAAATATCTTGCGAATCTTTTGCGGACTTTGAAGGTAAATCATATTTTTCTGCAATTTCTCTTATTTGAAATTTTTCGTACTCATAAAGAGGAAATAAAGTTTTGGCAAATTGTTCTTGTGTTAAACTGAATAAAAAGTACAACTGGTCTTTACGAGGATCTTTTGCAGGGAACAACGTATAATAATCTCCGATTTTTTGGATATTTGCATAATGTCCGGTGGCAAAATAATCACAATTCAACTTATTTATGGCATAATCAAAAATTTTACCCCACTTGATACATTTATTACACATCGCACAAGGATTAGGTGTTTCACTGTTTAAATATCCTTTATCAAAATAATCAATAACATCATTTTTAAATTGCTCACTTAAATCTAAAACATAATGAGGTATTTGCAATTTATCCGCAACATTTTTAGCATTTTGACAAACAACATCAGCTGCGGGCAAATCATTCATTTTACCCGTAATACCAATTACTTCATAACCTTTTTGTTTTAAAAGCAATGCTGTAACACTACTGTCAACTCCGCCACTCAGAGCAACTGCAACTTTTTTTATTTTATTTTGTTCTGCCATTTAAAAAAGCTTCTTCCCCGCTATCAGTAAGTCTGTATTCAGTAGCAGAAGGTATATTTGTATAATTTGGCAAGCATTCAACATAACCTTGCTCTATTGCATTTTGCAAAACCGAGCTGTCCAAAATTTCATGCATGTTTTCCTGCAATTTTGAGTTAATCAATTTTAATGTAAATCTGTCCAGACGTTCAAATTCTGACAGATAATATGCTGTAACAATTAAAAAATCAAGTTTTTCAGTAACGTTTTTAACTTTAACTACTTTTAAAAATCTGTCATCGCATTTTTCTTTTACGTCGTTAATTGTTTTTGCCATTGATTTTTGTAAAAATGCGTCAAAATTATTTTTTATACTGTCTACATTCTCTTCAGGTTGAGTTCCTTGAATATCTTTTATAGTTTCAGGTTTATTGTAAAGTTGAGAAAGTTCCTTACTAACAACTTTTTCTTTTTCAATAATTTCTTCTAAATCTTGTTTAAACTCTTCTTTTTTTGCATCAGTTTCTTTCTTTTTTTCTTCAGCTTCAACTTCTGCTTTGTATTCTTGAATTATACGTTGCGACTCACGTTCTATTTCATCTTGATCCGGATTAACAACTAATTCTGCTTCGATAGGTATCTCTTCTTCTGATGCTTTTTCCGGCTGAACCTCTTGAATTACATTATTATTTTCAATTTTTTGTTCTTTTTTTATTTCTGCTTTTTGTTCATGAGAAGGCATTAAACCCTTTTCTATTTTTTCTTGATTATAAGCCCAAACGGAAGCACATGTAACCCAAATTTGAAATTGACGTTCCATTGATTCTTTATTTGTCGTTACATACTCAAGAAACACATCACCTTTTTTAAACGTAAAAGTGTATTTTGACATAATTATCCCTCTATACTGATTTGTTTAGCTTACTTTTGAAGTAAGTCTTCTCTCCATTTGTTAAGTTGTTCTTCTACAAATTCCAAATCATCAGATTTTAATTCAATTTCTATTTCACCCTTCTTCATTTTAAAAACGTATTCGTGCATACATCCTCCTTAGATTTAACTTGTTAATAATAGTGTATCTTAAAACAAAAATAATATCCAATTCACTAATAAAAATTTTACGTTTTTGAAACATTTGTCTTAAAATTTAGTCTTTATGAAATAAGTGTGCAATAATGGTATTATCAAGTAAAGGAATAAAAATGAACAAAACTTTTGCAAAACTATTAATATTGGTATTTACGGCAGCATTATTTATAACAGGATTTAATGCCAGTCGTGTAATGGCTTATACACCTTGTGATTTATATGACAAAGTTTGGGTTTTAATTAATAACAAATTTGTAGACCAAACAAATAATAACCAAGATTGGTCAAGATGGCGTCATAAGTATGATGACAAAATAAAAACAAACGAAGATGCTTATGTTGCAATAGATACTATGCTTGCAAGCTTAAATGACCCGTATACAAGATTTTTAGACCCGAAAGAATTTGCAGAAGAAACAAATTCAATAAAAGGTTCTTTAAAAGGTATTGGTACACAGATTGCAATAAAGGACGGTAAATTAGTCGTTGTTGCACCAATTGAAAATTCACCTGCGGAAAAAGCAGGCATAAAATCTGATGATGAAATTTTGGAAATTAACGGTGAGAGTACAAAAGGTATTTCTGTTGACAAAGCTGCCGACAAAATCAGAGGTGAAAAAGGCACAACTGTTACATTACTGATAAAAAGAAAAGGAGAAGAAAATCCTTTGACATTTACTATTGTAAGAGATGAAATTGAAATAAAAGCTGTTTCTACAAAACCTCCTATGGATACTAAAATACCGGATAATATCCAATACATAAGATTAAGTTCATTTATAAGTCAAAATGCAGGAAAAGAAATTGGTGATATTTTAGTTAAAAAAAGAAATAAAGACGGTTATATATTGGATTTGCGTTCAAATCCCGGCGGTTTATTATCCAATGCCATAGTTATTTCTGATATGTTATTAAAAGGCGGTGTTATTGTAAGTACGGTAGATAGAGATGGTTACAAAGAAACTGCAAGAGCATCTAATAATTTTGTAACCAGAAAGCCATTTGTTGTTCTTGTAAATAAAGGTTCTGCATCTGCAAGTGAAATTTTATCGGGAGCATTAAAAGACAATTGCCGCGCAACTCTTGTAGGTACTCAGACTTTTGGAAAAGGTATCGTTCAAGAGATTAATAAGCTTCCTGAAGGTTCGGGCGTAAATATTACAATTCAAAGATATTTAACTCCGAACGGAAATGATATTCATAAAAAAGGTATAACACCTGATATCACAATCGAATTAACAGATGAAGATATTAAAAATAAGAACGATGCTCAGTTAAAAAAAGGAATTGAAGTTTTAAACGAAAAAATAAACGGAACTAAATGTTCCAAATAAAATTTTATGCAAAAGATTTGGGAGATAAAAGAAGAAAAAAATAGCAATAAGCCTTTGATAGAAAGGCTTTTAGCTTTGCGCGGAATTACAAAAAAAACAGACATTAAAAACTTTTTAAATCCGTTGGATATGAAATTATCTGAACCTAATGTTTTTTGTGATATGGAAAAATCTGTAAAGAGAATTACTGAGGCTGTTGAAAAACAACAAAAAATTTTAATATACGGTGATTTTGATGCTGACGGTGTAACTTCAACTTCCGTTTTGATAAAAACTCTCAAATTTTTAAATGCAGATGTTGATTACTATATTCCGGACAGAGAAGACGAGGGACACGGAATGAACACAAAAACTCTCGTTAAAATAATGTCAACCAAAAAGCCAAAAATTATCATAACAGTTGATTGCGGAATAAGTAATATTGAAGAAGTTAAATTTTTAAACAGTTTTGGTATTGATGTCATAATTACCGATCATCACGAAGCGAAAGAAGAGTTACCTAATGCTTTTGCTATAATTAATCCTAAGGCACCGAATTCTCTTGATGAAAATTTACCTGCTGGAAAAATCATTGAATTAACTTCTCTTGCAGGCTGCGGAGTAGCACTTAAATTGGCACAAGCTATTTTAATGTTTTATGATAAGACAGAATTTTTGTATGAAATAATACCGCTGACAGCAGTTGGAACAATTGCAGATATTGTTCCGCTTATCGGAGAAAACAGATATTTTGTATTAAAAGGTTTAGAATTAATTTCAAAAGGTCAAAACAAAGGACTTTCAAAATTAATTGAAAGCTGCGGATATAATATTGAAAACGGATTAACATCAGAAAATATAGCTTTTGGAGTTGCTCCCCGAATAAACGCAACAGGCAGACTTGATAATGTCGATGTGGCTTTAAAGTTACTTTTATCCGACAATGATACCGAAATTCAAATGGCAGTTCAAACACTAAACGAATTGAATAAAATAAGGCAAAATCTTTGTGAAAATACTTTTTTAGAAGCGGAGGAAATGTACCTTAAAGGTAATACTGATGAAAATGCGATAGTTTTATATAATAAAAACTGGAATATAGGCATAATAGGAATTGTAGCCTCAAAATTTGTTGAAAAGTATTATAAACCGACTTTTATAATTTCGTATCACGAAGAAAGTAAACAATATCGCTGTTCAGCAAGAAGTATTGAAGGAATTCATTTGTTTAATGTCCTTGATATAAATTCAGAGCTTTTTGACGGTTATGGCGGACACGAATTGGCTGCCGGCTTTTCTTTCAATGAAGAAAAAACATCACTTGAACAAGTAAAACAAGCTCTTAATGATACCATAGAAGAAATGTCAGAAGGAATGGATTTAAGACCTGTTTTGAATATTGATTTAGTTTTGGAAGAAAAAGATTTGGATATAACAATAGTTGACGAAATTTCTAAGCTTGAACCTTTTGGAGCATCAAATCCTTCACCTGTTTTTGCAATAAAAGATTTTACCTTAAAAGAAAAAACTTTAATGGGTGAAAATAAAAATCATTTACGATTAAAAGTACAAAAACATGATACGATTTACACATGTGTTTGGTGGTCACATTGCGATATCTCTTTAATTGTGGGAGATAAACTTGATATTGCTTTTTCTCCAAAAATAAATCATTTCAGAGATATAACCAGTTTGCAATTAATAATAGAAGATATTCACAGTGAAAATTTAAAAGAAGAAAGTCAAAAAAATAATTCTGAAACAAAAATTTTTAATCACATCGACAAAACGGATATTTTACCTCAGGTAGAAGATTACGTAAGAACCTCCAAAATGGATATATTAGTTTTTTGTGAAGATAAAAAGATAAAAGAAAACTTAAAACCGTATAAATCAATAACCGAAAGAATTGTAAACCGTCAAACAATAAAAAAATCTGACAGTATAATGTTTTTTGATTACCCTCCGACAAAAGATATTTTAGATGAAATTATTAAAAAAGTATCACCCCGTCATATTCACTATATGCATCATGATTTTGTAAATTTTGATGAACAGGAAATTTTAAAAACAATTTCAGGAATGACAAAATTTGTATGCAATAATCAGGAAGGAATTTTTGATTTGGAAAAAGGTGCATCTTTTTTAGGTTTAACAGAAGAATGTATAGAAAATCTTCTGCAAATTTTTAATGAATGTAAAATGATTTCAATAATCGAACAAAATGAAAAATTTTACAAAATTAAATATTTGGAAAACATAGAAATTTCAAAAGCACTGCATTGCCCTTTGTATCATGATTTTCAGGAAATTTTAGAAGAAATTTCAAATTTCAAAAAAAATTTTAACAAATACATTTTTGCATAAGAATTTTTACTATACTGAAACTCTTTTATAGAGCTTGTTTCAGATTGTCATTTTTAATTGTAAACTTATGTAACAAAACATACTAAAACCTTAAAGAAAACATGCATTCCGACCGATATAAAAGTCATAAGGGAAATAAATAAACAAAATTTATAGGGAATGAAAAAAAGGAAAGTGTGTCGTTATGGGTTTAGCAGCATCACAAGCAAGATTTTTAAATTTAACAGCAAGAAAAACTAATATTGAATATGAAGGTCAACAAATCAACCAACAAAGAACTATGTTGGCAAACCAATCAGCTAATTGCTACAGCCAAATGTTGACATTATCAGTTCCTGTACCTCCATCAGAATCAAACTTCTCAACAGTTGTTTATACATTCACTAAAAATGGTCACAGCTGCACAATCAACCAAGTAACTGGTTCTGATAGTAACGCAACTATACTTTATACAGAGACTTACGTTAATCCATACAGCATGAGCCAAAGTCAATATCAAAGAGACATTGCAAACGATAATGGTACATATTCTTGGAATAACATTGAATTAGTAAGTTTAGCTGATTTTGATAATGATGTTTTTCCTGCTGATGCTAAGGATGCTGTTGTAACCGGTTTAGGATATAACCAAGGTGAATATGCAAACGTATACGTATTAAATAAAGGTACAGCTAATACTCCTTCTTATGAATATTTTAAAATAGATCAATTAAATACAATAGAAAATGGAAGTCATAGAAATGAAAGAGGTTACTTAGCAGGAAATTCAACCGTATATGAACAAGGAGCATTAGTTAATACACAAATCACAAGAAATATTGCTACTAACAGAATTACAGCATTATATAATGCTTCACAACTTAGCACAACAGACAGCGTTGCTGTAACAGCTACAACAGTAAAAGATGATATTGCTTATGATGATGCTTATGCTGAATATGAATACCAAACTTATTTATATCAACAAAAAATGGAAGAAATCAATGCTCAAACATCTATCATCCAAGCACAAGATAAGAAATTAGAATTAAGATTAAAACAATTAGATACTGAACAAAACGCTGTTAAAACAGAAATGGATAGCATCAGCAGCTTAATCAAAGATAACACAGATAAATCTTTCAAAGTATTCGCATAATTTACTCCTTCTATTCATAAAAAATCCGAAGATATATATCTTCGGATTTTTTATTTAAAACAAATAAACAAATAAAATAAAAACCTCTCATCTCTGAGAGGTTAAAATTCACACTAACTAAAATTTATTAACTTACCTTATCCTTACCTAATTTAATTAAAATCTGTTTACTACGCTGCCTGTTGTTGTAATGCTTTTACAGGATTTGTAGTGTATC
>JAFWGJ010000005.1 GCA_017512405.1 bacterium | reverse complement strand
TAGGAACACAAATTGACGATATGGTTGCAAATTTGGTAGTAGCACAATTATTGTTATTGGATAGTGAAAATCCTGAAAAAGATATCATGTTATACATTAACAGTCCCGGAGGTTCTGTTACAGCAGGTTTTGCTATTTATGATACTATGCAGCATATAAGAGCAGATGTTTCTACAATTTGTTTAGGTCAAGCTGCTTCAATGGGCGCATTTTTATTATCATCAGGAACAAAAGGTAAACGTATGGCTTTACCTCATTCAAGAGTTTTAATTCACCAACCTTTAGGTGGTGCGCAAGGTCAAGCTACTGATATTGAAATTCAAGCTGCGGAAATTATCAGAATTAAAAAATCATTGAATGAAATTTTAGCATCAAATACTGGTCAATCAATCAAGAAAATTGAAAAAGATACTGACCGTGATTATATCATGACTCCGGCTGAGGCTTTGGAATATGGTATGATTGATAAAGTTGTTTCAAGAGATGCTGTAAAATAGGAGATTGTAATGGCAAAGCATGATGATAGCAGATTAAAATGTTCATTTTGCGGAAAAACTCAGGATCAGGTAAAAAAGTTAATTGCGGGTCCGGAGGTATACATTTGTGATGAATGTGTCGAGCTTTGTAATGAGATTTTGGATGAAGAATTCTTTGAAGGAAAAGAAAAAGAAGGTGCAGGAAAAGAAAAGGGTTCCTCATCAGGTGAAAAAGCAATTCCAAAACCTCACGAAATTAAAGCTTATCTTGATGAGCATATTGTTGGACAAGATGATGCGAAAAAAGTGCTGGCTGTTGCAGTTTATAATCACTATAAACGTTTAAGACATAATAAGAGCAATAAAGAAAAAAATCCTGTTGAAATTCAAAAGTCTAATATTTTGCTTGTAGGTCCGACAGGTAGCGGTAAAACTTTATTAGCTCAGACTTTGGCTAAATTATTAGATGTTCCGTTTGCGGTTGCAGATGCTACAACCCTTACAGAAGCAGGTTATGTTGGCGATGATGTTGAAAACATTTTATTAAGATTATATCAAAATGCTGAATATGATGCTCAAAAGGCAGAAACCGGTATTATTTATATTGATGAAATTGATAAAATTGCCAGAAAATCAGAAAACACCTCAATAACTCGTGATGTTTCAGGGGAAGGTGTTCAACAAGCATTGTTAAAAATGATTGAAGGTACTATTGCGAATGTTCCTCCGCAAGGTGGTAGAAAACACCCTCATCAGGAATTTATTCAAATTGATACCAGCAATATTTTATTTATAGTTGGCGGTGCATTTGTAGGTTTGGATAAAATTGTTGAAAGACGTGCAGATGAAGGCACTTCATTAGGCTTTGGTGCAAAACCTGCTCTCACAAAGGCTGAAAAAGAATTAGAACAGTCAAAAATGTTGAAAAAGCTTCAACCAGAGGATTTGCTTAAATTCGGTTTGATACCTGAATTTATTGGTCGTGTTCCTGTGTATGCTGTTTTAGATGCATTGGATGAAGAGACTTTGAAGATGATTTTAACAGAACCAAAAAATGCTATTATCAAGCAGTATCAATGTCTGCTTGAAATGGATGGTGTTGATTTGGAATTTGAACCTGAGGCTATTGAAGAAATTGCAAAAGAAGCCATTAAACGTAAAACAGGCGCGAGAGCATTGCGTTCTATTGTTGAAGAACTTATGCTTGATGTTATGTATGATGTTCCAACCAAAGAGGATATTAAAACTTTCAAAATAACAAAAGAAATGGTTGAAAATCGCAATAAAAAAGAAGACAAAGCAGAGTTAATTCAACTTCCAAGTAAAAAAGATAAAAAAGTAAAAGAAGAAATTGCTTCATAATAAAAGTCCGAATTTTTCAATTCGGACTTTTATTTATTTGATTAAATTTTGGATTTCTTTAAAATGTTCATGTTGGGAGGTTTTTAGTAATTCAAATAAAACAGCTTCTGTTGCGGAAATTTTTGCGCCGTTTTGTTCCATAAGTTTTATTCCTGCTTTAAAATCATCTTTTTTTCTGCTGGCACAAGCATCTTTTACAACGTAAACCTCAAATCCGTTTTCAATTAAATCTGCTACTGTCTGGTATACACAAATATGAGCTTCAATACCGCCGATTATAACTTGTTTTTTACCATATGACTTTATTTTTTCCAAAAATCCTTCATCTTTGATTGCTGAAAAAGCAGTTTTTTCAAATACAAGAGTATTTTCTTTTATATGTTCAGAAACAAAATCAACCGTTTTTCCCAAGCCTTGCGGGTATTGTTCTGTAATTACAGCAGGTATTCCAAGGATATTTGCAGCTTGTAATAATGTATTGCTCTTCTTTACAACGGTATTTTTTTCAAGCATTGCAACAAGCTTTTCCTGAACATCTACAAGTAAAAGCAAACAATTTTTTTCATCTAACATTTTATCTTCTCTCCTCTTCAAACTAAATTTTATCTGACATTCTTTTTTATTATTTCAGAAATCCAAGGAATATAACTATATCTTCCCATAAACGATGTTACTGCCAAATAAAATAATAATGTATATATTAAAATTTGTATTATTGATAGTCCAAAGATTATTGGTATAACAAAAGGAAACGTTATCATAGAAAAAATATTTCGGACATAAGGTATAAAATTAATAATAACTGAAACTTGTTCAATAATTATTACTAATAAAAAGTATCCCATAGAAAGAAAAATAGACTGAAATATATGATATTTCATGAAAGGACGCAAACTTGATTTAGTAAGTACTCCAAGTATTAGCCAAATAAAACCGATAACTCCGGATGTAAGATAACTTAAAGAAGATACAATACGCTCAATCATGTAAGGACTATCATACTTAGAGCTATTTTTGCTATGCATTTTCGAGCAATTCTCCGCGTCGTTTTTCTTCTATATAGTCTTCAAGCAATTGAATATATACTAATTTATATTCGTCATTTTCCGGAACAAGTCTTACAGCGTGTCTATATGAGCTCAAAGAATTTTCGATTTCGTTATTCATATAGAATGTATTTGCTAACAATACGTGAATACTTGCATCATCAGATTTTAAAGATAAAGCCTTATTATAAAGTTCTAATGATTTATCATATTCTTTTGCTTTTGAATGTAAGTTACCCATTAATACATAAGCATTAATCTGATTAGGGTCAAGTTCTACGGCTTTTTGGTATAATTCTATTGCACCGTCGATGTCTTTAAAATCTGTTTTGGCAATAGCATAACAAATATAAGTTTTATAATTATCACCGGGTATTTCCAATGAAATTTCAAAGAATTTATAAGCATTTTCCTGATCCTTTAATACAGAATATGTATTTGCAATACATAATGTAACTGTTTTATTATCAGGGTTTAAATCATACACTCTCAAATAATGTTTTAATGCATTTTGATAGTCAAATAATTTATAATAAATATTACCTAAATCAACGTGTGCTGTTGAGTTATCAGGGTCAAGAGAAAGTGCTTTTTCATAATATGCCTTTGATTCTACATAATCTTCATAATCGTGATATAACAATGCAATTGAGTTATAGATTTCAGGATTTAATGAATAAAAATCAAGTGCTCTGTTATAAAAATGCAAAGCTTTTGAGAAATTTTTCATTTCAGCATAAGTATTTCCCAAATTGTAATATACAAGATAATTTTCGGGATCTACATTCATAGCTTTTGTATAATAGTTTAAAGCTTTTTTATATTCTTTATCAAAGAAATATATGCTTCCTAAATTTAATAGCGCTTGTGTATCATTTGGATGTATTTCCAACAAACTTTCATATACGGAAATAACTTTGTCAAATTTATTATCCATTGCATACAATTTTGCAAGATCGTGATAATTTTCCGCTTTACTTGGGTCTTGCGCCATAGCAAGGATTGTTGAGTTTAAATCTCTGTTAATGTCTTGTTGTAATTGTTCTTGTTTATCCATATCTTTCACCTGTGTTTGATTATATTCTACAACATAAATCTATTTTTTGCAAAGACTTTTATTAAATTTCGTATTCAGAATATTCTTTTGATTGTTCTTTCCAAATTTCTTCACTAACTCTTGAAGCGTGGTTCCAAAATTTTTCAATAGCGTAAGTATCACGCTCTTCACGTTGTAAAATATGTACGACAACATCTCCGTAATCAAGTAAATTCCAACGGTTTTTTAAATCGTTTTCTTCACCGTTTGGAAAACGTTGGAATAAAGTCTTGATTTTTTCTTTTAAATTATTTGTTAAAGCTTTTACTTGTGTAGTTGAGTCCGCAGAACAAATAACAAAATAATCTGCCAGTGAAGATACTTGACTGATATTCAATACAGCAATATTCTTGGCAAGTTTGTCATCTAAAATCCTTGCTAAAATACAAGCAAATTTATCTGATGTAATTGTTTCTGTCATTAATCTTCATCCAGCATGTCTATTCTTCTTTGGTGTCTGCCGCCTTCATATTCACTCTTTAACCATACATCAACTATGTCAAGAGCTAATGATTCGCCAGTTATTCTTTCACCTAAACAAAGCACGTTCGCATTATTATGTAATCTTGAAAGCATAGCCGAATGACTTTCATGACAAAGTGCAGCTCTTACGCCCTTTACTTTGTTGGCTGCAATTGAAACTCCGATTCCTGAACCGCAAACAATAATTCCCTTTTCATTTTCTCCGTTTGCAACACTTTTTGCAACAGCTTTTGCATAAACCGGATAGTCACAGGAATCTGTTGAGTATGTTCCGTAATCTTTTACTTCGTACCCTTTTTCTTCAAGATATTTTATAATTTTACCTTTTAAATTAAATCCGCCGTGGTCAGAACCAATTGCTATTTTTGTCATTATTAAATCCTCCGTTTTCGTTATTATACAAAATCAAACCTTTTAGCGCAAAACGGTAAAAAAAACTTAATATTATTTTTATTTGCAATTTTGCTATGTGTTATTTAAAATTAAATTGAAGGTCGTTCAATGAAAGATAATATAAATCAACTTATAAAACCCATAACAACCACAGTTAACAGTATCGGTCATCTTGAAATTGGCGGATGTGATTTGGTGGAATTAGCAAAAGAATACAAAACTCCGCTATACGTTATTGATGAAGCAACATTACGTGGCGTTTGTAAAAGCTACAGAGAAGCGTTTTCTGATTATGAGCATGTTAAATTTTTATATGCTTCAAAAGCTTTATGTACTAGTGCTATTACTAAAATATTGGATGATGAAGAATTTGGTTTTGATGTGGTTTCTGACGGTGAACTATATACGGTTTACAGAACCGGTGTTGACATGAAAAAAATTTTATTTAACGGGAATAATAAATCTGTTGATGAACTTAAAATGGCTATTGATTTGGAGATAGGCAGAATTTCCGTGGATAATTTTCTGGAACTTGCAACACTTGATAAAATTGCAGATTTAAAGAAGAAAAAAGTTGATATTTTATTGAGAATTACTCCGGGAATCGAATGTCATACACACGAATATATCCAGACAGGTCATTTAGATTCTAAATTTGGTTTTGATATGATGCAAATTGATATGGCAGTTGATTTAATTCAAAATCAATACAAGAACCTTAATTTAAAAGGACTTCATGCTCATACAGGCTCACAAATTTTTGAAACAAAAGTATATTGCGATGAAATTGAAATTTTGATAAATGAGTTAGTTAGAATTAAGAAAAAATTTAATATAGAACTGAAAGAGATAAATATAGGCGGCGGATTAGGAGTCAGATATACAATACACGATAATCCTCCGTCAGTACATGATATTGCAGCATCAATTATAAATTCTGTAAAAACACATTGCGAAGAGTTAAATTATCCGTATCCGTTAATTTATCTTGAACCGGGAAGAAGCATAATTTCGACTGCCGGAACTACATTGTATACTGTCGGAAGTAAAAAGCAAGTTCCTAATGGCAGAAAATATGTATCAGTAGATGGTGGAATGGCTGATAATCCACGTCCAAGTCTATATCAGGCGGAATATACTGCACAAGTTGCAAATAAAGCAAACAAGGACAAAAATGAAAAAGTTACAATTGCAGGAAGGTATTGTGAATCTGGCGACATTCTTTTAAATGAAATTAAAATGCCAAAATTAGAAGCTGGCGATATTTTATGTGTCTATAATACAGGTGCGTATAATTACTCAATGTCCAGTAATTATAACAGAACTTCAAAACCTGCAATGGTACTTGTAAATTCAGGACAATCTGATATTATAGTAAATAGAGAAACATTAGAGGATATAATCAGAAATGATGTTATTCCAAGCAGGTTAAGATAATGTTAGAAGAACTCATAACGCCATTAAATTTAAATATGTCATTGAAATTCGGCTGGCTGGATATTGCTGAAATTCTTGTGATAGTGGCTTTTTTGTATGCCGTTTACAGAAAATTTATAAGAAATACACAAGCGGAAAAGCTTGTAAAGGGGATATTATTTCTTGTGTTTTTATGGGCTTGTTCTGAGGCACTAATCAGAATAGATTTAACTATTTTAGGTATGTTTTTGCGTGCAATGGTTATGCTCATATCTTTAAGCTTGATTGTTATTTTTCAGCCGGAATTAAGAAGATTTCTAGGCTATTTGGGACAAGGCGGATTTTTTAATGAATTAATTGGTGCAGCTCACAATAAAAAAGAAACGGAAGTTGATGTTATAAAAGAAATTATCGAAGCTGTTAAATATTTGTCTAAAAATAAAGTAGGAGCATTAATGGTATTCCAAAATTCAATTGATACATCTTCTTATTTTGATGTAGGTACAAAATTGGATGCTTTAATCTCAACTGAACTTATATTGACAATATTTCACACTAATACACCGCTACATGACGGTGCTATGGTTATAAAAGATTTTAAAATCCATTCTGCGGGGGTTCTGTTACCGTTGACAGAAGATCCTAAATTAAGCTGGAAATATGGAACAAGACACAGAGCTGCAATAGGTGTTACCGAAATTAGTGATTGTGCCTGTCTTGTAGTTTCTGAAGAAACCGGTGATGTATCAATTGCAGTTGATGGTGCGCTTAAAAAATATGAAGATTTAGCTACTTTAAAATCTGATTTGGAGAGTCTTTTAGGATTGAAAAATGAAACTGAAATTACAAATCAAAAAACAATATTTAAAATTGATAACTTAATAACTATTAAGAAAAATGAGCATGAGAAAAAATAATGGGATTTTTTAATAAGAAGAAAAAAAGAATTCAGGAAATAAAATCTGGACACAGAGTAATATTTGAACATTTATCAAGATATATATTTATAACAATTGGTGCAATGATTGCCGCTTTTGCATTGGAATGCTTTTTAATTCCTAATGATATTATTGACGGAGGTATAATTGGTATTTCCATGATGGTAAGTTATGTCACCAAATGGAATTTAGGCTTACTTATATTTTTTATAAATTTACCGTTTATATTTCTTGCTTTGCAAAAAATGGGTAAACTGTTTGTAATAAACGTTTTTTACGGTGTTACAATGTTATCTGTGTTTGTTAATATATTTTCAGGTTATCACATAACAGAAGCACAACTTCTAGCTACTGTATTTGGTGGAGTTGTGCTTGGTATTGGTGTAGGATTAATTTTACGAAATGATGGAGCTTTGGATGGTACGGAAATTTTAGCAATACGTCTTGCCAAATCCATAGGTTTTTCTGTTGGTGAAATTATAATGTTCTGTAATGTTTTTATATATGCTGTTGCAGGCACTTTATACGGTTGGGATAGTGCAATGTATTCTATTTTGACTTATTTTATTACATATCGAGTTATAGATGTTGTTTTGGAAGGCTTTAACAGTTCAAAATCAGCATTAATTATATCACAGTATCCAAAAGAAATCGGTGATGCAATTATAAAGAATCTGGATATAAGTGTAACTTATCAAAAAGGCAAAGGCGGGTATTCAGGTCAGGAAAAAACTCTTATATACTGTGTTATTAACCGTTTAGAAGTTGCAAAAATGAAAAAATTAATAAGGGGAATTGATAAAGAAGCCTTTCTTGTAATTCAGGATGTTCACGAAGTTGAAGGTGTAAGAGTTAAGAAAAAGTAAAAAAACTGGACAATTGTAAAAATATGTTATAATATAAAATCAATAAGGAGTAAATAAATAATATGGCAGGCAAACATTCTGATACAATTCCAATAGAGGTAAGTATTTTAACGGCTGACCACGATATAAAAGGAACAGTCCATGTTTCTAAGTATACAAATACAAATCGTGAATTGACAGACCTTTTAAATGATAAAGAAAGACGTTTTTTGGCTGTAACAAATGCGGAAATTTATTCAAGAAATTCTACACAACCACCTCGCCGATATAATTTTTTGGAAATACATATGGATTATGTTTTGATGGTTCATCCGTCGGCTCAAGCGGTATTCAAAGAATCTGCAAAAGCTCAGGAAGATATATCAAGATTTAGAGAATTGCGATTGAAATTAAATCAAACAAAGCCATTCAGATAAAAAGATGTTTTGCCCGATTGTTTCAATCGGGCTTTTTTAAAAAGATAGGAGATATTATGAAAGTTTTAGTAACAGATAAATGTAACGATTTGGCTCGTGAAATTGTTTCACAAGTTGCAGAAGTTGACGTTTTGCCAACAATGACGGAAGATGAATATGTAGAAAATATAGGTAAATATGATGCTTTAATTATAAGAAGCGCATCAAAAATTACAAAAAAAATTATAGATGCCGCTGATAATTTAAAAATAATAGGCAGAGCAGGTGTAGGTGTAGATAATATTGATGTTGACGCTGCAACTCAAAAAGGTATTATAGTTGTTAATTCTCCTGACGGTAATACAAATGCTGCTGCTGAACATACAATAGCTATGATGCTTTCAATGGTAAGAAATATACCTAGTGCTTGCCAATCAACAAAAGAAGGTAAATGGGACAGAGCTAAATTTACAGGTGTTGAAGTTTTTGGAAAAACCTTAGGTGTTATAGGTTTAGGTAAAATTGGCTCTCACGTTGCAAAAGTTGCATTAGCTTTGGGTATGAAGGTTGTTGTATATGACCCTTATACTTCTGAAAATATTGTAAAAGCTATGGGTGCAGATTATGTCGCAACCTTGGATGAATTCTGGGGAATATGTGATTTTATAACCGTTCATGTTCCAAAAACTAAGGAAACGGTTAATTTAATTAATAAAGATACTATTGCCAAAATGAAAGATGGTGTAAGACTTATTAACTGTGCAAGAGGCGGTATTATAAATGAAGATGATTTAAGGGAAGCCCTTGATAAAGGAAAAGTTGCATCAGCTGCAATTGATGTTTATTGTAATGAACCTGATATTCAATCTTGTCCTTTATACGGATGTGATAAAAATATATTATTAACTCCACATTTGGGTGCAAGTACATCCGAAGCTCAGATTAATGTTGCTGTGGATGTTGCTAAACAGATAAAGGAAGTTTTATCCGGAGGTTCAGCAACAAGTGCCGTTAATATTCCAAGCTTAAAACCGGCAGTTTTGGAACCGGTAAAAGATTATATGAGTTTGGCTCAAAATGTTGGTGAATTTGCAGACCAAATGATAGACGGCAATTTAAAATCAATAGAGTTGAATTTTAAGGGTAATTTGGCTCAATTGGATGTTTCGCCACTTGAAACTGCAATTTTAAAAGGTGTATTTTCAGCGTCAATGCAAGGAGTTAATTTCGTAAATGCACCGATTATTGCTAAAAATAAAGGTATTGAAGTAACTACCATAAAATCTGCTGTATCCGGCGATTATATCGGTTCGATTACCGTAAAAATCAACACTGATAAAGGAACTTCAACTGTTTCAGGAGCTTTAATTGCAAAAGGCATAAAACGTATTATCAAGGTTAATAATTTTAATACAAGTATTGAGCCGGAAGAACATATGTTGCTGGTTCCTCACGAAAACAAACCTTGTATGATTGCAAAAGTTTCAACCATAATTGGTGAAGCCAATATAAACATTAACCACATGAGTGTATCGCCTGAAATTGAGAAAAAATTGTCAGTGATGATTATATCAACCGGTTCAGAAGTTGATAATGAAACATTGGCAAAAATAAATCAAATAGACGGTGTTCAAAACGCAACTTACGTTCACTTGGGTAAGTAAAAATTTATTATAATTTACTTCCGGTAGCTTTATACAAACCTATGTAATCTACATAGCAGTCTGCTGTTGTGCTTGCAACCATCTGATTTACCGTTAATAAGTTTTCTTTCATCTGAACTAAATCCAGTTTTGATATTATGCCCGCATCATATCGTTGTTGGGTGTAGCTGAAATCTTGGGTTTCCAATGAGAGCTGTTTTTTGTGTTCATTTAACTTTTCGCTATCGCGTTGAACAGTTATAAGTGCGTCATTAACTTCCTGAATTGCTGTCAAATTAGTTTTGTGGTAGTTTTCAAGCATTTTATCGTATTGTACTTTTTTTAATCTTAAATTGGCTATTCGTTTCCCGCCTGTAAACAAAGGTAAAATAGCTGCTGCCGCAAGTGCATATATTCCGTTTCCGGTGTTGAACATACCGCCACCGCCTGCCTGACTCATCATTAATGCAAGACCGGAAAGATTTATTGATGGCAAAAATTCTTTTTTTGCTACTCTTATATCTATACCTGATTTTTCAAGCATTTTCTCAGATTTTAAGTAATCAGGTCTGTTTATTATAACCTCTGATGAAATTTCCGTCGGAATTTCTTTCGAATATTTTATTTCGGATAATTCAGTGAATTTATAATTATTAATGTTTTCAGGTGTGTCTCCCGTTAAAACAGCAAGTTTATTTAATAACTTTGTTCTTTCTTTTTTAAATTCTATTAGTTGAGAGCTCCCCGCAATATAAGACTTATTCGCCTTTACAGTATCTGATGTTGACACAAGTCCTTCTCTGTTGCTTACAAGCATAATATCGTAAATCTGTTTTCTTAAATTTACTATTTGTTCTTGATTTTTAATCATTTCATTTAATTTAACAATGTTAAAATAAACTGTTCCGACAGCAGATGCAATTGAAATATATGCTGCTCTTTCGTCGAATTTTGAGGCTTCATAGGTTTTCTTTGAACTTTTAGTTTTATCTCTGTTTTTTAAGAAAATATCTGCTTCATAATTTATAATCATTGGAAGTGATAACATCCAGTCTGCATTTTGTCCTTGAATTTTAGCATATGCAGGAGAAAAACCCAAGCCGGCTTGTGGAAGTTCATTTGCAAATTGAATTTTCATTCCCTGATAAAATTCATCAACATTTAAAGTGGCTATTTTTAAATCATAGTTATTTTTAATTGCAAGATTAATATAATTATTTAAATTTTCATCGTTAAAACTTTTCCAAAAATCTAGATTTACATAACTATACTTGTAGTCATCATTATATTTTTTGTTACGCTTAACTCTATGTTCAAATAGTTTTTGTTTTTTAATTTGTTCTTTTGTTTGATTTTGAGAGTCTTCTATTGTAAATGCAGGTAAAATATTCATATTTAAAAATGAAAAAATCAATCCAATAATATATATTTTTTTTAATTTCATAATCATCCCTTACATACTTGACAAGTTTTCTTACGATATGATAACATATATTTGTTACAAATGCAACAAATATTTTTTGTAACATAGGGGAAGATATGAAAAGTAAATACAATGTACCGACAGATTTTAGCAAGACGGTTTTTTATAAAATTGACCAACTTTCAATATACATACAAACATTGGGAAAAAATTTTTTTGAAATACGAAATTTGGATTTAACTCCGGATGAATTTGGTGCTTTAAATTTAATAATAAATAATCCAAACATTTGTCAAAGAGATTTGGCAAAGTTGATGTTAAGAGATAGAGTTAGAACAGGTAGAATTTTAACATCTCTGGAAAGTAAGGGTTATATTGAGAGGATTAACGGAACAAAAAATAATCGCCTTGTAAGAACTTTAAAAATAACAACATCTGGTAAAAAACTTTATGACGAACAATTTAACATTATGTCACAGGTTTTTGAAAGAATTTTGGATAAGTTTTCGGAAGAAAAAATGAAAGAATTAACTGATAATTTAAACGAGCTTGAAAGAGCTTTGTCTGAAATAGTAGAATTTAATATATAGGGGAAAGTAATGGAAAATAAAGAACTTCAAGAAGAACAAGAAAAAGATATAAAGTTAAAAAAAAGATATGTATTTATTCCATTAGGAATTGTTTTGTCAATAGCTTTTGTTGTTATGATAATTTATAATTTACAGTTTCAATCGACTGATGATGCTTATATAGAAAATCATATGGTTCAGGTTGCTCCAAAAGTTGCAGGACAGATTAAAGCTGTTTATGTTACAGATAATCAGCATGTAAAAGCAGGGGATTTGGTAGCCGAAATAGATCCTGCAGACTACATAATAAAAGCAAATGAGGCAAGAGCCGTTTATGAAAAAGCATTAGCTGCACAAAAAGTTGCAAAAGCTAATTATAGTGCAGCACAAATTTCAATAGAAAATGCAAGAGCCGATTACGAACGTTATCAAAAATTATACGAAACAGGTGCTGTATCAAAACAGCAGCTTGATATGGCTGAAACAAGATATCAAACATCTCAGGCAAATTTAGTTAATGCAGATGAAAATGTTATGTCAAAAGAGCAAAATAAAGTTGCAGATGCGGACATAAAGGTTTTAAAGGCAAAAATGGACAAGGCCGAATTAGAACTTTCATATACAAAAATTTATGCACCACAAAATGGCACGGTTTCGGGTAAAAGAGTCGAAACAGGAGCCTACGTTCAAACAGGTTCACCTTTATTTGCAATAGTGCCTAACGAAGTTTGGGTTGTTGCAAATTTTAAAGAAAATCAAGTCGGCAAAATGAAACAAGGTATGCCTGTTGATATAAAAATTGACGCATATCCGAATAAAATATTTAAAGGAAAAATTGACAGTATTCAAAGAGCATCGGGTGCAAAATCAAGTTTATTCCCGCCTGAAAATGCTGTCGGCAGTTTTGTAAAAATTGTTCAAAGAATTCCTGTAAAAATTGTATTTGACGAAGAAATTAATCCTGATGAATACAATATTATTCCGGGTATGAGTGTAATTCCAAAGGTAAAAGTAAAATAAAATGACACAAGCGGTTGCAGAAAATGAATGGAAACCTTCCAAAAGTCCCTGGTTAATTGCAATACCAACGATTTTTGCTGCGTTTATGTTTGTTTTGGATGAAACAATTGCAAACGTTGCATTACCACATATGGCAGGAACTTTTTCTGTTAGTCGTCAGGAATCAATGTGGATTTTGACAAGTTATATTGTCGCAAGCGGTATTATGATTACGGCAGTTGATTGGTTTTGCAAGAAACTTGGACGCAAAAACTTTTTTATTGGCAGTATTTGTCTATTTACAGTATCTTCTTTTATGTGCGGAATTTCAAATTCAATTGAAATGATTTTGATAGCAAGAATTTTGCAAGGTCTTGGCGGCGGCGGACTTTTACCTGTTGCTCAGGCGGTTATGCTCGAAGGATTTGAACCACAGGAACGCGGTAAAGCAATGGCTTCTTTTGGACTTGTTATCGTTGTTGCACCGATTATCGGACCTGTTTTGGGCGGATGGATTACTGATAACTGGAATTGGCCTTGGATTTTTTTCATTAATGTTCCTATCGGAATTTTTACAATGTGGATTTCAAAAGTTTTATTAGAAGACCCGCCTTATGCTCAAAAGCAAGAAAACGTCAGACTTGATAAAATAGGCTTTTTATTTTTAGTTTTGTGGCTTGTAAGCATGCAGGTTATTTTTGATAAAGGTAACGATGCAGACTGGTTTAATGCCCCTTGGATATGTAAATTAACAATATTTTGCGTACTTTGTTTTATAGCATTTATTGTTTCACAATTAAAAGGAAAATCTCCATTGATTGATTTAACGGTATTCAAAGATAAAAATTATGCAATAGGTACCTGGGTTCAGGTTGCAATTATGGCAATTATGCTCGCCTCAATAGCCTTGTTACCTCAATTTTTACAAACTTTACTGGGATATTCGGCATTCACAAGCGGAATGGCAATTATGCCGAGAGGCTGCGGAGCTTTGTTGGGTATTGCAATTTTTGGTTCGTTATCAAAGAAAGTTGATAACAGACTTTTTGCACTGTTTGGCTTACTTTTGGTTGGTATTGCTGGGTTAAAATTCGGATTTTTAAATTTAAATATTTCGACAATAAGTATTGCCATACCTAATTTTATGTTTGGTGTCGGTATGGGCTTTGCAATGATGCCATTAGTAGCATATTCAGTTATGACACTTGATAACAGTCAGATGACGAATGCAAGCGGGTTGCAAAATATGCTTAAAAATGTTGGCGGTGCTGTGGGAACATCTGTTGTTACGACTCTTATTTCAAGATATTCACAAATTCACCAAGCAAATATGGTCGGAAATATGACAAATTTAAATCAAGTTTTTGCAGACAAAGTTTCTTCAATGACGGCTGTTTTTTCCCAACTTACAAGCATTGATGTTGCAAATTATATGGCACAATACTCATTATATGGAAGTATGCTAAAACAAGCGACGCTATGGGGATTTATGGAAGCTTTCAGATGGTGCGGGATAGTTGCAATTATTATTGCACCTTTGGTATTTTTATTAAAAAATCCTAAAAAATAATTTTTAGATATAATTATTCTATGAAAAACATTTGCTTAAATTGGACTATTTCTATTTTAACAGGACTTTTTACCCTGTTTTTTCTGACAGTAGCAGGGTTCATTTTTAAGTTTTCAATAAATCCTTTTTATTTAATTTGTTCAACTATTATTTTTGTTGTTACATTGTCTTTTTTAAACTTCAAAACCGGTAAAACTTCAATAAAATCTTTTTGGGCACAAATTATTGTACTTTTTGATTTGATTTTACTGCTTGGAATTTTATGTTATTTTATTCCGGATTTTTCTTATGACGGTACAACTTACCATCAGGCTATGATTATATTGCTAAAATCGGGTTTAAATCCGATATGGGATAATGTTGCGAATTTTGCAAATCGTCAGGAATATGTTTTTACTGCTTCAATTGAATATGTGGAAACTTTTTTAAAATTCTTTGAAATAATCGGTGCAAATATATATTTTGTATTTGAAAAAATAGAGTTAACAAAAATAACAAATTATTTGTTTATGATTTGCGCATTTTGTTATTCATTTTATACCCTTAAAAATTATGAGTGTTCAAATTTAAAAAGTTCTGTATTTTCTTTTTTGATTATTTACAATCCGATTTGTATATGTCAAATGCTTACAAATTACGTTGACGGAGCATTTTATTATATATTTTTAATACTTTTATTTTCATGTATCAATTATGCTAAAAATATTGATACTAATAAATCACTATATTTAATATGCATTTCTTCTGTTATTCTTTCAAATTTAAAATTGACGGGACTTTTTACAACTGCAATTATATTGATAATATTTATATGTTTATATTATTCAAAAAAGCTTTTACTTTCTTGTATTCTCGCCTCCATTTTAATTTTAATGAGCGGAATAAACCCTTATTTTACAAATATAAAACAGGGCAGAAATGCATTTTATCCGGTTATTAAAAGTTCTATACTGGAAGCAAATAAAGACGGAATGATAACATCATATCCTCAGGGATTTGAGAGTATGAACAGGTTTGAAAAATTTCTCTTTTCAACTTTTGCAGTATCAAAAAATTTATCTCCGCTAATTCAGTCGGATGATGTTCCCAGATTAAAAATTCCTTTTACCATTAGCGGAGATGACAAATTTATATTTGAAGATATGCGTCTTGCGGGATTTGGATATTTTTTCAGCGGTATTTTGCTATGCTCCCTAATTCTTTCATTATTTATAAGATTTGAAAATAAAGAAGAAAAAAAACTATTTTGGACAATAATTACAATTTTACTTATTTCAATTTTGGGTAACCACGAAGCTTGGTGGGCAAGATTTGTCCCTCAATTATGGTTATTACCATTAATTATATTATTAAATTTAAGAAAAGAAAAATTCCCTTGGGTTGTTTTAATTTCAGTTATATGTTTTTTAAATTCTTTTATAATAAATCTTCAATATTTTGATTATGAAATACAGAGAACAATTATTGAAAATAAAGAAAATGCAAATTATCCTAAAACCCTATATATACCAGCGTATTATCCGGAAATTAATCATAAATTTCAGACAAAACCCATAAAATTAGCAGAAAAAGGTATAAAAGTTATATATGTAAATCACTGATACATGTTTAAAAATATTGAAAAGTGGGAATATATATAGTGTCGAAAGAGAGCCCCAAATGAAAAAGATTTTAACAAAAGTTTGTATCGGAACTGTCGCGTTTACGGTATTTCTTGTCGTAGGCTATTCTAATATCATTGGGCATTCAAATGTAACAAATAATAAAGTTGAACAATCGCAAAATCAAGCCAAGAAAAAAAATATGATTCAGCGAAGTCAAACAGGTCAGTTTACAAGGGGCGGAAGTGTAAAAAAGGGTTCCTATAATCACGCTCAAAGCAGATATGGTGTTATATATATTGGTGAACCAACAGAAGGTTTATTAGATTAATATTTAGATACAATGTATTGATTTTTTTTTATATCTAAATTATTATGTATGTAATAGTTTATTTAAACATGAGGGAAATTTTATGTCATTAGGTTCTTTGGAAATAGAAATATTAAATTCAGTTTGGAAATTACAATCAATAGATGAGGATATGAATATATCCGTAAAAGATGTTGTTGATGATATGATGAAAAATGGTATGGAAAGAGCCTATACAACAGTTAAAACCGTAATGGACAGATTAAGTTCAAAAGAACTTTTAGTTAGATACAGAGCAGGTAAAAAATTCTTCTATAAAACAGTAATGGATAAAAATGAAATGGCAATTTCTTCTATTAAAGAAATAGCAGAACAATTTTTTAACGGTAACACAAGTGAAATGTTACATTTTATAGAAGAGCAATGCCTAGATTTAGTATAAAATAATGTCGGATATAGAATTTCAGGATGTAGCAACTGCAAGAAAATACATCGGCGATTTGATTATTGCTGTTTTAACCGACAGAATTATCGTGCGTGAGGCTATAAAAAAATTTCCGAATAACGTAAAAGATTCATCTATAAAATGTGCTTATCACGCTTTAATTCATCGTGAAGCGGATGAAGATTTGCGTCATAGGGATTTGATGTATCGTGATGAGCAGGACAGTTATCTTGAACAGGTCGCAAGAACGTTACAACAAGGTAATCCTCTTCCAAAAAATATTATCAAAAATTATAATCAGTATTACAGAGAAATAGAGATAAATCATTCAGTTACATTTAAGAATATAATAAAAAAACTGTGTAAATTTTTGAATGTTTAGAATAGAATAAAATTATGGCAAAAGTTAAGTCAAAATATGTGTGTCAGGAATGTGGATATGAAACGGCAGGATATTTGGGAAAATGTCCTGAATGCGGGAGCTGGGGAAGTTTGGTTGAAGAATTGGAGACAAAATCTATTGCTTCAAACATACCTCAATCTGAATTTTTAAACACTGAAAAACCTGTATTAATAAATGATATTGCAATAGATGAAAGTGTCAGAATTTCAACAAATATTTCCGAATTTGACAGAGTTCTGGGCGGCGGACTTGTTCAAGGTTCTTTAATTTTACTTGCAGGTGATCCGGGAATAGGTAAATCAACATTAATTTTACAAACAAGCGGTGAATTATGTAAACAAGCTAAAAAAGTTCTTTATGTTTCTGCGGAAGAATCCGCAAGTCAGGTTAAATTAAGAGCAGAAAGATTTAACATAAATAATGATACTCTTTATATTTATCCGCAAACAAATCTTGAACAAATAAGAGAACAAGTAAAAGAAATAAAACCGGATGTCCTTGTTGTTGACAGTATTCAGGCTATTTATACCAATAATATAGCTTCATCAGCCGGTAGTGTCGGACAAGTTAGAGAATGTTGTAACTATTTAATGCAGATTGCAAAAAACCAAAATGTAACTGTAATAGTTATAGGACACGTTACGAAAGAAGGTAATATTGCAGGACCAAGAGTTTTGGAACACATGGTTGATGCGGTTATACAATTCGAAGGAGATAAATACAAATCTTACAGACTTTTAAGGGCTGTTAAAAACCGTTTTGGAACAACATCAGAAGTCGGAATGTTTGATATGCGCTCAAACGGTTTAGTAGAAATAACAAATCCGAGCGAAATATTTTTAAGAGAAAACCACAGCGCAACTCCGGGAAGTGTTATTATAGTAACAAATGAAGGAACAAGACCTTTGTTACTTGAAATTCAGGCATTAGTCGGCGTTACTCCGTATCCGAGCCCAAGACGGGTTACAAACGGTGTTGATACCTCAAGATTATTACAAATACTGGCAGTTTTGGAAAAAAGAGTCGGTTTAAATCTTTCAAAACAAGATGTTTATGTAAATGTTATAGGCGGTGTTGAAATATCGGAACCTGCTGCGGATTTGGGTATTGCAGTTGCAGTTGCTGCTTGCTTGAATGATGTTACGGCAGATATGCAGACTGTTTTAATTGGTGAAATAGGGCTATCCGGCGAGATAAGACCTGTAAATAATCTTGAAAAACGTATTTATGAGGCACAAAAATTGGGATTTAAAAGAGCCATAATACCCGATGCTAATAACTGTAATGAAGAATTTGAAAGTATTAAACTTGTTAAAGTAAAAAGAATTATTGATGCAATAAGTTGTGCAATGACATCACTCGTATCTTAAAGCGTCAATTGGATTTAATAAAGATGCTTTATATGCAGGGTAGTAGCCAAATCCTACACCTACTAATCCGGAAAATCCGAGTGATAAGATTATTGAAAATGCTGACACTGAAACATTCATGGCACCCGTAAGCCCTATAAATCCCGATATTATACATCCTGCAAGAACTCCTATAAATCCTCCTATAATTGATAATAAGAAAGATTCAATAAGGAACTGAATTCTAATATCCTGTGCTTTCGCGCCTATTGCCATTCTTATACCTATTTCTTTTGTTCTTTCCGTAACTGATACAAGCATAATATTCATAATACCGATACCGCCCACAAGTAATGAAACCGATGCGATTGCACCCAGAAGAACAGACATTGTTTTTGCGGAAGATTTTATTGTTTCCTGCATTTCTGCAAGATTTCTTATTTCAAAGTCATTATCTTGCATTTTCCCAATATTATGACGTTGTTTTAATACTTCTTCGGTTTCTTTTTCAGTTTTAGGTAAAATTTCAGCGTCCTGTGCTTTTATAGTAATCATGCTGACAGTGCCCGGAAAATCTGTTCCGAAAACTTTCTTTTGAGCGGTTGTTATCGGAATAAATACTAAATCATCTTGGTCTTGTCCCATTCCTGACTGACCTTTTGTTTTTAGAACTCCAATTACTTTAAAAGGAACATTTCCTATGCGGATTGTTTTATTAATAGGATTTACGTCGCCGAAAAGTTCTGTTGCAACCGTGTTACCTATAATTACAACTTTTGTGTTGTTTTTAATATCTTCCGGAATAAAATTTCTGCCTTCATCAATTTCATAGTTTCTTATAAAAAGATAGGATGCCGTTGTTCCGCCAACAGACGTTGACCAGTTTTGGTTTCCGTAAGTTAGTTGTTTGCCTTCTGCTGAATATGGTGCAATTGCAAGAATCCCTGTGACTTTCTTTTCAATAGCTTCGGCATCTTTAAGTGTCAACGTAGGTCTTGTACCCATACCCATACGGACTCCGCCTGATTTTGCAGAGGCTGAACGTATCATAAGTAAGTTACTACCCATAGAATCCATATCTTTGGCAATTTTTTCTCTTGCGCCGGTTCCGACTGCAAGCATTACGATAACGGCTCCTACACCGATAATTATGCCCAAACTGGTCAGAGCTGAGCGCATTTTATTTATTCTTAATGAATTAACCGCAATTTTTAATGTTGTTTTTAAATCTATCATTGTCTTTTTACCTCGTCTGAGATAATGTTTCCGTCTTGAAATTTAACTACGCGTTTGCAATACTCTGCGATATCAGGCTCGTGTGTTACTAAAACAATTGTTTTACCGTGTTTCTCGTTAAGCTCTACAAAGAAATTCATAACCTCTATACTTGTTTTAGTATCTAAATTACCGGTGGGTTCATCCGCAAGTATAAGAGGCGCATCGTTTACAATGGCTCTTGCAATTGCAACACGCTGTTGCTGACCGCCTGACATTTGATTTGGCATATGGTTTTCGCGTTTTTCAAGACCAACAATTTTTAATGCTTCTTTTGCTTTTTTATGACGTGTTTCTTCATCAACACCTTTGTAAATCATTGGTAACTCTACATTATCAAGAGCAGATGTTCTTGATATAAGATTAAAACCTTGAAAAACAAAACCTAATTTTACATTACGAATTTCTGAAAGCTTTTCACTGTCCAGATTAAGAACATCAATTCCGTCAAGATAATATGTGCCTGAATTAGGTTTATCAAGAGTTCCAAGCATATTCATAAACGTTGATTTTCCTGAACCGGATGCTCCCATTATCGCAACAAATTCACCTTCTTCTATTGTTAAAGAAACGTTATTTAAGGCATTAAAAGCCGCTTCGCCTGTTGCATAAGTTTTTATTACATTTTTAACTTCTATAAGTGCCATTTCTAAAACATTCTCATTGGTCTTTTACCTTGACCCATATTCTTTTTTGATTTTCCGTCATTTGTTCCTGTTATGACGTTGTCGCCTTCTTTTATATCACCTGATGTGATTTCTGTATAAGTATCGTCGCTTCCGCCGGTTGTTACTTCAACTCTTTCCGGTTTTCTGCCTTTTAGAACCCATACACCTTGATTTTCATATCTTTTTATTTCGCCTTTTGTTACGGGTGCATATTTTAAAGCTATTGACGGAACACAAAGTACGTTTTCTTTCTTTTGTGTAATTATTGATACATTTGCAGTCATACCAGGTTTTAAGATTAATTCGTCATTGTCAACAGAAACAACAACAGTATATGTTACCACATTTGAAACAGTAGTCGGAGATATTCTAACTTGTGAAACTATACCTTTGAAGACTTCATCAGGATAGCCGTCAAGAGTATAATCAACTTCCTGACCTTCTTTAATTTTTCCAATGTCTGCTTCTGAAACACTAACTTCAATTTGCATTTCTTTTAAATCTCTTGCGACAGTAAATAATTCAGGAGCTTGGAAACTTGCTGCTACCGGTTGTCCAGGGTCAACGTTACGGGTAACAATTACACCGTCAACAGGTGAGTAAATATATGCAAAAGAGCGTTGTCTTTCTGCGTAATCTAAATCTGCTTTTGCCTGTACAATTTTTGCTTGTGCTGCTTGTAACTGAGCCTTGTTCGATAAATAATCTGCTTCTGCTTTGTCGAGCTCACTTCTTGCCATAAAATTACGATTTACAAGATTTTTACAACGATTGTATGTTTTTTGACTGTTTATTGTTATAGCATTTTGTTTTGTATAATCAGCTTGAGCACTTATTAAATTACCTTTTGCTTTTTCGCAATTTGCATCAAATAAACTTGTATCCATTCTTGCGATTAGTTGTCCTGCTTTTACTTGCGAGTTAAAGTCAACAAAAACTTCCATCATGAGTCCTGAAACGGTTGAACCTACACTTACGGTATTTACTGGACTTATAGTTCCGGATGCTTCTACAACTTGTTCAATGGTATGCTTACGTACGCTTTCGGTACGATATTTACCAATACCTGCTTTTGCAAGTATTGGTTTTAATATTAAAAATAAAACTGCTAATATTGCTATTGCAATTAAAATAACTACGATTTTCTTTTTATTCATTTTCATCCTTTTGTGTTTTGTTGTCTACTTTTGCTATTTCAAGTTCAAGTTTTGCTCTTGAAACATTGTAATCAAATATCAATTTTACATAATTCTCTTGTGCTTGGTTGTAATTTTGTATTGCGTCGTGAACTTCTAAGAAATTACCTAAACCAACTTCGTATCTACCCATAGCAAGTTCAAGATTTTCGTATGTTTGCTTTACCGCAACGTAGGTTAAAGGTATTTTCTTTTCGTACTGAACCATATTTACATAAGCTTTTTGTACATTAAAGAAAATATCTTTTGATAGTTGGTCAAGTTGTGTATCCGCAGCATCAAGACGTGCTTTTGCTTCGTCTATTTTATACTTTATATCCATTACATTGATTGCAGGAAAATCAAGAGAACCCTGAATTTGTATACTGTTTGTCGTTGGAGATGATACGTTTAATCCGTAACCGCCTTTTGCTCTTAAATCAGGTAAATATTGAATTTTTTGGTAGGTTAATTCCTTTTTAAATGCATCTCTTAGTGCTGTAAGTGAACGCAAATCAGGTCGATTTTCTTTTGCAAGTTCCAAAGATTCTTCTAATGTATAAGGAAATTTTGCGTAATTATAAGTGTGGTCTATAAGTTCGTTTTTTTGTATTGCACTTTGAAAAACTGCTCCGTCTGCCAGTTCAGGGGCCTTAAATTCTTCTATTTCCTGTGAAACATTATTTAGAGCTACATCTGCATATTTATTATCAAACTTAAATGATTCAATCTTTGCAATCGAGTATTTTGGAGGATTTTCAATATACATTGAATTGTTTAGCGCTATAACAGCGGTATCATATGCATTAAGCGCTGTTACATAATTGATTTTTGCATTGCTTAAATTAACTTCCGAATTTACAAGGTCTATTTTTGATTTTAAACCTTCTTCAAAATAAGCTTTTGTTTGTTGATATTGTCTTTCATTTATTAAAATATTTGCTTTTTGTACTTTAATATTTGCAAGAGCTGCCAATACTGCATAATATTGTGTTTTTACATTAAAAATAGTCTTAATTATTTCAAAATTCAAATCATAATCTGCGGAGATTTTGTTTAATCTTGCTTTTTTTATTCTGGTTCCGACCTTACCGAAACTAAACAATAGCTGATTTATAGATGCATTTATTCCATAAGAGCCGGTATAGTCCGAAATTCCGCCACCATTTATGTAGTTGCCCGTATATCCTGTTCCGAGATTCAATGACGGGAAGTAAGAAGCTTTTGACTGTCCTAATAATGTATTTGCGACCGTTACAAGATCCTGATATCTTTGAATGGAAGGACTGTTTTCAAGCGCGATATTTATACAATCTTCCAGTGTAAGAACAGAATTTTCCTTTATCTGAATTTTTGTATAACTTTTAGTATCAAGCTTAACTGAATTTTTAGAATTTTCATTTTGTTTTGCATTTTCTACGCGTTCTAAAAATTTACTTTTTTCTATTTTTTGTTGGATTTTATTATCTGTTGAGTCAACAATAGCATTTGCAGGCGTTGCAAATACCAGTAATATAATTCCTAATAATAACTCTAAAATCTTTTTCTGGCTACCCGAATCCATAAGAATATTATACTTTATAAATATTATATTTTCACTATTATTACATTTTGTATCTTATTGCGGCATTAATACGGAAATTACCGCATTTTCAATGTTTAAGTACTTTTCTGCCGCATTTTGAACATCTTTTATTGTTAAATGTTCTAAAATATCCAGATAATTTTCTATTAATGACAAGTCATTGCATACTGTCATATATGTTCCTATTGTATCTCCGATATCAGAGACCGTTTCTGCATTACATGCAAATTGAGATTTGGTTTTTTTGACTGCTTTATTAAATTCCTTTTCGGTAATTGTTGTCTTTATTTTTTCAATCTCCTGTTTTATTAAATCAACTGCCAAATCTTTCTTTTCCGGTCTAAAATTGGCTTCAATAAAGAAATTGTTACCATCTCTGAATTGGTAATGGTCTGTATCTATCATATTGAATACAGGTTCTTTGGCTTTTTCGATTAAGTTTTGATATAGTCTTGAACTTGCACCATCGCCGAGAATTATGTTTATTAAATCCACTAAAATAGTATCTTTAACGTTGCTTGCGGGACAAGTTAAATAGCCGAACATTAAAAATCCTGTGTTAACATTTGCTTTATCTTCTAAATATATTGTATGGTCTGTAGGTTTGTCAATTTCAAATTGAGGATTTTGATAATTTTCTCTGCCTTTCCAATCAAATTCTTTGCAAACTTTTTCTAAAATTTCTTCGTGATTAAAATCACCTACAATAATTGTAGTTACGTTGTTTGGAGTGTAGTGAGTTTTATAGTAATTCATAATTGCAGATTGCGGAACTTGTGAGATAATTTCAGGTGTTCCTATAACATCACGTTTATAGGGATGTTTTTTGTACATATTATGATTTGCTATATTATAAACCTTTGTCCAAGGTTGGTCTTTGCGCATACGAATTTCTTCAATTACAACGTGTCTTTCACGTTTGTCTTTTACGTTTTCGTCATTTAAATCAAATTCGCTGCCAATTTCCTCTTCCGGTAAAATCGGGTCAAGCATCATATCTGCGTGAAGTTCTATTGCTTCGTAAAAATCCTTGTTACCCTCACCTTTTGGAAGTGTTACATAATAAAAAGTATAGTCTTTCCAAGTTGCGGCATTTACGATAGCACCTTTTGCTTCAAGAGTTCTGTCAAAATAACCTGCTTTATGTTTGTGTGTACCTTTAAACATAAGGTGTTCCAAAAAGTGTGAAATACCGTTATTTTCATCGTTTTCATTTATGGAGCCTGTCCTTACCCATGAACTTACGTTTACCATTCCGCCTTCTTTGTGTGCCAGAACAATTTTATGACCGTTTTCTCTTTCATAAATTTCTACGTCTTTTGTTAAGTATGGATATTTTACTAATGTTTTTTTCATATATTCTTCCTTTTTTCTTAATTATATCTTAAAAATACACAGAAATAATTTTTGCAATACAAATTAATAATGAAGTGTGTATCATTACGTTTCTTGCCTGATACATTCTAAATCTAAAACTTGCTATATCTTGATTTTTTATATCATTCCACTTTTCAAACGGAAAGTGCCAGAACTTTCTTGTTGGTACATATTCTTTATCATTATTGAACATTAACATAGAAATCATAAGTTCAACTACAAGCGGAAATGTAAAAAATGTTATAAAAAATATTTTTGGCAAATAACCGCTTAAAATCATTGCGGATAAAATTCCGTAACCCATACCATAAATAATACCAAAACCAGCAACTGCTTGATTTTTATTTTTAAATCTGTGGCAGAGAGTTTTTTTATGAGAAACTTCATCACCGTCAAAATCAAGTAAAGCATTTGTGTATAAAAGCCCTATGGTAAACATTACAACAACAGAGCCTATTAAAAAAATTTCATAGTTGAGTGTTTGTGTCATAACCCAATAAACTCCGCCAAATAATATCGGGCCAAATGCCAAGCCTACTGCAACTTCACCAATTCCCGCAGTTGACCATTTTGCATATGTTAAAACAAAAATGGCACCCAGTAGCGCAAAAATTATCACTGGATAACCTGTTTTGAAAAACAAATATGCTCCGATTGCCGTAGCAATTGAACAATAAATTATAACAACTTTTAAAACATCTGATAACGTTGCTTCACCATTTTTTATATATTTACATTTTGCTTTTGTTTGATTTTCCAGCGTTCCAATCTGTTCAAGTTTTTTATAATCAACGTAGTCATCAAACAAATTTGTTGCTAATTGTCCTAAACAAATTCCAATAAGAGACAATACACCGTAAAAGCAATTTCCTCCGTTTGTATATGCAAATGTGAAGGCAACAAGCCAGGAAAATATTGACATAGGTACTGTGAAAATTCTTGAATTTTCAAGCCAGAACCATATTCGTTTTATGAATTTAGGCATCAAGAATACCCTCAATACTTTTAACTTCTTCGTACAAAGCTCCGCCTTCAAGAAGCTCTTCGGCAGATAAACCAAACATTGTTACCAATTCCAAAACATCTTCGTTTCTTTTGAAACGGCTAACAACTTCAAATATTGCATCCTGACGAGTCATAGATTTAATTTGATTATGTTTGCTTAGATTGAAACTTCTTGCTTTTGCCTTACCCAATTATTTTACCCCCAAAGCTAAAAGTGCGGCACCAATCATTCCGGCATAGTTACCTGTTGTGGCTTTCAATACTTTTGTTGGCATAGTTATAATTTGAAAATTTGTTCCTTTTTCTAAATAATCCGTATCAACGAATTCTGCCATAGAACCCGATAAAACAAAACAATCAGGGTCAAATAAATTAGCAAGTCCTATAATTCCTGCCAAAATGTCATCCTGCCATTTGTTGAATACTTCTGTCATTTTTTTATCACCTGATTTTAAACCATCAATAACATCATAAGTTGTTGCATCAGGGTTATTTAACATTTCCTCAGCTGTCTTTTTTAAACCTGTACCTGAGGCATAAGCTTCAAAACAGTCATAGCTTCCGCAAGTACAAGCTCTACGTTTATCAGGATACATCTTAAAATGCATTTCGCCTGCTGCTCCGGATTTTCCTTTGAACAGTTTGTCATTTAGAATAATTCCTCCGCCAACACCTGTACCGAGTGTAAGCATTATTGAATTGGGCATTCCTTTTGATGCTCCGATTACGTGTTCTGCCCAAGCGGCACAATTTGCATCATTTTCTACAAATACCGGTTTTGTTGATAATTTATCAAACTCTATTGTTCTGTAATTTTCAACTAGATTACCTGTTGAACTTATAACTCTTGTGTTTTCATTATTTACTGCACCTGCTGTTGAAAATGCGGCTGCATCAACTTCGTTTTCGTACTTTGCAATTATTGATTTAAAAAGATTTTTTATTTCTTCCAAATTTTTTGGGGTGGAATGTTTTTCTATTTCAGAAATGATTTCACCTTTTTCATTGATTACCGCATTATAAATCTTCGTACCGCCAACATCTATTGCTATTGCTTTCATAAATTTTCCTTTCTTGATACAAATCTTTTTGTAATTAACTGTGGTCTTGTGATAGCAGAGCCTATTACAACACTATGAGCGCCAAGAGAAAAAGCTTTATCAACTTCATCAGGCGACCAAATACGTCCTTCTAAAATTACAGGTGTTTTTACTCTTTTTACAAGTTCTTCCAATAATTCAAAATCAGGCCCGTCATTTTTTAATGGTGAGTTTTGAGTATATCCTGCAAGTGTAGTTGAAATTATGTCTACACCAAGTTTTTCGCATTCAATTCCTTCATCAACCGTTGAAATATCCGCCATAGAAAGTCTTTTTCTGATTTTTATAAGCTTTATTATTTCTTCGACCGTGCAATTTTCGTGCGGTCTTGATGTTCCATCAAATGCTATAATATCAGCTCCTGCTTTTATAAGAAGATTTACGTGTCTTAAAGATGGTGTGATATAAACTATTTCTTTCCAGTTTGGCGGAATAACATTGGGCTTTGTAAGTCCTATAATAGGGACATCTGTCATTTTCTTTGCGTAAATGACATCTCTTGCCCCTGCAACGCGTAACCCTCCTGCACCACCGTTTAAAACAGATTTCATCATTGCTGTCATTGCCTCAGCTCTGTGCAAAGGCTCTCGGGGCATTGCTTGACAGGATACTATAACTTTGTTTTTTAAAGTTTCGATTATTCCCACTTTAACCTCTTATCTGTAATTTTGGAATTGAAGAGGGTAATCGTATTTATCTGCATTTTCCCTCAATAGCGCAATTACAGCTTGTAAATCATCTTTACTTTTACTTGTAACACGAACTTGATCCCCTTGAATTGATGCTTGTACTTTAATTTTTGAATCTTTTATATCACTTGTAATTTTTTTTGCAAGTTCCTGTGTTAAACCTTTTCTTAAATTATAAACTTGTCTGACTGCACCGCCAAGTGCATCTTCAATTTTTTGAGGGTCTAAAATTTTTATGCTTAAACCTCTTTTTACCAATTTAGACTGCAAAATATCATAAATATTTCTTAATTTCGTTTCATCTTCTGTTGTAATGGTAACACATTTGTCGGCTTCCAAAACAATATCCGATTTAGAATTTTTTAAATCAAAACGGGATGTAATATCTCTTTTAACTTGGTCAATTGCATTAACCAATTCTTGCTTATCATATTCAGACACAATATCAAAACTCGAATCTTTTGCCATATAATCCTCCTTTTTTTTTTTATTGTATCATGGATATTAAATTAGTAAAAGTAATATGTTATTGACATCATATTTGCTGTACTATAAAATATTTTCCAATAAAGGAAGTTTTTATGAAAATTATTTTTAAATTCTGCATTGTGATATTTTTATGTTTTAGTTCTTTAAACATCGTTTTGGCAAACGAAGAAAAAGAAAGTCTTTTGGACAAATCTCTTACTCCTGTTGGTTGGGCAGTAGGTGCTGCTGTTGCACCTGTTTATGTTGGTTCTGACTATTCGCTGAAATCAGCGGAATGGACGGTTGAAAATATTGTAAATCCAGTTGGAAGTGCTGTTATGTGGTTTGTGGAAAGTGCAGAAACCGGTTTTGAATATGGCGCAAAATACACTATATTGCCTGTAATTAAAGGTCTATACTGGGGAGTAGATAAAACTTTTCAAGGATTAGATTATGCTGCTGATTACACAATAGTCCCTGTTGCAAGAGGTGTTAACTGGGGAGTAGATAAAACTTTTCAAGGATTAGATTATGCTGCCGATTATACAATTGTTCCGATTGCAAAAGGAGCTTGGAAAGCCGGTAAATATATTATAATTCCTATAGAAAAAGGTGCAGGTTTAGGTTATGATTATATGGTCGTGCCAATTGGGAAAAGTGTTAAATTTGGCGCAAAATATACAATCGTACCTGTGGCAAAGGGAACAAAATGGAGCGCTGTTCAAGTTGGTAAAGGTATAGACTGGACTTCTGATAATGTGATATATCCGGTAGGATATGGTATAGGTCAAAGTATAGATAGAGTTGTTAACCCTATCAACAAAAGTGTTATTAAGGCTACAAAAAAAATAATTTTGTTTATTAAAAAGTAAACTTTTAGTAAACTGTTTACTAATTTGTGTTATAATTCAAATGCAGAGTAATCGGATAATCGCGCAGAAATGTGAGGAAAGTCCGTGCATTCAAGGACAGGTCGCCGGAGAAACTCCGGACGGTGTGAATCGGTGGATAGTGCCACAGAAATGTATACTGCCGATGGATTTAAATCACAGGCGATGGTGCAACGGTGAGTTAAGAGCTTCACCAGTGATAACGAGAGTTATCAGCTAGGTAAACCCCGATCGAATGCAAGATTAAATTGAAGGTTACAAAGGCTGTCCGCCCACTTCTAAAAAATCGCTAGAGTTTGTGAGTAATCACATTCCCAGACAGATGATTATCTAAAACAGAACACGGCTTACGGGTTGCTCTGCATTTATAAGGAGTCTTATGAACGTTACTATTGTTTTACCAACATACAACGAAGCTGAAAATATAGAAGATTTTTTAAATGCTGTTTACGAAGTCATTAATGAAATTAATGACTTTAACATTAATACTCTTATAGTCGACGATAATTCACCAGACGGAACATCAGCTATTGTTAAAAAACTTCAACAATCAAATGATAAAATTTATCTTCTTGAAAATAATACAAGAGGACTTGGAAATGCCTACAAGGCAGGATTTAAATATGCTATTGAACATTTAAATCCGAATGTTTTAGTTGAAATGGATTCTGACTTTTCACATTCGCCTGAAAAATTAAAAGAACTTTTACCGCCAATAAATGAAGGTTATGACTTTGTTATCGGTTCTAGATATATAAAAGGCGGTTCTATTCCGAAAGACTGGGCTTTGATAAGAAAATTAAACAGCAAGTATGGAAATATTTTTGCAAGGTTTATTGCTGGTTTAATGCAAGTTAAGGATTGTACATCTGGTTTTAGAGCAATAAAAGTTGATATTTTGAAAAAAATAGATTTGGACAAATTGGATGTATACGGTTATGCTTTTCAAATGAATATTTTGTACGAATGTGTTAATGCAGGTGCAAAAACTTATGAAATTCCTATTAATTTCATCGATAGGGTTAAAGGAAAATCTAAATTAGATATAAAAGATGTTAAAGAATTTATGATTAATTCCTTTAAATTATTTTTCAGAAGATTTTTCAAAAATAAAAACTGAAAAATATTCATTCACTTGTATAGATTTTTTAAATTTTAAATTATTTGTTGCAGAATTTATTACATCATAAGCTATTTTAGCGCTTAGTGGATAATACATTGCACTTCTTGCATATACGTCAATAGGTGTTATGAATTCTTGGATGTCTTTTAAAGCCGATAAATAGCTTGTTTCGTCAGTTATAATAATAAATCTTTGTCCTGTTCCCAATGTTGAATAATAACTTTTGTTTAAATTTTTATCAAAAATAGTAGAAGGTGTGTTTGTTGTTATATATTTATATAAGTATGTTTTAAGCATTTTTCGGTTAAGTTTTTGAGCTAATTCTTTCCCAAAAATAAATTCTATGTCTTGTGGTCTTGTTCCCAGCAGTAGTGCATCGTAGGTATCAAAATCGGCAACTTCACCTCTATGAACATATTTTTTTATTAATTTTGAAAATCTCGGAATAAATACAATATCGCTTTCTTTTAATTCTTTATTCAAAATCTCTTGTAAATTTCCGGAATATTCTATTTTTCTGTTTATTGCGGAATTATGAACTAAAAATAATGAACTAATATTTATAAACAACCAGAATGAAAATACAAGATAAACTAATTTTTTATTTTTAAACAAACACCAGCCAAATATTGAAATAATTGTAAAAAAAGTAATCGGTATAACGGTGTATCTTAAATTTAAAGCTAAAATTCTTGAAAAAACCAGTATTATTTTAATTAAAAATAATATTAGTGCCGGCATAAAAAATAAAACTATTATTTTATTTTTTGTTATAAGTGATTTTATTAACCCTATTAAACCTAAAATAACAGGTAATGTCATACAAATTAAGGTAAACGGATTAAAAAAGTTTTTTAAAATCATTTCATTTTGTATAATGTTGTTATTTTGCCATTGCTCAAAAATATTTGAATAACAAGCCAGAAAAAAATTATAGAAAAACATTAAATCAAAACTGAAAATATCTCTGAAAAAGCTCAATATTGATGTTCTATACATTAAAAAACTATGAAATATATAAAAGATTATCGGCAAGTAAAATATAAAAATGATTAAATAAATTTTTAAAAATTTTATAATATTTTTTTTATTTTTAAAAGCAAAAAATAATCCAATTAAAAATTGGCAGAAAACATACATAAAAGCAAAATTATATGTGTATAGAAGAAATAATGTTGAAATTATATAATAAATAATTCGTTTTTTTTCAAAATTATCAAATATTTTTGTAAAAAAGTAAGCGGATAGAATTGCTAAAAAAATTGTGCAGCCATAAAATCTTACTTCGCAAGAATAGTGTATATTAAAGGCATTTAAAGCCATAAAAACAGTTAATAAATATGCACAGTTTTTATTAAATAAATTTTTAGAAACATAAAAAGCTAAGGGGATTGAACATGTAGTGATTAAACACCCCATAAGTCTTAGTATAAAATCACTCTGACCAAAAATTTTCATCCAATAGTGCAATAAAACAAAGTATAACGGAACATGAAAATCTTCCTTATATAGAGTTTTAGCTATTTCAACAGGGTTATTTTGGTTTGCAAAGTAATAGCTATATAGTTCATCCACCCATAAATCACCAAAATTGTGCAATGCAACAACTCTTAAAATAAGTGCAAATAGCGTAATTACGCAAACAAAAATGGTTTCTGATTTATGTTCTTTTATATAATCAAGCATGAATTAATTATATAACAACCAGCTTAATATTGGAAATAGCGGTCAAAATCGACATCATCAAAATTGCAAAGTAATTTATAAACTTCGTCTTCAATATCCATTCTCTGAAAATTATAATCATCAAATTTCCAATACTTAGGATTAATTCCCTTTACTTGTGCAAGTTCTTTTTCTTTTAATATATTTAGCTTCTTTTTGACAATTTCTACGGGCATATCCACAATTTTTGCAAGTTCAACAGCAGTAATCCCATCTTCATGGGTGCATTTTTCAGGTGTCATGAACATTAATTCAAGACCAACCTTTTTAAGAGCTGTATCTACTATTTCGCATGTTAACATATCATAATGTTAACATTTTTTACACATATTTTATCCTATTAATAGTGGATAAATAAAATAAAAAGCCATGTCTTTTTATAAGACATGGCTTTTTGTTTTTAAAAATTGAAATTATGCTATTTTAGAACCATTTATTTCATTAATTAAATAATTGGCAACCCAAGTAAAATCTTTATTTTTATCGGCAGCAGCTTTTAAGAAACTAACCGAATCTTCGCCAATTCTGATTAAAGACATAGCAACAACGCCTCTTTTTAAACCTTTTGAAATTTGTAATTGTTCAACTAAAACAGGAACTGCGCTTGAACCCATGCTTACAATTTGATTTTCTAATTCGTTTTTATTAGTGTTGTCTAATTGTTCTAAAATTTCTGCTAACTGCATTTTTCCTCCAAATTTAATTTTCTATATTATAATTATAGTTCTTATTTTAAAAAATTAAGAAATCCTTACATAATCTTTATATCTTTATAAAGATTACCTGATTGAGAAAATAATATACATAATTTGCCCTAAGAAAATTGATTATAAACACTATACTAAAAGGGGATTTTTAAAAATGATTCGGGGCTTAAAATTTTAGTAAAGGCAAATTCTAGGGGTAAGTGTTATGGAAAATTCACGTGCAAATAACAATAGAATAGAAATGAAGAATATAAATAAGGATATTGTAGATTGGTTAGAGGATGTAATAGAAGAGAATAACAGCAGAGTAGATAAAAAAGAATGGAAAAGTAAATATAACAGTTACGTTGTTTACGATTATGAACCGTTTTGTTCTGACGGTTTTGAGATTAATCTGCAAGTAAGTTCTCATAATCCTGCATATTTAGATTTCATAAAATATTTGTATGATGAAAAAATGCATACAATTAACTATTTAAAAAGCTGTATGGATAGTCAAAGTTACGTAAAAAAAGAATAAAAGACTCGCATATATTGCGAGTCTTTAACAAAATTCGGAGACGCAGGGATTCGAACCCTGGATGCAGATTGCTCCACATAACACCTTAGCAGGGTGCCGCCTTCAGCCAACTCGGCCACGTCTCCAATTTGTTATGTTATCGGCTTTTATCTCCGATACCCCAATACTAGCATGAAATTTTTTTCTTTTCAATCGGGTTTACGTTTTGTTACTCTTTGTTAATTTAAGCGTACTTTTGTAATATTATTGTCTTATGAACTTAGATGCAGCAATTGACGGTTTTTTATCTCCTATTGCGGATAAAATTTCTTCAATAATATTTTATTCGGTAAATATTAAAGGAGTTGAAGTGCAATTATTAATCGCACTTTTAATGTTTTCTGCTGTTTATTTCACTTATAGATTAAGATTTATAGGCTTTTGGGGATTTAAACATGCTCTAAGGCTTATTGCAAACAAATTTGTTCATAAAGATCTTATAAAACGACAAAAGAAAGGTGAAGTATCTTCTTTTCAAGCTTTGAGTGCCACAATTTCATCTTCTGCCGGTATCGGTAATGTTGCGGGTTCGGCTGCTGCTGTTTCTATTGGCGGTCCGGGGGTTATTTTTTGGATGATTGTTGCCGGACTTTTTTCCATGGCGCTTAAATTTTCGGAGGTTCTTTTAGGGGTTAAATTAAGACAGGTTAATCCTGACGGTTCAACCTCAGGTGGACCTATGTACTATATCTCAATGGGATTAAAAGGTCCTATTCTGAGTAAAATAGCTCCGCACTTAGGTAAAATATATGCCTTTTGTTGCGTTTTAGCTGTAATTGGCGGTTGGAATTTATTTCAAATTAATGCCATGACTACCCAAATTACTGAGGTTACAGGTGGTGCTGAAAGTATTTTTGCAAATAACAGCTGGATGATAGGGCTTTTTGTAGCGATTGTAACTTGGATTACAATTATTGGCGGAATAAAGTCTATCGGAAGTTTTACCGAAAAAGTTACGCCGGCAATGTGTGTTTTTTATCTTACAAGTATTTTAATTATTTCTTTAATGAATATTCAACATATTCCGCATACAATAAAAATTATTATAACTCAGGCATTTCAGCCACAAGCTGTTGCAGGCGGTGTGTTCGGTTGTATGTTATGGGGATTCAGACGTGCAATGTTCGCAAATGAAGCAGGACTTGGAACCGCTCCAACAGCTTTTGCCGCGGTTAAAACCAGTAAGCCTGTTGCACAAGCTTTTATTGCAATGCTGCAACCATTTGTTGATACTTGTATTGTCGGTGTTGCAACGGCTTTTGTTATTGTTGTTTCCGGTGAATACTTAAATGTACACGGTATTGCAGGTATTGAATTGACTTCAAAAGCTTTTGCATCTGCTTTTTCGTTTTTTCCTGTTTTATTGACGATAATGGCAAGCTTTTTTGTAATGGGTACTATGCTTTGCGGTTCTTATTACGGACTTAAAAACTGGCAATTTTTAGTTGGGGATTCCAAATTAAAAACACGTTCTTTCCAATTGTTGTATTGTGTTTGTATTGTTATTGGTTCTGCTATGAATTTTAAGAGTATTATTAATCTTTCTGATGCTGTAACCTTGTTTATGGCCGTACCAAATTTATTTGCGTTATTTATACTGTCAAACGTTGTTGTAAAAGAAGTAAAACGTTATTGTAAGAAGTATGATGTAGGCTTGTTTAGCGAAGTTAAGGATGAACCTTATGACGAAGCAACAGATGTTGAATGATTTAAAACAGGAATGCGAAAGCTGTCGTATTTGTGAAATCGGTAAAAAGCGTACGAATTTAGTTTTTGGTGTCGGTAATCCTGATAGTGCAAAAGTAGTTTTTATTGGAGAAGCCCCCGGCGAACAGGAAGATAGAGAAGGTATTCCGTTTGTTGGTAAAGCGGGGCAATTTTTGGATGAATATTTAAAAAAAGCCGGAATAGATAGGGATAAAGATTTATACATAATAAATACATTGAAATGCAGACCGTTTGTAATTAAAAATCAAAAAACAGGTGTAAAAAGCAATCGTCCGCCAATGCTTGACGAGAAGCTGGCATGTGAACATTTTATGTTAAAGCAGATTGAAATAATTAATCCAAAATTAATTGTTCTATGCGGAAATAATGCATTAAAATCCTTATTCGGTTCTAAATATACTGTTACAAAGGTGCATGGTAAACTCGCAAACCTTGAATATAAGGGAAGAAAAGCAATTGCAATTTATCATCCGTCATATTTGGTTTCTTACGCGCATTCGGAAGAAAAAAACAAAGAGTTTTTAGAAGATTTAATCTATATACATCAGGCTTTTGGACAATAAGAAATTGATATCCTGAATTTATTCTTATTTATTGCTTAAAATAATCACAAATAAGAGTTTTTTTATGAGGAATAAGTTTTTTTACACGTTCAACAAATTTGTTTTTGTTTGCATCTTGTAATTCTTTATTAAGGATAGCTTTTTCCATAAGCATGTTGTCATATACCTGAGCACAGGTTTTGGATTTTTCTATGTGTTGTTCTAATTTTGACAGTTGAATTTCTTTTTCTTTAATCGCTTTTTTTAAATCTTTCTTTTTCAATTTTCTATCCTTTTTCTTGTGTATATTAAGATTATGATTTTTACAAGAATTTTAAATCAATCTTTTAATTGATTTTGCCTGCCTTTTTCTCATTATTTTAGTGTAAATTAACAATTATGTCAAAAAATGGTTTTCATGGTATACTTAGCATGGGTTTTAATTTGCTATGAAATAAGATTTAGGTTAATACAACAGTATTAACTGAAAAAGGGAATATCGGGAATGACTGAAGGATTTAATATTGAGGATATTAATAAAAAGTTTTTGGAGCTATCAGATACACTGGATGCGATAAAAACTCAAAATGCTTTGAATATCGGTGATACAAGCAGAATACTTAATAATTTAGGGGCAAAACTTGACGGAATTGCCGAAAATACAAATAATGACGAAATGCTGGAGCTTATAGGAGATTTAAAAAACAGTATTTCAGATAAATATTCTTATGTGACTGTAAAATTTACAGAATTGGAAACATCTTTTAAAGATTTACAGAGTCATCGTGAAGATATAGTTACAATTCCCCAAATGAAAGAATTATTTGATGTTCTTTCTACTAACATAACAGTCTTTTCTAAGCAAGTTATGGCTCAGGGCGATATTTTAAACGAAATTACATTAAGAATTGACGCTATAAGAACTGATGATACTGACAGAAGAGAAATCATTAAGAATATAAATTCTGTAAGATCCGACCTTGAAAAATTTAATAATGGGTTTGAAAGTATTATTTTAAACCTGAATAATAACTTTGATGCAATGTTGGAACATATAAACAGACTTGATCCTTCAAAAGAAATTTTGAATATGTCAGGTGAGTTGTCTGATGTTAAATCTACATCAGATACAATATTGTCGGCTTTACAAGTTGTAGATCAAAAACAAAATAAGTTAGATTCAACAATTGATGAAGTTATATCCCAAAATACAAAAATTAACGCAAATATTAAAGCTCTTGCCGGTCAAAGTGATTTTGACGGTCTTGTAAGAAAAGTAGAAAATGCAATTGAACTTATCACAACCCTTAAAAGCGCATTGACTGATGCAAATGAACAAAGTCAACGTTCTCTTCTTATTCAGCTTGATAAGTTATCATCCATTGTTACTAAAATATTAACAGAAGAAGATTTTGAAGTTTTTAAATCTGAATTGTCAAAACTCGTTTATGATGTTATCGAATCAACAAATGTAATGCGAGGCGATTTACTTGATACCACATCAGAATTCAAATCTCTTGCAAAATTGATGGAAGATTTAGACATAAGAACTTCTTTTTCAAATTTACGAACATTAATTGATGATTCAGCAAGAAATATAAAAGACGGTTTTATTGATGCAATAGCAAATTCCGGTATTGAACCAATTAAAAATAACCTTAACATTTTAGTAGAAAAAACAGAACAAATTAAAACCTCAGTAAACGAAAATACTGACAGAAATTATGGTAAAACCTCAGACAAACTTGATAATGTACTAGAACTGGCAGATAAAATCAGAGAACTTGTTACTTATCTTCCTGATACGATAAGGCAAAATTACATGTCTGTGGAAGAAGGTCAAAGAGCCTTTGTTGAACAATGTATAAAAGATTTATCAACAATTGCTGACAAAATAAAATTTCTTCAAGATGATATTGCTGGTTTGTCGTCTCCGATTAAAGAAACTCTTATTGTTGATGTTAAGCAGTTAAAAGAAATTGTATTTGATATTAAAGATCTTGTATCGGATAATGATGAAATTGTTTCAAAAATTACAGCTTTAGAAACTACTGTTGGAAGAATTGCAGGTGATTATGATATTGCTTTGCACTCTGTACAGGAAAACATAATGTCGTTTATGTCCGGAATAAAAGAGGATTGCGAATCAGCGGATATTAAAATGAACAATTTTGCGTTTGAATTTAACGCATTGAAAAGTGAATTGAATAAAGCTTTTGCCGATTTTAAAGATTCCTCAAAAGGACAAAATGACAAATTTAACAGTGTTTGTAATGGTATTTCATCAAGATTTGATTCCGTTATGAATGCTATTGCAACAATTAGCGAACAGCCTGCTGCAATAAGCGGAATAAAAGAAGGTTTTGACGAAGTTCAACATACAATGCAAGACTTAATTCTTGCGGTATCGGATGTAAAAGTTTATTTAACATCAAATAAGCAAAATTCTGAAAGTAATAATATTGACTCCGCATCAGTTCCGAGTGGTGATATTTTATCAAAAATGGAGGGCAAGCTTAATAAAATAAAGGATCAGTTAAGCTTTATGTCAACCGATTTTATGGAAAATTTATATAACCGTTCGGAAAAAATGCTTGAAGAATTTGAACCGATTAAAAAAGCGGTAATGTCATTTGTAGATGTAGATTTTAGGAATGTAACATCGGTGCTTAAAGAGCAAATGGATGCATATAAAGCAGGTATGGAAAAGCTTGCCGGCGATGTCGCTTCTGATGATGCACGTCCTATATTAAATAATATTTTTACAGGTTTTGGCTCCCTTGAAAATCGTGTAAGCGATATGGAAAAAGCTATTAAAGATTCAATGGTAAGTTCTTTGGAAGAAATAAAGAATATGCTTAATCTTGCAAAACCATTGATGCCAAATGTTGCGGCAATGAATTCCGAGAATGCAGAGAAAGTTCTTGAAGTAGGTAATTCTATCGACGGTTTAGCTGATTTACTTGATTCAAAAATAGTCGATTTAAAAAATGATATAAATTCAAAATTTGAAAATGTTCACAAACACCTTGATGATGTCGTTATTCCTAAATTGGAAGAATTAAAAAATACTCAAAACGATATTATTTCAAAAATAGACGAATTAAACGGTAAAGAACAATTTGAGAGTGTTAAAAACAAATTAAATGAATTATTTGATAAAATATTAAAAGTTCATGATGAGGTTCTAAATTCTAAAATTTCAGCAAGTTCTCTTTCAGAAGAACGTTTGTCAGGACTAGGGGATGAAGAAAAAAGTATTATAGTCGATTTCACTTCAAATTTAAGTGAATTGGCAAATCTTGTAAAACATACTTCCGATAGTATGGACGAAAAAATTACAAGAGCATTGGCTGAAAATAATGTTCAAGTGGATTTTGAGAGCTTAAAAACTGATATTGCCAATATGCTTTCTTCCGTTCAGACAAAAGCCGCTGATATAACTGTTCAGGATACTGACGGAACTCCAATTTCAAATGTACAAATATTATTAGAAGAATATAAATCTCAGATTGTCAATGAAATCAATTCTGTTAAACAGGCGATGTGGGATTTCAAGAACGATAACGAAATGTCAAATGACTTAAAAGTTATAAGTCAAAAAATGGACTTAATAGCTTTAAATGACGATGTTAAGCTCGAAATAGATAAATCTCTTCAAGAAATCAGAAATACAGTTAAAGATCAACAAAAATTCTTAAATACTATTAATATTCTTGAAACCCTTGCAACCCTTGAAGACATTAATAAAATGAAAGGTCTTGAACAACTTTCAAAATTATCTGAAATTATAAGTGTTGATAAATTGAATGCTTTAAATAAGCTTACTTTATTAGATAAACTGAAAAATTTAGATTGTCTTGATGAATTGCAAAAAATACCAAAAATTTCAGGTATGCTTGAAGTTCAGGAGCAGTTGAAAGAAGTTATCGCAGGACTTGATAAAAAAATCAATGTATTTTCAAAGAATTATTCCACTCTTGATATATTTATGGAGGAGCACAAGGCTGAGTTTGATAATGTAAAAAATGAAATCAGTTCTGCCAAAACTGCTATAATGAAGCACGTTCTTAACGTTTTTGAACAACTTTCTTTTGTAGTTGAAGGTGAAGAGATTAAAGATTTTGTTGATGAAAAAACTCAAGATGTTCTTGCGAAATTAGAAACATTAACCGTTGGTGAAGAGTTGAGTCAAGAAATTAAGACTATAAAACATGCGCTTGATTCAATGAAACCTCTTGAATATAAGGATATAGAAGAAGAACTTAATAAGATAAAATCATCATCAGAAGCTGTTGAAAATAGTGTAAAAGATGCTATAACAGTTATTCCGGAAACTTTAAAAGAACAAATTGATTTGATGAAACAACAAATGAATCAACTGCGTGTTGGTTCTGCCGAAGATGACGGTAATTACAGTTATTCAATGCAAGATGTTGAATCAGATATAGCTCGTTTAAGACTTGCTCTTGATGATATTAAAAAAGTTGTTGAAAGCAACTCGCTGAAAGAAATTGCTGATTATGTCAATGAAATTGTAAGACAAGTTGACAGTATGAAATTTAATATCAGTCAGGATGATATTTTTAAAATGAAGGTTGATATTGAAAAAATGGCATCTGATATGGTTAGTATCAGCTCCAGAGCCAATAAATTACTATTAGCTTCCGATGAATCGGCAAATGCATTGAATACTTCCATGCAATCATTTAGAAATACAATATCAGACTTGTATGACGGTTTGAAAAAGCTGGATTATTCCGAAATGACATCAATGCTGGATAAGATTAAATCTCAGGTTGATTAAAATACGAAGCAACATAATAATACTCTTGAAACTGTTTCAAAATTGTCAGTTTGGGCAGACGGAGCAGAAGATAAAATAACCGATGTTTATGACACTTTAAGCAAATTGAAAAAATCTATGCCTTCTAACGAAGTTGTTTTAGACGAATTAGAAACAAAATTTGCGAAACAACAACAAAGGATAGAGGCATTAGAGGAAAAAATAGATGACTTAATTGCAGCCTCAGAAGACAACGGTTCTTCAAATGTTGCCAAGAAACTTTCTGATATTGACAAACAATTAACAAGATTGAACAAAAGTATTGAACGTTTAACTTCATATGTTGACGAGGAATAAAATGAATCCGGTAGTAATTTTTTGTACTGTACCAAATAAAAATGATGCAAAGAAAATATCTGAAGCTTTGGTGCAGGAGGGGCTTGCGGCTTGTGTAAGTACGATTGATAAAGTAAATTCGATTTTTTCTTGGGATAACGAGTTATGCAATGAAAATGAATTGCTTTTAATTATAAAAACAAGACAAGAAGTGTTTGATAAAATTGAAGCTGTTATAAAAGCACTTCATCCGTATAACGTTCCTGAAATTATAGCTTTGCCTGTTATTGCAGGTTCAAAAGATTATCTTGCTTGGGTGGAACACGAAACTGAACAATGACAACAGAACAAGATTTAATAGAATATTTTAAAACATTAGGGCTTGAAGTTCACACAACGACAAAGGCAAGAGGTCATTTGGGCTTTTTTCTTGACAAAAGAATTGATATTTCAAAAAATACTCCTCAAAATAAAATTGTACCGACACTTTTACATGAATTCGCCCATTACATTCATTCAAAAATAGAAGAAGACTCCGCTAAAACAGGCGGAACTATAAGGATAATTTTTAAAACAGATGAAAAATTAGATGAGGAGCTTATATCAGTTACTAATTTTATAGACGAACATTTTAAATGCGAAATTTTGAAAAAACATAAAGAAAAGCTTAAAACGGAAATAAAAAAACTGGATATTAAAATTAAAGCGGATTATCCTGATTTTCAACGCTCAAAACCGTTTAAAGAATTTAATAATGCCGCTAAGGGGAATAATTTAAGATATCTGTTAAAGTTTGACAGAGTAAGAATTATGCCTGCGTTTATATGGGAAAAAGAAAAAATTATATCAATAAATACTTTGGAACAGGATTTTCCGAATTTAAAACCCGCATTTGCGGACTATTTGAGGCTTAAATCTCTTATAAGGAAACAAAGACGTATATCAAACAGAATTTCAAAAATTAAGCGTTATTATAAACGCCCGACAGAGCTGTTTGCCCGTTTTGTTGAAGCTTTTTATACAGATGAAGAAAAAGTTAAACAAATAGCTCCGACCACATATAAAATATTTACTGATTTATTAAAAAGCGGATATTATCTGGAATTAAGTCAGGCTTTGAAAATTGCACACAGCGGTTTATTTATTGTATAATCGGGTTATGACAAGAAAATTTCAGTTTTACATAGTTCCAACGCCAATAGGAAACATTAAAGATATCACTTTAAGGGCAATAGATGTTCTTAAAGAGGTTGATTTAATTGCGTGTGAGGATTCACGTGTAACTCAAAAATTGCTTAATCACTACGATATAAAAACAAAAACAATTTCTTATCATAAATATAATGAAAGAGAACGAGTTGATTTAATATTATCGGAGCTGAAAAATGGCAAGAGAATTGCTCTTGTATCTGACGCAGGTACACCGCTAATTTGTGATCCGGGAAGTATTTTGCTTGCCGAATTGCGTAAAAATAATATTACGGTTACATCTTTAACAGGTTCGTGCGCAGTTTCAACCTTTTTATCGCAAGTTCCAAGAGAAACGGAAGAATATACATTCATCGGTTTTTTACCAAAAACGGATAAACAAATTCAGGATATATATAATAAATATAAATATTCAAATATGGTTTTCTACGATTCTCCAAACAGAATTGTAAAAACCCTGCAAATTATACAAGAAATAGCACCAAATATAAAAGTTGCGGTAGGAAGAGAACTTACAAAACTTTTTGAAGAAATTGTTATAGATGACATTGAAAAAGTTATAGAACATTTTTCAGGTGAGGTAAAAGGCGAAATTGTTGCAATGACTTTTGGTATAAAATCAGATGAACTTGCAGGCATGCAAGATAAAATAGAAATTTTAAAATCAAAAGGTTTCAAGTCAAAAGAGATTGCTGAAATTTTATCCTCTTTGTATAACTTAAATAAAAACGAAATCAAAAACGCTTTGTATTAAAAGCATCTAGTTCATTTGTAATACTTTCCATTAAATCAGACTTAAACTGAAAGGCTTTCAATTCATTAAGTGTTATCATGTAATCTTTGTTCTGGTCTATTTGTTTAATTTCTTCCAAGTTATTTGTAATCCAATCAGGTGTGTGAGGTGCATTTTTATCAGCGCATTCAACTTTCATACCGTTATGTTCTTTTGATAATGGTCTTAAAAAATAACTCGTTGAATAACCGTGATTAAAAATACCTGAAACCATAACTATACCTCTCTCGGTAATATTATGTCTTACAAAATTTTAGTTTTAATCATATAATAGGTGTATCTTTTGATATTAAATATTTTCTAAATTTCGTTCTTTTTGAAGTTTTTTCCAATTAAATAAACCAATAACTGCCAAAATGAGATAGATACTTTTTTTTGTTAGCATAATCATATCTGCGAGAATTACCCATTGAATAAGTGCAATAAAATCGGCAATTATCCATAAATAATAATGCTCGGTATATCTTTTAATCTCATAGAACATCGCATTTAGCCCTATTACAACGACAAATGCATCTAACCAAGCAGTTTTTCCACCTATTTTTATAAGAATATAATGGCAAATGATAGCACTAAATATCACGATGATTGTCATAATAATGCGCAACTTCCAATTCATTACACGAGTTTTGCATTTATATTTTTCTGTTTTATCAAGATGCTTTTGCCACATTATTAAACCAATAATATTAACAGGTAAATAGTAAAATAACTCTAATGCCATAGTTCCAAAAATGTGGTTGTAAGCCAAAATAATAATGTACAAACAAGTATTTATAATTCCAAAAATCCAGTTTATCCAACTAGCATGGACACAAAGTAGTACACAACATATTCCCATCATTGAGCAAATATAGTTTACGATTAAATACCACATAGGGTGAGTATTATCGGTTAATACACAGTATCCGCCTATGAATATCATAATTAAAAACAGTAGCCACTCAAACCATTTTATATTTAAAAAGGCAACGAGAAAAAGATTTTTATTCGAATTTTTTATAATACTCATAATGTTTTATAATAGTGATAATTGTTTTGTTTCGGATAAAAGATTTTTTAAAAATGATTTGCGGTGATATTTAGTAATTCCGTATTTTAAAATAGCCTCAGAGTGTTCTTTTGTCAAATATCCTGCATTTTTAGCCCAACCGTATTGCGGATACTCTTCATCTAATTTTTCCATATATCTGTCACGAGTAACCTTTGCCAAAATACTTGCAGCTGCAATTGAAGCTGATGTTGCATCACCTTTTTTAACACATAATTGAGGATAATCATAATTTCTGATTAATTGATTGCCATCAACAATAGTGAGTATTGAATCGTGAATTTTGAGTTGTGAAATTACATTTTCACAAGCAAGTTTCATAGCTTTTAGAGAACAAGCCAAAATGTTTGTTTTTTCTATTTCTTCAACTTCTATGCAAACAGTTGAATTAATCGTGTTGTTTAAAATTATATCAAATAACTCGTCACGAACTTTAGGAGTTAATTTTTTGGAATCGTTTAATTTGCCTAAATCTTTTTCAATGTCTTTATTATTGATATAAACCGCAGAAGCAAAAACACCGCCTGCGGCAGGTCCTCTGCCTGCTTCATCAGTACCGATTAAGATTTTACAAGTTTGTTGTTCGTCAAACTCAAATAAGTTATGATTCGATTTCATCAAGTATAAACTTTCCTAATTTACCGTCTCTAAAATATTTTAGAATAAAAGTTGCCGTTCTTTCAATGTCCGGTTCTGAGCCTGATACAATCCAATTTCTGCTTTTTGCAATATCTTCAAGCGTCAAATTATCAACGTTATAATATTCTTTTAACTGTTGTTCATATTTTCGTGAAAGAATGTTTAGCAATTCTTGTGCAATAGTTTCGTTGTCATAAGCATTTTCAGATACAGAGTTAACAAAAGCAAGTTTAGTTGCGGCAAGTTGGTCATCTTGACGCATAGGAATAATTCCGGGAGTGTCGAGTAAATCAATATCTTTGTTTATTCTAACCCATTGTTGTTGTCTTGTAACACCTGCTTTTGCACCGACTTTGGTCTTAGAGGCTTTTGTAAGTTTGTTTATAATACTTGATTTTCCAACATTTGGCATACCAACAACCATAACTCTTGCAGGACGTCTAAGAAGTCCTTTTGCCATTTGAGCTTGAATTTTAGGTTCTGCTAATTCAAGTATTTTTTTTACAATAGGCGCGAGGTCTTTAGAATTTTTTGCATCAGTAACCATAACAGGATTGTCAAAATCAGTTTTTATTTTTTCAATAAAAAGTTTTAATTCCTGCTTATCTGTTAAATCAGCCTTATTTAACAAAATTAGGCGGGGTTTGCCGCCTAATAATGATTTAATATTGTTATACATACTGCTAAACGGTATTCTTGCATCTAAGACTTCAATAACAACATCACAAAGATTTAATTTTTCTTTCAGCTGTCTTTCAGCTTTTGCAATATGTCCCGGATACCAGTGGATATGACTATCTTTTTTCAATTTTTTCCTTAATACGAGTTGCTTTACCTGAGCGTTCTCTTAAGTAATATAATTTAGCACGTCTAACATCACCACGTCTAAGAACTTGGATTTTTTCAATTCTTGGTGAGTGTACTAAGAATACACGTTCTACACCAACGCCTTGGAATACTTTTCTTACAGTGATAGTTTTATTTAAACCTTCGCCTCTGTCTTTAATAATAGTACCTTCAAATGCTTGGGTTCTTTCTTTGTTACCTTCAACGATTCTTACGAATACTTTTACAGTATCACCTGGATTCATTTGGGGGATTTCAGCCTTTTTGTAATTGCTTTCTAAGCTTTCAATAATCGGATTTTTCATTGTTCCATTC